>JANXRY010000001.1 GCA_025356635.1 Gammaproteobacteria bacterium
CGCCGGGCGCCGCGACCCGTTCACCCATGCGCCCTGAATAAACCGATGTGCCCTTGCGGTTGAAATCGCCCTCCAGGCCGTGCCCGACCGCTTCATGCAGCAACACGCCCGGCCAACCGGGGCCGAGCACCACGGGCATCACGCCGGCAGGCGCATCCACCGCATCGAGATTGACCAGCGCCTGACGCAAGGCTTCGCGCGCGATAGCTTGCGGGCGTTCGCCGGAGAACAAATTTTCGTAGGAATAACGGCCGCCACCACCGGCATAACCGGATTCGCGCCGGCCGGCATGTTCGACAATCACCTGCACGTTGAAGCGGACCAGCGGCCGCACATCCGAGCCGATGATGCCGTCGCTGCGTGCGACCAGCACCGTGTCGATCGCACCGGTGAGGCTGACGATTACCTGCTGCACGCGCGGATCGAGCGCGCGGACGAAAGCATCGATCTCGCGCAGCTTGGCCACTTTTGTTTCCGGCGCCATGCCTTCGATCGGATCCTCGCTGGAATACAACTGCCGCCCGGGAACGACGATCTGCCGGCCGGCCCTATGCTGGCTGCCTTCACGGCTGATCGCGCGTGCGGCGGCGGCGGATTCGATCAAGGCCTCGCTGCGGATATCGTCGGAATAGGCGAAGCCGGTTTTCTCGCCGCTGATCGCCCGCACACCCACGCCCTGTTCGATCGAATGCGCGCCGTCCTTGACGATACCGTCTTCCACCGTCCAGCTCTCGCGACGGCTGTGCTGGAAATACAGGTCGCCGAAATCCACACCCGGACCCATCAGGCGCGCGAAAGCATGATCGAGATCGGTCAAACCGAGGCCGCCGGGCGCGAGCAATTTCGATTCGGCAAAGAGCAAGGTTGGAGTCACGGGTTTCTCGAAGTAGTCGGGGGCGTAGTGCGTTTCGGGCCGCGCTCCACCACATCGACCTGCGGCTTGGCCCATGGCCCGGTGACATGGTAGAGCACGCGCGTGGTCTGCTTGAGCGGTTTTTGCATAATCGCCTGCGCAACCACGCCAATGGCGACGCCTGCGGGTCCGCCGGCCAACATGCCTAGCGCGGGCAGGATGCCACCGGCTTTCGGCAGCACTTCCACTTGCTGGTCGTAGACTTGATCGCGCAAGCCAGTGGTTCCAGTGATACGGATTTCCGCTGCCGGCCCGTTGATGTGCAGATTGTCGGTACGCGCCATGCCGTCAGCGAAGCGGAAATCGCCGGCGGCTTCATTGAAGGAAAATCCCTTGGCGAAGAAATCGCTGAAGTCCAAGGTCAGCCGACGCGGTATTTCGGCCAGGCTGAACAGGCCAAGTACGCGGCCCGGACCACCTGGCTCGACATCAAGCAAGCGCCCCTCGCCGACACTCACCTTGAGCGTACCGGCAACCCTGGCAAGGCTGAACTCGCCCGGTGAACCTGGCCATTGCCCGACAAGCGTGGCTTGGGTCTTGCCGCCCTGCACCATGTTGGCGAACCCCAAGGAATCGAGCATCTGGCCAAGGCTGCCGGCGTGGAATTCGATCCGGAAGTCCGAGCGGGTCGCATCATTGACGCGTGACCAATCGCCGGTGGCATCGATCGAGAGATTCTTGGCGCGGGTCTGGAATTTGTCGACACGCATGCCGGACTCGGTGCGCGTGGTAACGAGTTCGGCCTGGCCCAGTTGCGCCTGGCCCAGGCGCAAGTCGGCGATATTCACCCGCAACGGCGGCAGCTGCGATGGAGCCTCCGGGCTGGCGCTGACCAGATCACTGGCGGTGGCGGCTTGCGCCGGGGCGGCGTTTGCCGCAGGCAGGTAGAGCCTGGCAAAGCGCACTTGCACGACGCGACCGCCTTCACTGGGAATATCAACGCTGCCATCGACGCCCTCGCCCTTGAGTTGGAGCAGGGTGGATGCGCTCGTTCGCGTGAGTGACAGATGCGTGTTGTTGAAAGGCCGATCCAGCAAAAGCATTTGTCGCGCCTGCAAGTCCACCTCGCGAAGTACCGATGCACCTTCACTGCTGGCCGAGGCACCGGACCAGCCAGTGGCATCCAGGGTCGGAGTAGATCCACGGACAATCAAGCCCTGCGTAATCGGGGCGGGCACGATGCCATCACCGAATACAATGACGCCGGACATTGGCGTTTTCGGGCGCAGGATGCCGCGAAAACGCATCAAGTTGCCGAGACGCAGGTTCACTTCGCCCTGCTCTGCCGGAACCGCTGCCTGCATCTCGAGCGCCAGCGCGGCGGACGACGGCTTGTCCAGAGGCGCCGGCAAGCTGATGCGCGTGCCGACCAGGTCCGACGATATCCTCAGCTGCGCCGGGCCAGCGGGCATACTTGGTGTCGCCGCCGGAACGCGCAAGCCCAAACGCCAATCGCTGCTGCCCGTGAGATGTGGTTGCAACCAGGCAAGTTCGGGGTAGCGATTGATCAATCCCAAGGTTGCGAAACGGCCGTCAAGGCTGGCGATTGCCGCCATGCTGCGATCTTGCACAAACTCGCCCACGGCAAGATTGAAGACGCCGGGCTGTTTGTCGAATTGCACAATCAGGTCCTGTGTTGCAAACCCGTTGTTGCTGAAGCGGGTCGTACCATTCACATGCGTCAGCGTGATGCCCCAACGGGAATCGGAAAGCTCGGCGTTCGCGAGGTCAAGCGTGCCATCGAGCTTGTGCGCGTCGGATTCGTGGCCCCCGGCTTGGTGACCCAATGGAATCGCCATGACCAGCGCCACACGCGCGGCGCCGGTCACCGAAGCGGCCTTCAGGTGCTCGCCGTAACTGCGGTTGAGCGGGCTGGCCAGCAACAATGTGCGGAGTTTCGAGGCGTCGCCCTCGCTGCCGATATCCAGATCGAGCATGGGAGCGTGGAAGTCCTCGATGCCCCCAACCAACCGGGTGATCCTGTTGCCCGCCAACTCACCGTTGCCCCGAACGGCCATGCCCGGACCGTTGAAATCGAGGTCCAGGTTGAGGTGCTCACCGGCCGGCCAGCCATCGTTGAAATGCAGGGTCGAATCTTGCAAGGTCGCGCGTGCATCGAAAACACCGGATCGCCCGCGGAACGGCCAGTGGCCGAGATCGCCGCCAATGACGATGCGCCCGTTTCGCACCGTGCCCGCTACCAGCGCCGCGTTCAGCCAGCCAACCACCGACGGCGGCATCTTGTGCAGGATCCAGAACTTCTTCGCCACATCCACGTCGGCCGCATCGAGGTCCGCCGACAGGTCGAGCAAAGGCGCGCCTTGCGGCCGGAAGCCAAGCTGGATTCGGACGTCAGCGCCGAAATCGTCACCCTGTAGCCGCAACCGGTGGCTGCCCACGGTCCAGAGATCGCCATCGCGCCAAAGTCCGAAACCGCCCGTCGGACGCATCTCAATCGCATCACGAAAACCGATTGGCCAGTTCACCCGCACCGGCGTTCCGGCCAGTTGCATCACGCCGCCGTGTTCGTCGAATTTTATCGTCCCGGCCAAACCGGATACACCAGGATAATTGCCGTATGGACGCAGGCTCAATCGGCTCAGCACCATCTGGCCATTCATGTGGCCACCGCGACGGCCATGGATCGCCACTTCACCTACCGTCGCCTCAGGCTGCGTCTGGCAAAGGAATTCGCGCAGCGGTATCGGTACCCGATCCACCAGACACAACGCCGCCGCCAGCGGCGAGAAATCAAGATTCCTGCCGTACAGCCCTAATTGCTCGCCAGCGACGATGCGCAGGCCGTCGAGGCTTGCGACCTGTTTGCCCTGGCGCACGCTCATCCGCGGCGCGTCAATCTGCCAACTGTTGCCGACGGCCCGCCAGCGTGCAGTGGAGCGAAGTTCGTCGAAATGCAAGGAATCTGGCTTCACCGTTGCCGTGCTGCCAGCAAGCGTTGGCAAAGAGCGCAGCGACAGGTTTTCGATGGTCGCCTGGACGGTGGCGGCGCCAATCCGTTGATCGTGCAGATCCAACCAGACCCCCATTTCGGCCGTACCTTTGAGTGGCTGCAGGCCGACATGCGCCAGCACCGATGCCCAGTCGAGCAGGGCGAGGTGGTCGCCACCGACCCAGACCTGCCCGTCATGGTTATCCCGGCGAAGATCCAACACCGCCGACATCGGCCTGCTGCTCGCACGCGCCCATGCCGAGGCACCAACCAACAGGCGATTGCCATACACACGCAAGCGCACGTCAACGCGCGGGAACGCCAGGTTCAGGCCAAGCCGCGCGGACTGTATCTTGAAGCTTGCTTTCTCGATCTGGAGCTCACCGAATCCTTCCAGACGGTCAAGCGGATCGACACCAGCTTCCTGCCCCGGCAAACCGATTACATGCCAACGCCCATCCTTTTCCTGGACCAGCGTCAGCGCCAATTCCCGTACCTTCAGCTCGGTCAGCGGATGTCCCGGAAACAACCCCGAATACATGGCGATCTGCAACTGCGCACGACCGATGTCGAGCGTGCTCGCACCCTCTCCGACGCGCAGATCGTCGAGCGTGAAGCGCGGGCCGCGCCGCGTCCATTCCGCCCGCGCATGCGAGAAGCGCACCGGTTCGCCAACCCGTTCGGACAGCCATGCGGCGATGCGATCGGGATGGCGTTCGACCATCGGCAGCAATTGATTGGCAACGCCCACCAGCAATGCCAGCGCAATCAGCGCCACGAGCGTGCCGTAACCGAACCAGCGGCGGGCGTGGCGGATCCGTCGGCGCATCGGCATGGGCATCGCGCTTAGAGCAGCACCACGTCGTATTGTTCCTGTGCGTATTGCTCGTCGGCCTGGAAGCGGATGCCCTTGCCGAGAAACTCCTCGAGTTCGGCCACCGCCGCGGATTCTTCATCGGTGATCCTGGTCACGACCACGGGCGCAGCGATGACCAACAGCTGGTCCGCCTCGAACTGGCGGACCGCCCGGGTGATCTCGCGGAAGATTTCGTAGATTATCGTCTCGCTGGACTTCAAGCTGCCGCGGCCGCCACACTCGTGACAGGGTTCGCACAACTGGCGTTCCAGGCTTTCGGTCGTGCGCTTGCGCGTCATCTCGACCAGCCCCAACGGCGAAAAGTCGTAGACCGTGGTCTTGGCATGATCGCGAGCCAGGCCTTTCTCCAACGTGCGCAATACCTGACGCTTGTGTTCGTCGTCCGTCATGTCAATGAAATCTATGATGATGATTCCGCCCAGATTGCGCAGCCGCAATTGCCGCGCCACCGACTGCGCCGCTTCCAGATTGGTGCGGTACACGGTTTCTTCAAGATTGCGCTGGCCCAGGAACGAGCCAGTGTTGACATCAACGGTAGTCATGGCTTCGGTCTGGTCCACGATCAGGTAGCCGCCGGACTTGAGCGGCACCTGCTTGAGCAAAGCGCGCTGGATTTCATCTTCGACACCATATAGGTCGAAGATCGGGCGCTCACCCGAGTAATGTTCCACCCGCTCGGCCAAATCAGGCATGAACTGCCGCGCAAACGCGAGCAGGCGGTCGAAACTCTCATGCGAATCAACCCGGACCTTGTCAACGTCCTTGCGCATCAGGTCGCGAACCGCGCGTAACGGCAGGGTAAGGTCTTCGTAGATGCGTTGGCCAACCGGACACGTCGCACTGTCCTCGCCAATCACTTGCCAGGCGCGGCGCAGGTAGTCCACATCCTCGGCCAATGCCTCGGCCGCCAGTCCTTCGGCATTGGTCCTGACGATGAAGCCCAGCCCGGTGCTTTCGGCCAATTCGGCCATGATCGATTTCAGACGAGCACGCTCTTCCTCATCTTCGATACGCGCCGAAATACCGATCACCCGCGAATGCGGCAATAACACCAGGCAACGCGATGGAATCGAAATCTGCGTGGTCAAGCGCGCGCCCTTGCTGCCGATCGGGTCTTTCACGACTTGCACAACGATTTTCTGGCCTTCCTGCACCAAGGCGCTGATCGGCGGCGGTGGCGTCGGCAATGACGGTACGTCCTCATCTTCGCCAACCGGCACCTGCGGGATGCGCAGGATGTCGGAGGCGTGGAGAAACGCAGCGCGATCCAGGCCGATATCCACGAACGCTGCCTGCATGCCGGGCATGACCCGTTGCACGCGCCCCTGGTAGATGTTGCCAACCACGCCGCGCCGGCTGGCGCGCTCGATGTGCAGTTCCTGCAGCATGCCGTTCTCGACCAGCGCGACGCGCGTCTCGCGCGGCGTGACATTGATCAGGATCTCTTCGCTCACGGTGCGGTTCTCAAGACAGGGCTCCAAATTTTTTCAGCAGTTGCGCGGTCTCGTACAACGGCAAGCCCATCACCCCAGAATAGCTGCCGGCCAAGTGTTCGATGAAAGCGGCAGCACGGCCCTGGATGGCGTAGCCACCCGCCTTGCCCTGCCACTCCATGCCCGCGACATACGCCTGGATGGTCGCATCATCCAGGATTGCGAATCGCACTTCCGACACCGACAGCACGTGCTCTTCGCGATCCGCACTGAGTAGCCAGACCGCAGAAATCACCCGATGCGTTCGCGCGCTCAATTCGTCGAGCATGCGCCGGGCATCCCTGGCATCGGCAGGCTTGCCGTAGACGCGATCATCGAGCACGACTTCAGTATCGGCACCAAGCACCACGGCGCGCGCATTGGCCATCACTTGCAACAATCCGGCGCCGGCTTTCTCGCGCGCCACGCGACTGACGTAGTCCTCAGGCGGTTCATGCGGCAGGCGAACCTCGGGAACCACGACCTCAAGCACTCCGTAATCGAGGCCGAGTTGGTCGAGCAGTTCGCGCCGGCGGGGCGATTGCGAGGCGAGATAGATCATAGGTCAAGGATAGCCGGTCGCCACGGCGACCGGTTACGCCCGATGATAGGGATGGTTCGCGAGCAGGCTGGCAGCGCGATACAACTGCTCCGCAACCAGAAGCCGGACCAGCATGTGTGGCAAGGTCAGTGGGCCGAGCGACCAATGTTCCCCAGCCGCCGCCAGCACCTCCGGCGCATGCCCGTCCGGGCCACCGATCAGAAAGGCGAGATCCTGACCTTGCTGGCGCCAGTGTTCCAGACGCTGCGCCAATTGCTCCGACGAGTACGGCTTGCCGCGGCCGTCCAATGCAACGACGTGCGCCTGTTTGGGCAAGGCCGCGAGTACCCGCGCACCTTCGTCGGCACTGGCGCGCACCGCATCACGACCCTTGCCGCGCAGGCCGGGCGTCACTTCAACCAATTCCAAGGGTAGCCAGTGCGACAAGCGCTTCTGGTATTCACCGAAGCCTTCGGCCAGCCATGCCGGCGCACGTTCACCGACGGCAATCAGGCGCGCCTTCATTCCGGCGGCTGGTCACCCACGGTCCACAAGCGTTCCAGCGCGTAGTACTCGCGCACGCGCGGCAGCATCACATGGACGATCACATCACCCAGGTCCACCAGTACCCACTCGGCTTCGCGCTCGCCTTCGACACCCAGCGGCATGACCCCGCATTTCTTGGCGAACTGGACCACTTCGTCAGCGACCGACTTCACATGCCGGGTCGAGGTACCCGAAGCCACCACCAGGAAGTCGGCGATGCTGGTCTTGCCGCGCACGTCGATTTCGACGATGTCCTTGGCTTTCATTTCCGCGAGGGCAGCGTGCACCTGTTCGAGCAGGGCTTCCGGCGTCGGGGCCGGAATCGGCATCCGGGTCTTGATGACATGGGCTTGGCTGGTCAACGGCGGTTCTCGGCAGAGTAAGGGGCAATTATAGCCTTGAAGGCCGATACAGGCCGTTTTCGTCGATATAAGCGGCCACCGCAGGCGCCAGCCAGCCCAAATCGACAGCGCCGGCGCGACCAGCCCCCAGCGCTTCCCGCGCCCCAGTCGCCGAGGCGGGATGCAGGACATTGCGCAGGCGATACAGACCGCCCGCTGGACGTTCCAACAAGGCCGCCGGCGCTGCTAGCCAACGGCCTGCACAGGCTGCGCGCAGGGGTTCGCCGAGGTCTTCCACGGTCCGCCCGGTGCGCTCGGCGACCACGAAATGCGCCAGTTCGAACAACACGCGCCAGTCGTGCCAACTCGCCAATCCGTCGAAGGCATCGGCACCGATCAGCCAGGCGATCGGCGCACGCGCGCCCAGCTCGCGGCGGAATTCCCGGAGCGTGTCGGCGGTATACGACGGCCCGGGACGATGAAGTTCGCGGCGATCGATTTCGAATCCGTGTTCGCCGGCGACCGCCAGTTCAATCATTCGCGCGCGTTGCTCGGCGCTGGCACCCGGCGGCGTACGATGCGGCGGATCGGCGGAAGGCAGGAAGCAGACCTCGGTACCGAAGGCATCGCGCGCGGCGCGCGCCACCGCCAAATGACCGGCATGTACCGGATCGAAGGTGCCGCCGTAGAGAAGTCGTAGCGTCACGAGGCCAGCAGTCGAACGACCCGGGCATCGGCGATGGCCGCGAGCAATCGCTCCAGCGCCAGCCAGGCATCCCCGGGCAGGCGGCCTTTCGACATCAGGTCAACACGACCCGCCTCGCCGGCAAATTCAAACCAGCGCTCACGCGAGTGCCGCTGCAAGGCGCGCCGGTAGGCGGCCTGGCGATTTTCCCAGACCCGCATCTCGCGCATTGCCTGGGCCAGATCACCGCCCACTGCCGACGTTTGCGCCAACGCAGATAACCGCACCAGTTCCATCGCAATCAGCGCCATCAGGCCCGGCACCTGCGCGCCTTCGGCGCGCAGCGCATGCAGCAACCGACGCGTGCGTTCGACATCGCCGCCGAGCGCCGCTTCGATCAACTGGAAGACATCGTAGCGGGATGAATCCGCCACCAACGCGGCCATGGACGCTTCGTCGATGGCAATGGTCGGCCCACTGCCCGCGCGGAGCAGCAACGCGAGTTTCTCGACTTCCTGCGCAGCGGCAAGCAGATTGCCTTCCACCCGTTCGGCCAGTAGTTGCAGCGCAGCCGGCTCGGCGACCAGGCCGCGACTACGCAGCCGGCGTTCGAGCCAGTCGGGCAATTCATTGACGCGCACCGGCCAGACTGTCACTTGGTGGCCGAGCTTGGTAATCGCCTCGCTCCATTTACCCGCGTGTTGCTTGCTCCATTCGAGCGCAGTGATCATCAGTACCGTGTCCGGCGGCGGATTTTCGCAATAGGCGCGGATCGCTTCGCCGCCTTCGCGCCCGGGCTTGCCAGTGGGCAGGCGCAAGTCGAACAGGCGCCGGCTGGCAAACAGGCTCAGCGAAGCCATGCCCATCGACAGCGTGTTCCAGTCGAAATCAGCGCCAGCGTCGAACACTTCGCGTTCGCTATAGCCCTGCTCGCGCGCCCGCGCCCGCAGTGCATCGGCGCATTCCTGTACCACCAGCGGCTCGTCGCCGGCGATCAAGTAAACCGGCCGCAGCGGCTCGCCGGCGAGTTGGCGCTCGAAGCGATCCGCGCGTAGTTCCATCAGGGCTGCTGGCGGAGCGCGACGTCCAGTCGGCGCAGGATGGCCGCTTCCATGTCGCGACGCAGTTCCTTCTGGATCAGTTCCTGTTCGGCCGGGCTACCGGCCGACGCGTTCTGATCGTAGGTGTATTCGCGCGAGAGTTCTATGTCCTGCGCTGCGATCAACGGTCGGCCATCGGCAGACTGCAGCGCGAACGAAACCCTGTAGCGGGTGACGTATTCGCGTACCTGGGCGAATTGATCGACCGACAAAGGCGCTGTCTGCCAGCTTTCCGCCGTGATCTTCAGCGCTGCCGACGCCTGCCCTGCGACCGCTGCCGTCGCACCGGACCGGGCCAAGGCGCTGGCGAGCTCCAGGCCAAGCGGGCTGTAACGATCGGCGGTTTCCACGGACACGGGGCCCAGAGAGGCAGGAAGGTCCAACCGGGCGCGCGGATGGAAAACGCAGGCAGACAGCACGACGACGGCCGTAGCAATGATGAATAGACGACGCATGCCTTACCCCGCCACGATGTTGATGATCTTGCCGGGCACAATAATGACTCTCTTCACAGTTTGCCCGTCCATGAATTTCACGACATTGGGCTCGGCCAGGGCGAGTTTCTCGATTTCTTCCCGGGCCGCGCTTACCGCCACCTCAATGGTACCCCGAAGCTTGCCGTTCACTTGAACTGCCAGTGTCACCGAGTCGCGAACCAGCGCATCTGGATCGGCCTGCGGGAACGCCAGATCCTCAAGCGTCGCTTCGGCATGGCCGAGCGCTTGCCACAACGCGTGGCTGGTGTGTGGGGTGATCGGATTGAGCAGCAAGGTCACGGCCGCGAAAGCTTCCTGGCGCAGGGCGCGGGCGTTGCCGTCGGCCTCGTCGAACTTCGACAGTGCGTTCAGCAACTCCATGACCGCCGCAATGGCCGTATTGAAGGTGTGTCGGCGGCCATAGTCATCACCGACTTTCTGGATGGTCTCGTGCAATTGCCGGCGCAAGGTCTTCGCTGCTGGCGATAGGGATGCAGCATCGAGTTTTGCCGCAGCACCCTCGGCCGTGTGCTTGTGCGCCTGCGCCCACAAACGGCGAAGAAATCGTGCCATACCCTCGACGCCGGCTTCGTTCCAGTCCAGCGATTGCTCCGGCGGCGCCGCGAACATCGAAAACAGGCGAACAGTGTCGGCGCCGTATTTATCGACCATGGTCTGCGGATCAATGCCGTTGTTCTTGGACTTCGACATTTTCTCGGTACCGCCGATCAGCACGGGCAATCCATCGGCCTGCATGGTCGCGCCGAGAGCGCGACCCTTGTCATCATGGCGAACATCGACATCGGCCGGGTTGATCCAGTCTTTGGAGCCATCGGCGTTTTCGCGATAGAACGTATCGGCGATCACCATGCCCTGGCACAGAAGATTGGTCGCCGGTTCATCGCTGTTCACCAGCCCGGCGTCGCGCATGAGCTTGTGATAAAAACGGAAATACATCAGGTGCATGATCGCGTGTTCAATGCCGCCGATGTATTGATCGACCGGCAGCCAATAATTCGCGCGCGCATCGACCAGATCATCCGCGCCCGGCGAGGTGTAGCGCGCGTAGTACCAGCTCGATTCCATGAACGTATCGAAGGTATCGGTTTCGCGCTCGGCTGGGCCGCCGCAATTCGGACACGTCGTTTTTCGCCACTCGGGATCGGCCTTGATCGGCGAACCCGTGCCCATGAACACCACGTCCTCGGGCAGCCGCACCGGCAGCTGGTCTTCCGGCACCGGTACCGCATCGCAATGTGCGCAATAGACGATCGGGATCGGGCAACCCCAGTAACGCTGGCGACTCACGCCCCAGTCGCGCAGGCGGAAATTCACCCGTCGGCTGGCCTTACCTAGGTTACCTAGGTGTTCGGCAAGACGGTTGAACGCCTGCTGGTAGTCCAGGCCATCGAGTTCGCCCGAGTTCACGCACATCAAGTCGCCACGGGACTTGTCGCCATACCATTCCTTCCACTGGCTCGCATCGTAGGCGAACTCTGGCATCAGGTGCGGCGGCAGCGGCGAACGCACCGCGATCACCTGCTTGATCGGCAAGGAATACTTGTGTGCGAATTCGAAATCGCGTTCATCGTGCCCGGGCACCGCCATCACCGCGCCGGTGCCGTAACCCATCAGCACGAAGTTGGCGACCCAGATCGGCACTTGCTCGCCAGAGACGGGATGGATCGCGTACAGGCCGGTAGCGCAGCCCTTTTTTTCCTGCGTCTCAATCTCGGCGGCAGAAACGCCACCATGCCGGCACTCAACGATGAAAGCCGTCAGCGCTTGGTTATTTTTTGCCGCCCTAGTCGCCAGCGGATGCTCGGCGGCAACCGCGACATAAGTGACGCCCATCAGCGTGTCCGGGCGCGTCGTGAACACCGTCAACGGTTCGGTTTCGCCTTCGACCGCAAAATGGATGTCCAGGCCTTCGCTGCGGCCGATCCAGTTGCGCTGCATGGTCTTGACTGCTTCCGGCCAGCCCGGCAACGCGTCCAGGCCATCGAGCAATTCCTGCGCGTAGTCGGTGATTTTCAGGAACCACTGCGGGATTTCGCGCTTTTCGACGACGGCGCCGCTGCGCCAGCCGCGGCCGTCGACGACCTGTTCGTTGGCCAGCACGGTCTGGTCGACCGGATCCCAGTTCACCACCGAATTCTTGCGATAGACAATGCCTTTCTTGAACAGGCGCGTGAACATGCGCTGCTCGTGCTGGTAGTACTCGGGCCGGCAAGTGGCGAATTCGCGCGTCCAGTCGATCGCGTAGCCGAGCGCCTGCAACTGCTGGCGCATGTGCTCGATGTTGGCGTAAGTCCACTTGGCCGGTGCGGTGGCGTTCTTGATCGCGGCGTTCTCGGCCGGCAGGCCAAAAGCATCCCAGCCCATCGGTTGCAGGACGTTGAAGCCAGTCATGCGCTTGTAGCGGCTGATCACGTCGCCGATGGTGTAATTGCGCACGTGGCCCATGTGCAGCGCACCGGACGGGTACGGCAGCATCGACAGGCAATAGAATTTTGGCTTGCCGGCGACTTCGGTGACTTCGAAGGCGCGGCTGGCCTGCCAATGGCGCTGGGCGGCGGATTCAACCGCTTTCGGGTCGTAGGCGCCCGGATCTGGAGTGGCGTGCATGCGGGAATGAGAAGGCAAAATACTGGCGACAAGAGTACCGCAGCGAGCCAGCCAGAAGCACTGTTCAGAAGCACCACCCAGAAACACCGCCGCACGATAGCCAAGGCTTGATTGTTGCGGGTCTGGCACCATCTGGAACCAAACCCGTACGAGACATCGCCATGACCAACGCCGCCCACGTGTTCGATGCCAGCCTGGCCAGTTTCGAGCAGGACGTCTTGAAGGCGTCCGTGCAGGCGCCGGTATTGATCGACTTCTGGGCCACCTGGTGTGGACCGTGCAAGACCTTGGGACCGGTCCTGGAAAAGCTCGCGGCCGAGTTCAATGGCGGCTTCCGGCTGGCCAAGGTCGACGTCGACAAAGAACAACAGCTCGCCGGCTATTTCCAGATCAAGTCCGTACCGACGGTCATGCTGGTCAAGGGCGGCGAGATCGTAGACGGCTTCCCGGGTGCCCTGCCGGAAGCGCAGTTGCGCGAGTTCCTGCGCCACCACGGCGTCGAAGCCAAATCTCCGGCCGAGCCCGAACCGGAGGCGGAGGCGGTAACCACGCCGGCCGATCCGCACCAGGAAGTCGTGCGCCTGCGCCATGCCGTGCAAACCGAGCCGGACCGTGACGAACTCAAACTGGACCTCGCACTGGCGCTGCTCGCAACCGGCGCCAGCGCCGAAGCCGAACAACTCCTTGATGCCCTGCCGGCCAATCTCGCCACTGAAGAGCGCGCCGTGCGGGCCCGCGCCCGGCTGGGTTTCATCGCCTTGCTCAAGGATGCCCCGCCGCGCGAGCCGCTGATGGCCGCGATCGCCACCAACCCCGGAGATCTGCGCGCCCGGCATCTGCTGGGCGTGCACCTGATCCTGGAAGACCAGACCCGAGACGGCCTTGAGCAATTCCTGGCCATGCTCAAGCAGGACCGGCAATTCGACTCGGGCTTGCCGCGCAAGGCCCTGATCGAGGCCTTCCGGATCATCGAGGACGCCGACCTGGTCGGCGAATACCGGCGCAAGATGGCTTCCCTGTTGTTCTGAGCCGGCGCCGCAGAGCGACCCTGTTCCCGCAATCGCGCGGCTGGCTTATGCTGGCCGTCCAGTTCCGCCCCCTTGTGACCCATGGCCCAGGAAGAGCTTTCCCCGGAAGAACTCTCGGCCCTGCTCGGCAGCTACATGCCCGAGATCGCCGGCTATCGGGTCATGCGCCGGATCGGCAAGGGCGGCATGTCCTACGTCTACCTGGGCGTGCAGGTGTCGCTTGACCGGCAGGTGGCGATCAAGGTGATGTCGCCGTCAGCATTGGCTGACGAGAAGAGCAAACAGCGCTTCGAACAGGAAGCGCGCACCATCGCCAAGCTGGAACATCCCTGCATCGTCGGCATCCACGAGGTCGGGCGCACACCGCAGGGATTGATGTACTACGTGATGCCCTATCTGGCGAAGGGCCATCTCGGGCAACGCGATTTCACCCACGAGGAATCGCGCACCATCGACGTCTTGCGCGCACTGCTTTCTGCGCTTGAGTACGCCCATACCCGCGGCATCGTGCATCGCGACGTGAAGGCCGAGAACGTCCTGTTCGACAACGCCGACCGTCCGTTGCTGACTGATTTCGGCATCGCCCTGTCCAAGCGCGGTGACACCACCCGCATCACCACTGCCGGGCTTGCCGTTGGCAGCGGCGGTTACATGGCACCGGAGCAAGCGCGCGGCGAACCGGTTGATGGCCGGGCCGATCTCTACAGCGTCGGCGTGCTCAGTTACGAACTGATCACTGGCCAGCTTCCCTTCCAATCTTCGGATCCTCTCGGGCTGGCCCTGATGCATGCCCAGGACCCGATCCCGCGCCTGCCGGCAACGCTCGCGCATTGGCAGCCGTTCATTGACCGGTCCATGACCAAATCGCCGGAAAACCGGTTCCGCAACGCCCAGCAGATGTCGGTCGCGCTCAACCAGATTGCCAACAGTCGCCAGGCGACCGTGCCGCTCATGCCCTCGGTGCCGTCCAGTGCTCGCCAGGCGGCGACGCCGGCAAAGGCAGCGCCGACGCCGGCGCGCAAGGTCACGCCACAAGTGCTGACAATAATTCTTTCCTCCGCCGTATTGCTTGCCGCGCTGGCCGTGATGTGGCTCCGGCCCGGCGCCAGGACAGCTCCGGATAAACAGGATTTCTACACTCCCCGGGAAGTCGCGCAGGCGCCCGCCCCCGTCGCACCTGCCCCAGCGGAACCGGTGCCGGCCACTACCGCCAATGCAACGCCAATGGATTCCGGGGAATCGCCAACGCCAGCTTTGCTGCCAACGCCGTCCCAAGCACCACCCGCGCCGCCCATACCAACAGCAGCGACGACAGCGCCGGCGACAGGCCAGGACCTGCCCTGGGCGAATGTCGCCGCCAATATCAGCGTTGCCCGACTCGACTACGATCCGACCGTACCGGGCGCACGGCAATTGACCGCCGCACGTCGTCAACTCGACCAGAAACGGTTGACTGCGCCGCCGGGCGACAACGTCGTCGATTCGCTGATGGCCGCGAAACGCCTGGCGGCTGATCCGCTTGCCCTGACTAAGCTCGATCGCGAGGCAATGGCAGTGCTCGGCAAGAATTTGAACGATGCCATCAAGGCCGGCCACGATGATGTCGCCCGCGCCACGTACCTGCGCACGCAACAGTTCGCCCAAGACAGCGGCCAGCCCGGCGCAATTGCCTGGAAGGCGCTCCGCGCCGGCCTGATCGCCCCATTGGTCGCGCGGCTGGAAGCCTCAACCCAGCATCAGGACGTCCCTGGCATCGACAAGACCAAGGCCCTGGCGCAGTCGCTGGAAGTTGCTTCTACGCTTCTGGAGCCGGTCTGGTCGAATGCTGTCTTGCAGGCCAAGCCCGTCGCAGTCGTGCGCAACGTCGGTCCCGCCATGGTCGCGCTACAGCCAGGCGTCACGGTAATGCGCAACAAAGTCACCCGCGCCGAATACGCCCAATTCGCCAACAGCACGCAGCGACCGGTGACGCGCTGCCGGAACCGGCTCGCGGCGATCAATTTCAAGAAGCGCATTTGGACCGATCCGGGCTACCCGCAAACTGACAGCCATCCGGTGGTGTGTGTCAGCAGTGACGATGCCATTGCCTACGCCCAGTGGCTGAGCCAGAAGACTGGTGCGACCTATCGACTGCCCAGTCAGGCGGAATGGCAATTGATCGCTGGCTACCGTGGCAATGCCGACCCCTGCCTGGACGGTCGGATCGACTGTGGCCAATCCGGTACTGTGCCGGCCAGCCAGGGCCCCGCCAGCCCACTCGGATTGAACGGTGCGCACGGCAATGCTCGTGAGTGGCTGGACGACTGCGCGGCTGGATGCAACCGTCGACTCGTGGCAGGGTTGGGATGGCGGGATACTGCCGCACGCAGCGAGGTTAGTCGCAGTAGCCCATTCGATGCCCATGTCGGCTTTGACGATGTCGGCTTCCGCCTGGTTCGCGTGGACGGCGGCAAACCCTGACGTTCTCCGACACCATCAGCCTTCGGCGCTGGAGCCAGTCCAGCTAGAATGACGGCATGCGCAAACTACAGAAGTATTTTCTCTCCGGCCTGCTGACCCTGCTGCCGATCTGGCTGGTCTGGATCGTGTTCAAGTTCGTGTTCGGCATGTTGTCCGATGTCAGCCGACCGGCGATCGAGCCGCTGACCTCGCGCCTGGCTGCCAGTGATCCGGCCGTCCTGGGCTGGTTGGCCGCGCCCTGGGTGCAGACTGCGATCGGCCTCGTCGCCACCATCCTGTTGATCCTGATCGTCGGCGCGCTCGGCCCGCGCGTGGTCGGGCAACGCCTGTTGAACGGCTTCGAGGCATTGATCGCGCGCATTCCGCTGGCCAAATCGGTGTACAGCAGCGCACGGCAACTGCTCGACATGATGCAAACCAAGCCGGGCAGCTCGCAGCGCGTGGTCCTGCTGGATTTCCCGCACCCCGGGATCAAGGCCGTCGGTTTCGTGACGCGCTCCTTCCATGACGAAGCCACGGGCCGCGAACTGGCCGCTGTCTACGTGCCGACCACGCCCAATCCCACAGGCGGCTACCTCGAGTTGGTGCCGGTCGAGCTTCTCACGCCGACCGACTGGAGCGTCGACCAGGCGATGACGTTCATCCTCTCCGGCGGCGCGGTCAGTCCGAACGATCGCATTCCTTTCCAGCGCCAGGACACGCCATGATCGGCGATACCCGCTCGCAGAAATTGTTCATCGTCATGGCCGCATTCTTCTGCGTGAATGCGGTGCTGGCCGAATTCATCGGTGTCAAGATATTTGCTCTGGAAGACACGCTTGGTTTGCGGCCGTGGGAATGGAATCTGTTTGGGCAGAGTGGCTCGCTCAACTTCACCGCCGGCACGCTGTTGTGGCCGATCGTGTTCATCATGACCGACACGATCAACGAGTATTACGGCCAGCGCGGCGTGCGCTTCATCAGCTGGCTGGCGGTCGGACTGATCCTGTACGGCTTCGCCTTTGCTTTCATCGCCATTCACCTGGCGCCGGCCGCGTGGTGGGTCAACGTGGCGCAAAGCCAGGGCGTGCCCGATTACCAGGCCGCGTTCGCGGCGGTGTTCGGCCAGGGCCTGTGGACGATCTGGGGCTCGGTGATCGCCTTCCTGATCGGCCAGTTGATCGACGTCAGCGTGTTCCACCGCATCCGCCGCCGCACCGGCGAGAAGCAAGTCTGGTTGCGCGCCACCGGCTCGACCGCAATCTCGCAACTGGTCGACAGTTTCGTGGTGCTCTACATCGCCTTCGTTATCGGGCCACAACACTGGTCGATGGGCCTGTTCCTGGCGGTCGGCACGCTGAACTACTGCTACAAGATGCTTGCAGCCGTCGCACTCATCCCGCTGTTGTACCTGGCCCGCGTCGCCATCCATTCCTACCTGGGCAAGGAACAGGCGCACCACCTGAGCGAGCTTGCCGCGAAAATCTGAGCGCTGCCCCGGAACCGTGACTTCCAGCCCGTGCCGGGCACGGACGCTCGGCGCATGCTGGCGGTCTTTCCCACCGGATCTCGCCATGAAACTTCGTCCGCTTGCCCTCGCCATCCTGATCGCCTTGCCGATCGCCCTGACCGCCTGTACCGCCGAACCGCCGGCGGCCCCGATGGTCGCGGCGGCCCCAACGCAGACGGCCGAAGCCAAGGCGCAGCAACTGGACAAGATGTATGGCGAATTCTGGGAAGAAACCCTGAAGCGCAATCCGGTCCAGGCCACCTTCGTCGGTGACAACCGCTTCAACGACCAACTGCCGAATTTCCTTTCGCCGCAATACCGCGTCGAATCGATCGCTTTCGACAACAAATGGATCGCCGCCTTCAAGGCGATCGACCCGGGCAATCTCGACGGCCAGGCGCGGCTGTCCTACGACATCATGATGCGCAACCTGTCGCTTGATCTCGAGAGTTACCAATTCCGCACCGACCTGATGCCGCTCAACCAGTTCAACAACATCGCCGGCCTGTTCGTGCAACTCGGATCGGGCACCGGCGCGCAGCCGTTCAAGACCGTCGCCGACTACGACAACTGGCTCAAGCGCGCCGGCCAGGCGTCGGCGTTGTTCACGCAGATGCAGGCCAACATGCGCGAGGGCGTCAAGACCGGCATGGTGCAGCCGAAGATCCTGATGGCGAAGGTCGTGCCGCAGCTCGATGCGCTGATCGCCGCCAAGCCCGAGGCCACCCTGTTCTGGCAACCGATCGCCAACCTGCCCAAGGATTTCTCCGATGCCGACAAGGCCCACCTGGCTGAAGCCTATCGCAAGCTGATCGCCGAGCAATTGATGCCGGCGTACAAGGAACTGCGCCGCTACGTCAACGACGAATACCTGCCGGCGTGCCGCGATACGGTCGGCCTGGATGCCCTGCCGAACGGCGCCGCGCTGTATGCCTACGATGCCAAAGTCTCGACCACCACCGACATGACCCCGGCGCAGATCCACCAGATCGGCCTGGACGAGGTCGCGCGCATTCACGGCGAGATGGAAAAGGTGATGGCGCAGGTCGGCTTCAAGGGCAGCCTGCAGGACTTCTTCAAGTTCATGGACACCAGCAAGCAGTTCCAGTTCAAGAGTGAGAAGGACCTGCTCGATCGTTATAACGCCTTGCTCGAGAAGGTGAATGCCGGCGTGCCGAAGCTGTTCGCGACCACACCGAAGGCCAAGTTCGAAATCCGCCCGGTCGAAGCCTTTCGCGCCAAGTCGGCCGCCGGCGGCGAATACCCGGGCCCGAGCGAGGACGGCAGCCGCCCCGGCATCTTCTACGTCAACACCTACGACTTGCCGACGCGCAAGACCTGGGACATGGAGGACCTGTTCCTGCACGAAGCGATTCCGGGCCACCACTTCCAGATCTCGATCCAGCAGGAACTGACCGGCGTGCCGGCGTTCCGCCGCTTCGGCGGCGACACCGCCTACGTCGAAGGCTGGGCGCTGTATACCGAATCGCTGGGCAAGGAGCTGGGCGTCTACACCGACCCGTACATGTACTTCGGTCGCCTGCAGGGCGAGCTGTGGCGCGCCATCCGCTTGGTCGTCGATACCGGCCTGCACAGCAAGGGCTGGACCCGCGAGCAAGTGATCAAGTACATGCGCGACAACTCGGCCGTCTCCGAGACGGATGCCGTCGCCGAAGCCGAGCGCTACATGGCCATCCCGGGCCAGGCGCTGGCGTACAAGGTCGGGCAGATGACCATTTCGCGCCTGCGCGCCCAAGCCGAAAAGGAACTCGGCGCGAAGTTCGACATCCGCGAATTCCACGACCAGGTGCTCAAGGACGGCTCGCTGCCGATGAGCGTGCTTGAGGCCAAGATCGATCGCTGGATCGCATCGAAGAAGGGCTGATCGGCGCCCGCAATTGCAACACGACAACGGGCCGGGAACGGCCCGTTTGTCTTTGGGCGTCGCCTCAAACTTCGCGTTCCGCGCCGGGCCGGGCCAGGCTCACGTCGGTTCCATAGCGCTTGCGCAAGGCAACCGCGAGCGGATCGCGGGCATCGTCTTCGCCGTGCACCAGAATCACCGGCGGGCGATTGCCGATCCGGCCGTACCAGTCGAGCAGCCCGGGTTGGTCGGCATGCGCGGACAGGCCACCAACGGTATGTCGTTGCGCCTTGACGACGATGTCCTCGCCGAAGATCTTCACATGTGCGGCACCATCCACCAGGCGCCGACCGAGCGTGCCATTGGCTTGGTAGCCGACGAAAATCACGTGATTGTGCGGATTGCCGAGATTACGCAGCAGGTGGTGACGGATGCGGCCGCCGTTGCACATGCCCGATCCGGCGATGATGATCGCGCCACTGCGTATCTCGTTGATTGCCTGCGATTGCGCGACCTCGATGGTGTAATGAAGGTTTGGCAGTTGGAATGGATTGGGTTTCTTCCGCCAGACCTGCTGCGCTTCTTCGTCGAACAATTCGTGGTGCCGGTCGTAAACGGCAGAGACTTTCGAAGCCATCGGGCTGTCAAGGAAAATCCGCCATTTCGACAACTGCCAGTCGTCCCAGTGTTGCGCGAACTGGTAGAGAAGCTCCTGGCTGCGACCCACCGCGAAGGCTGGAATCAGCACGTTCCCGCCTTCGGCGCGGGCGCGAGAAAATATTTCGCCCAACTCCGCGACCGTGGCGGCACGCTCACGATGGGCGCGACCGCCATAGGTGGATTCGAGCAACAACAGATCGGCACGAGGAATGGCGGCCGGGTCGCGCAGGATCGGTGTGCCACGCGGGCCGAGGTCGCCGGAAAACACCAGCGTGTGGGTCGTGCCGTTCTCGAGTGCCTGTACCTCAACGCTGGCCGAACCGAGGATATGGCCGGCGTCGCGCAAGGTTACGGTGATGCCCGGCAGGAGTTCCGCAGGCGCGTCGTAATCGAGTGGGCGGACCTGCCGCAACACCCGGGAGACGTCCTGGCGGGTGAACAATGGCTTGTGGTCCCCGTGGCCGTCACGACGGTGGCGGTTGTCGCGCTCGGCGTCCATCTCGGCAAGCGACGCGGCGTCCTCTAGCATCACCGGAAGTAAGTCGGCCGTGGCCGCGTGGGTGTAGATCAAGCCGTGGTAGCCCTGCTGCACCAGAACCGGCAGTCGACCGCAGTGGTCGATATGGGCATGGCTGAGCACGACTGCATCGATACGCGCGAGATCAAAGCCGAACGGCTGCAAGTTCCTGGCCTCGTCGGCCTCACTGCCCTGGATCATCCCGCAGTCGAGCAGGAGCCGGTGTCCTGCTGCCTCGACCTCGTGGCAGGAGCCGGTGACTTCGCCAGCAGCGCCATGGAATCGAACTTTCATGTCGGTAACCTTGACTGGGTATTGCCAGACTTTAATCCATAGTGGCTACACTGGTGCTGTCCCGGGGAAGGGAGAGTCGCATGCGCTACCCATTTGTCCTGTTGGCCCTGGCCAGTTTGCCGGCTTTGGCACAGACGCCTTCGCAGGCGCTCGCCCAGAAATGGGACACGATCTGCGCAACGGCCCAAAGCGGTACCACTTTGCTGGTGCGCTGCGATGAAACCGCGACTTCGTCGGACCCCAACGCCAATGGCACCGCCGCAGTCGGCCAGCATCTGGAAGAAATACCAGGCCATGCCCGGATCGCCACGCGCGACGGCAATACTTCCTCCGACACCTTCAAGACGGTGGTCAACGAGCGCTTCGGCCTGCTGCCGGGAGGCGCGCCTGCCACCCTCCTGAATGTCGCGGCCAGCGCCGGGCTGGCGCCGGACTGGTCATTGTTCGCCAGCCTAGAAGCCGGCCGGGTTGAGCGCCGACGCGGCCCCAACGAAGCCGCCTTCAACGCCGATACCCTCCATGCCAGCTTCGGCGTGAATCGGCAGCTGGGTGCGCGCCTGCTGGCCGGGGCTGTTCTAGCCCATGACCATGAAGCGCTCGATTATTCCGGCACGATCAGTACGGCCGATGCCCACTTCACCGGGCTGGTTGGTTTCTTTGCCTATACGCTGGGCCGCAACTGGGCTCTCGATGCCTATACCGGTTCCACGCACGGGGGCTACAGCCTGCTTCGTTCGGTGAACTACGTGTTGCCGAAAATTGGCGGCGGCTTCTATGAGGTGGACGCATTGGCCTCGGCGGCACCGGACACCCGGCGTAGCCTGCGGGGCATTTCTCTGACCTGGAATGGCTCGCACGCTGGTTGGCAGAGTGAATTGGCCATGGGAATGGATGAATCACGCACTGAAATCGACGGCTACACGGAATCCGGTGGCGGCGGCCTGGCGCTGGTCGTGCCCAATCGCGTCGTGGAGACCCGCCGGGGCCGTATTGATGCCCGGTTCGATCGAACCCGGTCGACGCGCTGGGGCGTCTGGCAACCCTCGCTCCGAATCGGCTGGCGTCAGGAGTTCGGCAATGAACGCCGACGCGTCACTGTGCATTTGGCAGAGGATTCCCTCGCGAACTCCGTCACCTTCGATACCGAAGACCCCGATCGCAATTGGGGGGAACTGGCGTTCGGCTCGGTCTTCACTTTCAGCCATGGCCATTCTGCGTTCTTTGAATATCGCCAGCGTTTCGCCCATGCGTTTCTTCAGGAACGAGTACTGGCAATCGGTTGGCGCATGGAACTCTAGCCTTCGGGGGACGCGCGTATAATCCTAGGCCTCGACCCACGCCAGGATTACCGATGGCCGCGATGATGAAGGCGCTGGTCAAGCGCCGCCCCGAGAAGGGCATCTGGATGGAACAAGTGCCGGTGCCAGCGCCGGGCTCGAACGAAGTGTTGATCAAGCTGGAAAAGACCGCGATCTGCGGTACCGACCTGCATATCTATAAATGGGACGAATGGTCGCAACGGACGATCAAGCCCGGCCTGGTGATCGGCCATGAATTCGTCGGTCGCATCGTCGAGATGGGTGCGGGCGTCACCGGCTACCAGGTCGGCGACCGCGTATCCGCCGAAGGCCACATCGTTTGCGGCCATTGCCGCAATTGCCGCGCCGGCCGCCAGCATTTGTGCCCGAATACGGTTGGCATCGGCGTCAACCGCCATGGCGCTTTTGCCGAGTACCTCGTGATGCCGTCCTCGAACCTGTGGCCGATCCCGGACCAGATTCCGAGCGAACTGGCGGCCTTCTTCGACCCCTACGGCAATGCCGCGCACTGCGCGCTGGAATTCGACGTGATCGGCGAGGACGTGCTGATCACCGGCGCCGGCCCGATCGGCATCATCGCCGCCGGTATCTGCAAGCACGTCGGCGCGCGCAACGTGGTGGTCACCGACGTGAATGATTATCGGCTCAAGCTCGCCGCCGACATGGGCGCCACCCGCGTGGTCAACGTCTCCAAGCAATCACTGAAGGAAGTCGTGAAAGACCTGCACATGGAAGGCTTCGACGTGGCGCTGGAGATGTCCGGCAACCCGGCCGCGTTCAACGACATGCTCGACTGCATGTACCACGGCGGCAAGGTCGCCCTGCTCGGCATCCTGCCCAACGGCGCCGGCATCAACTGGGATAAGGTGATCTTCAAGGGCCTGACCCTGCATGGCATCTACGGCCGCCGCATGTACGAGACTTGGTACAAGATGACCCAGATGGTGCTTTCGGGTTTCCCGCTGCAGAAGGTTCTCACCCACCAGGTCCATATCGACGATTTCCAGAAAGGCTTCGACCTGATGGAATCGGGCAATTGCGGCAAGGTCGTCTGCAGCTGGGGCTGAGCCGGTTTTCCGTCGCTGCAAAAAAAACGGGGCGCCAAGGCGCCCCGCTTCTTTTCACGAGGAGTGGGTTCAGCCGCCGAACTTGAAGGTCAGCACGACGCGGTCCGATGCACGCACGTTGTAGCTCGTGTCGTAGAAGTTGAGCGCGGCATTGACGGGGCCGAACTGCCGGCTGATGCCGATGTTGTAATCGGAATAATCAGCGCCGAAGATCGAATCAAGATTGGTATGGCCGACGCCGGCGTTCAGGCTGAAGTCGTTGGGCAGTGCCCAGGTACCGGTGAGCTGGGTGTAGAGACTGCTGGTGCCGGAATTGGCCCAGTCGTTGCTATAGGCAACGGTCAAGGCGTAGTTCGACTTGATCGTGAGCTTGCCGATCAACTCGTTGAAATCCCACTGGCCAACGTCTTCGCCCGAATAATTGTAACGATCGAGCATGACGCTGAGGTTGACGGAATCATTGAGATCTCCCGCCCAGCCGACATAGGTGTCGTACTCAAGTGCGGTATCAGTGCCGAACTTGACGTTCGACAGCCAGGTGCCAACAAACCAGCCACTGTCTCCAAACGCGTAATCCAGGCCACCTTGCAGGGCCGGATCGAAATCAGTCTGGGTGATACCACGGAAAACGTAGTCCGAATTCAGTTCCACATTCCAGGACAGGTTGGAAGCGGGCGCTTCCGGAGTAGCCGCAGCATCCTGAGCCATCGCCGACATCGGCAGCGCTAAGGCAGCCAGGCATAGGGCGAGCGCAAGTTTGTTCAATCGCATGGAAAGTCTCCGTGTATGGTCATTCAAAGCAAAACAACTTTAGTGAAATGTCGGCCCAGAAGCCGTTCTCGCCGCCATGCTGTTACCCAGCAGGCCGTGGCTCGAGCGAATTTTTAACATATCTTTCGCCTTCTGTGTCTAATTTTTGACGGGTTTCGTCACAAATTAAGATACTCATAGGTATGGATCGCCTGTTGAAGCCTCACGGGCTCGCACTGATGGATAATGCAAGCATCCGCACGACTGAGTCGAAACCATGTCCCAGCCCACCTACAAGCGCTTCCAGACCGAACTCGAAAAATTGCACGAACAGAGCTTGTTCAAGGCCGAACGGGTCATGATTTCACCGCAATCGGCGGAGATTGTCTTGGCAGATGGTCGTCGCGTGCTGAACTTCTGTGCCAACAACTACCTGGGCCTGGCCGACCATCCCGATGTTATCCGGGCCGCCAAGGACGCACTCGACAGCCATGGCTTCGGCATGGCCTCGGTTCGCTTCATTTGCGGCACCCAGGACCTGCACAAGCGGCTGGAAGCCCGGATCGCGGAATTCTTCGGCACCGAGGACAGCATCCTGTACGCGGCCTGCTTCGACGCCAACGGTGGCTTGTTCGAACCGCTGCTGGGCGAGGAGGACGCGGTCGTTTCCGATGCCCTGAACCACGCGTCGATCATCGACGGCGTGCGCCTGTGCAAGGCCAAGCGTTACCGCTACGGCAATGGCGACATGGCCGATCTGGAAGTGCAGCTCAAGGAAGCACGCAGCGCCGGCGTTCGCGACATTCTGATCAGCAGCGACGGCGTGTTCTCGATGGATGGTTCCATTGCCCCGCTCGACAAGATCACCGCGCTGGCGGCGAAATACGGCGCGCTCGTACATATCGACGAATGCCATGCCACCGGCTTCCTCGGTGCCACCGGCCGTGGCAGTGCCGAGATCAAGGGCGTGCTGGACAAGATCGACATCTTCACCGGAACGTTGGGCAAGGCGCTCGGTGGCGCGCTCGGCGGTTTCACTACCGGCAAACGCGAAGTAATCGAACTGCTGCGCCAGCGCTCGCGTCCGTATCTGTTTTCCAATTCGCTGCCGCCACATGTGGTCGCGGCCGGCATCAAGGTATTCGACATGCTCGCCGGCGCCGACGAGCTGCGCGAACGACTGCAAGAGAACACCCGTTATTTCCGCGAGCAGATGACCGCCGCCGGCTTCGACCTAAAACCCGGCGCACATCCGATCTGCCCGGTGATGCTGTACGACGCGGTGCTTGCGCAGCAATTCGCCGCCGGCTTGCTGGACGAAGGCATCTATGCGATCGGATTCTTCTTTCCAGTAGTGGCCAAAGGCCAGGCGCGCATCCGCACCCAGATGAGCGCCGCGCACACGCGCGAACACCTTGATCGCGCCGTCGCTGCATTCACCAAGGTCGGCAAGCGGCTGGGTGTGATTTCGTGAGCGTGGTTCTGTGGGTGGGGCTACAAAACCGACAGTGAAGCAATTTCCTCGTCGTTCAAATCCCGCCATTCCCCCTTGGCCAACTTGCCTAAATGCACCGGCCCGATTGCCACCCGGATCAGACGCAACACCGAGATGTCGAAGGCTGCGAGCAATCGCCGGATCTGCCGATTGCGGCCTTCGTCGAGCACGATTTCCAGCCATGAGTGTTTTTCTCCAGCCCGGATGACGCGCAGAGACTTCGCCATCAGCGTTTCGTCCTCTTGCAGAACGCCCCTCCGCAAAGATTCCAACAACGCGTCGTCGGGAATCCGGTCGATCTGCACGTGGTAAGTCTTGCTCGGCCCGGTCGCCGGATCGGTAATGCCTGCGGCCCAGGCCGGGTCGTTGCAGAACAGCAGCAGGCCTTCGCTGGCTTTGTCCAAGCGCCCTACCGGCGCCAGCCAGGGCAGGCCGGCGCCATCGAAACAACGATAGACCGTGTCCCGGCCTTGCTCGTCGTGCGTACTGGTAACCAGAGCGCGCGGCTTGTTGAGCATCAAGCAACGGAACGAGGGCACGGAAACGATTGCCTCCGCCGCAATGCCCTGCCCGATCACCTCGACTTTGTCCAAACCCATGCGTACGGGAAACTCGGGGTCGAGCACGACTTTCCCATTCACCGTAACGCGCCCTTCACGCACCCAATTCGCGGCCTGTGTGCGCGAGGCCAGGCCGAGCTTTGAAAGCACGCGGGCCACGCCGTGACGTGGTGGTAGTGAAGCTTTCGGTTTGTCCCGGGAGTGCATCCGGTTAGGATCTCGCAGCGTAGTGTTTATCGCCAGCATCGAACGATGCCAGCGCCCGGTTCACCTTGCCATCACTGCTGCGACAAGACCATGACCGCCATGACCGAGACAAGCAACGCATCCGAGACTCCCTTTCAACGAAGTGCCCTCTCGTCTGTCTTCCGCTGGTTCGACACCAGCCAAGGCGCGGCCATCGATCCGGCGCGTCTTGATCGCATCGACTGGCTCCGCGTGCTGCCCTTCATCGGCCTGCACCTGGCCTGCCTGGCGGTATTTGCCGTTGGCTTCTCATGGTTTGCTTTGGCAGTTGCGCTGCTCCTCTATGCCCTGCGGATGTTTGCGATCACCGGTTTCTACCATCGCTATTTTTCCCACAAGGCGTTCAAGACCACGCGGCTATTGCAATTCGTGTTCGCGCTCGTCGGCGCCGCCAGCGTGCAGCGCGGTCCCTTGTGGTGGGCCGCGCACCACCGCCATCATCATCGTCATGCCGACACCGAGCACGACATCCATTCGCCCCGGCACGGGTTCTGGCGCAGCCATATGGGCTGGTTCCTGACGCCACGCAGTTTCGCCACCAACCGCGAGGCGATCAAGGACTTGGTTCGCTACCCGGAGCTGCGCCTGCTCGATCGCTTCGACATCCTGGTGCCCATCCTGCTGGCGGTCCTGCTGTTCCTGGGTGGCGGCTGGCTTCAGCGGCATGCGCCGGGCCTTGGCACCAATGGGCCACAACTGCTTGTCTGGGGATTCTTCATCTCGACCGTCGTGCTGTTCCACGTCACGGTGACGATCAACTCGCTGGCGCATCGCTGGGGCAACCGACGCTTCGCCACCCGCGACGACAGCCGCAACAACTGGCTGCTCGCGTTACTGACTTTCGGCGAGGGCTGGCACAACAACCACCACCACTTCCCGGGTTCGGCACGCCAGGGTTTCGTCTGGTGGGAAATCGATTTTACCTATTACGCCTTGCGCACATTGTCCGTGTTCGGCCTGGTCTGGGATCTCAAAACGGTGCCGATAATGCTGCGGCGTCTGCCATGAAAATCGCAGTCGTCGGCAGCGGCATCGCCGGGCTCGGCGCCGCCTGGTTGTTGGGTCGCGACCACGAAGTCGTGATCTACGAAAAAGAAGATCGGCTCGGTGGCCACACGCACACGCATCAGGTGCGACAGGGCGCACGCGACTACGCAATCGACAGCGGCTTCATTGTGCACAACCCCGGGAACTATCCGCTACTGACCCGAATGCTGGCCGAACTCGGCGTTGCCTCGCAGCCCACAACCATGGGTTTCTCGGTGCAGGATGCGCGCAACGGGCTCGAATACAACGCCACCAACCTCAATGCGCTGTTCTGCCAGCGCCGCAACCTGCTATCGCCACGCTTCTTGCGCATGGTGGGCGAAATCCTGCGCTTCTATCGCGAGTGCGGCGTGCTACTTAGCGAAGCTGGCGATGGCCAGACACTTGGCGTCTATCTGCGCGATCACGATTATTCGACACTATTCATCGAGGACCATTTGATTCCGATGGCGTCGGCGCTGTGGTCGTCGCCCTCGGCGAGCATCCTGGAATTCCCGGCGAAATATCTGGTGCGCTTCATGGACAACCACCACATGCTGAGCGTGAACCAGCGTCCGCAGTGGTGTGTCGTGCAGGGCGGTTCATCGAGCTACATCGCGGCGATGCAAACGCACTGGAACGTCGAGGCGCGATTGTCTTCGGGTGTGCGCAATGTTCGCCGCGAGGCTGATAGTGTGCTCGTGCAAACGCACGCAGGCGAGGATCGTTTTGATCAGGTCGTGCTGGCCTGCCATAGCGATCAGGCGCTGGCACTGCTGGCCGATGCCAGTTCGCCGGAGCGCGAGATCCTCGACGCGATCCGTTATCAGGACAACGAGACGGTGCTGCATACCGATGCGCGATTGCTGCCGAAACGACGCCAGGCCTGGGCAGCCTGGAATGCCTATGTGCCGGCGGCGCCGGAAGACGCCTGCACGGTCAGCTATTGCATGAACCTGCTGCAATCCATCGAATCGCCCGAGCCGTTCGTGGTCACGCTCAATCGCAGTCATGACATCGCCGCCGACAAAATTATTGCGAGCATGCATTACCAACACCCGGTCTACAGCCATGCCAGCGTTGCCGCACAAGCCCGCCGCAGCGAGATCAACGGCGTGAACCGTACCTGGTATGCCGGCGCCTATTGGGGCTTCGGTTTCCATGAAGATGGCCTGCGCAGCGGCGTTGAAGTGGCGCAAGCACTGGGCGTTCAGTGGTGAGTACGCCGGCCTTCAAGAGCGCGATATACGAAGGCTGGGTGCGGCATCGCCGGTTCTCGCCCAAGCCGCACGACTTCCGCTATCGCGTGTTCCAGCTCTATGTTGATCTCGCCGAACTCGACCAACTATTCCGCGGCCGCTGGTTCTGGTCGTTGAACCGCAGCAACCTCGCGCAATTCCGCCGCCGCGATTACTTCGGCGATCCGGCGGTTCCGCTTGAACAAGCCCTGCGCGATCACATCGAAGCAGAACTCGGGCGGCGTCCATCCGGGCCGATCCGCTTGCTTAGCCATGGCCGCTATTTCGGCGTAACCATGAACCCGGTGAGTTTCTATTACGGCTTCGCCGAAGACGGCGAAACCCTGGATTGGGTCCTCGCCGAGATCACCAACACGCCCTGGGGCGAACGCCACGCCTACCTGATGACGGCCGCCGAGGCCGAGCAACATGGGCGCGCGCTGCATTGGCGTTTCGACAAGCACTTTCACGTTTCGCCGTTCATCGCAATGGCTCGCCGTTATCGCTGGGCCTTCACACCGCCCGGGGCAGACTTGCACGTGCAGATGGACGTTCTGAAGAGCGAAGATCGCGAGTTCGACGCCACCCTCACGCTCGAGCGCAGACCCTGGACACCGGGCACGCTGGCCTCTTGCCTCACGCGCTATCCCTGGCTCACCGCCAAGATTGCGCTCGCCATCTATTGGCAGGCCGCGCGACTGTGGCTCAAACGCGTCCCGTTCCAAGCGCATCCGAACACCCAGCCGCCACCTTCCATCCGGAGTGACCCATGAGCAGCCCAGCACAGTCACTGAACACCAGCCGCTTCGAGTCGGCCGGATACGGTGCGTTCGACCGCTTCCTGCGCACGCGCTTGCTGGAGCGTCTCGGACAATTGAGCGGCGGCACACTGACGGTGCTTGATGCCCATGGCAGCCATCGCCTCGGGGAAAGTTCCGGGGCCGATCCCCTGCAGATCAACTTGCGCGTGCACTCACCTGGCTTCTATCGCGCGGCGGCGAGCCATGGCTCGGTCGGCGCGGGTGAATCGTACATGGCCGGCGAATGGGATTGCGATGATCTGGTCGGCCTGGTGCGCTTGCTGGTTCGCAATCGCGACCTGCTTGATGGCGTGGAGGGCGGGCTGGCGAAATTCGGCGGCATCGCGCTGAAGGCATGGCATTCGCTGCGCCGGAACACCCGGCTCGGCAGCCGCGAAAACATCGCCGCGCATTATGACCTCGGCAACGATTTGTTCCGGCTTTTCCTCGATGAAAACCTGATGTATTCGTCGGCGATCTTCGCCAATGCCAGCGACACCCTGGAATCCGCATCGCTGCGCAAACTCGACCGCATTTGCCAGAAACTCGAACTGAAGGCGTCCGACCATCTGGTCGAGATCGGTACCGGCTGGGGCGGCATGGCCCTGCACGCGGCGCGCAACTACGGCTGTCGCGTCACTACGACCACCATTTCGAAAGAGCAACACGCGCTGGCCAGCGAACGGATCGCTGCCGTCGGCCTCGGCGATCGCGTCACCGTTTTGTTGCAGGATTATCGTGACCTCGCCGGCCAGTACGACAAGCTGGTTTCGATCGAGATGATCGAGGCTATCGGCCACCAATACCTCGACACCTATTTCGTGCAGTGCGCCACCCTGCTCAAGCCCGATGGCCTGGCATTGATCCAGGCGATCACCATCGAAGACCACCGCTACCAACAGGCGCTGGCTTCTGTGGATTTCATCCAGCGGCATATTTTCCCCGGCAGCTTCATTCCCTGCGTCACCGCGATGACGGAATCGGCCGCGCGGGCCGGAAAGTTGCGACTGCTCAACCTGGAAGATATCGGCCCCAGTTACGCACTCACCTTGAATCACTGGCGGCAGCGCTTCTTCGCAAACATCGAGCAGGTGCGGGCACTCGGCTACGACGAACGCTTCGTGCGGATGTGGGAGTTCTATCTGTGCTATTGCGAAGGCGGCTTCATCGAGCGTTCGATCAGCGATGTGCACCTGTTATTCGGCCGCTCCGGCAATCGCAGAGGCCAGTATCTTCCCGCCAGGGTGGCCTAAGCCGATGTGGTCCAAACTCGCCAATGCGGTTGGTTACCAATGCGTGTGGTTCTGCTGCGTGGCCGGCGCCGGGTCGGCGCATGCCTGGCTCGGGCCCTTGGCGGCCACGCTGTTTGCGGTGCTGATGATCGCTTACGGTGGCAAGGCACGTAGCGACTTGCGCATGATGACAGTGGCCGTACCGCTCGGTTTCGCCTTCGACAGCGTGCTCGCGGCTTCCGGTTGCCTGCACTACGCCGAGGCGTGGCCTTCGACCGTGTTGGCTCCGGCCTGGATCGGAGCGTTGTGGCTGGGCTTCGCATTGACCTTGAATCATTCCCTGGCCTTCCTGCGACAGAAACCAATGTTGTCCGCCGCACTGGGGCTGATCGGCGGCCCGCTCGCGTATTTTTCCGCAGAACGCGGCTTCCATGCCGTGGTCATCATGACGCCACGACTGCCAGCGTTGCTCGTGCTTGCCATCGGCTGGGCCATCTTGGTGCCGTTGCTGTTTTGCCTGGATAAAAAAATCAACTCGCCTACAGCTGCAGGAGTGGTGGCATGACCTTCACCGCGTTCGAATTGCTCGGCATGATCTGGTTGGTATCGGCGATCGGAATGGCGATCGTCTGGGCGGTGTCGATGCGCGTCAACAACATCGGTTATGTCGATGTCGCCTGGGCCGGGCTGATGGCGGTGGCCGCCCTGTTGGCCGGTGCATTCGGCAGCGGCTCGGAACTGCCGAGGACTCTGGTTGCGTTGATGGGCAGTGTCTGGGGCACGCGCCTGTGCCTGCACTTGCTGGTGCGCGTCCTGCACGAAACTGAAGACGGGCGTTACCAATCGCTGCGCGCGACCTGGGGCAGCAGTGCCTGGAAATTCTTCGTGTTTTTCCAGATGCAGGCGGTGGTGGTCACACTATTTTCGGCACCGTTCCTGGCGGCGGCCAGCCGTCATGACAATCGGCTTGATGGCTTGGTGGTGTCGTCCGCACTTATCTGGTTACTGGCAGTGACTGGCGAGAGCCTGGCTGACTGTCAGCTCGCGCGCTTTCGCGCCGATCCCTCGAATCGCGGCAAAACCTGCCGGGTCGGATGTTGGTCGTGGTCACGGCATCCGAATTATTTCTTCGAATGGCTGCACTGGTTCGCCTATGCATTGCTGGCAGTGGGTACGTCGTGGTTCTGGATCAGTCTGGCGGGACCGATCCTGATGTTCGCCTTCCTGTATCGCGTCAGCGGCATTCCATGGACGGAAGCGCAGTCGCTACGCACGCGTGGCGACGACTACCGCCGCTACCAGCGCGAGGTCAGTGCGTTCTTCCCGCTACCGCCGCGTCATTCTTGATTTTCAACGGAGCCCGAAATGTCCTTGATTGAATTATGCGAGCGCGGGCTGGTTCCCGATCCGCTCACCCGCCTCGGCATCCGCCGCCTGTGCCGGCAACGCCTGCGCGAGGAATCCGCGTTCGATCTCGAACGGGCCGACCAGCGTTATCGCGAGTTGATCGATGAACTGCGCCAGAGCCCGATTGCAATCGAGACGGCTGCCGCCAACGAGCAGCACTACGAAGTGCCGACCCGGTTCTTCCAGTTGTGCCTGGGCAAGCGCCTGAAATATTCGAGCTGCTATTACCCGACTGGCGCCGAGACGCTTGAGCAGGCCGAAGTCGCGATGCTTGAACTCTACGGCGAACGTGCCGGCCTTGCGGACGGGCAAACGATCCTGGAACTCGGCTGCGGCTGGGGCTCATTGACCTTGTGGATGGCCGAACGCTACCGGAAGTCGCGCATCACCGCGGTTTCAAACTCGAATACGCAACGTGAGCATATCGAGGCGGTATGCCGAGAGCGCGGGCTGACCAATGTTCGGATTATCACTTGCGACGTCAACCAACTCGAACTCGACGCCGCGCAGTTCGACCGCTGCGTGTCGATCGAGATGTTCGAGCACATGCGCAACTACGGGACCCTTTTCCAGCGCATTTCCGGCTGGCTGAAGCCGGGCGGGAAGCTATTCGTGCACATTTTCTGTCACCGCAGCCTGATGTATCCGTTCGAAACCGAGGGTGACGATAACTGGATGGGCCGGTATTTTTTCACCGGTGGACTGATGCCTTCAGCCGATACCCTTCTGCACTTCCAGAGTCCGCTGCGAATCGAGCAACGCTGGCTACTGTCCGGCACGCATTACGAAAAAACCGCAAACCACTGGTTGGCGAACCAGGACGCGCATGCCACCGAAGTGCTTGCGATCCTGACCAAGGCCTATGGCATAACCGAAGCGAAGCGTTGGCAACAACGCTGGCGGATGTTCTGGCTGGCCTGCGCCGAATTGTTCGGCATGGACGAAGGCAACCAGTGGCTGGTTGCGCACTACCGATTCGAAAACTAGGGCTCAGCAGGCAACGGTTGCGCTCGGCTGGCAGCTACCGCTTTCTGGTGCAGCGACGGTAGTCGGTCTGCCAGTCGCGACATGGATGCCTTTGGCTTTCATCCAGGCGTCGAACTGTTCGGCGGTCATGCGCTTGCCGTTCTGGTTCATATCGAAGCGCCAGGGGGTGTTGTCGTCCTTGGTCTTGGGCACGTAACCACTGGAACTGGCCACTATCGGCGCAGTCACTGGCGTGAGCGCAATCAACTGCTGCGCACTCAAGCATGCAGGCCCGGGAATACTGGCCGAAAACATTTCCGGCGCCGCCACCGAGGTGAGCGTGGCGAGGACCGGACCACGATCCGGCAACGCGCAACCGCTCGCCTGACAATAGGAGCTGGCAGCCAGCGCGATCGCCATCGTGCATGCGACGTGGAATTTCATGGGCGCAGTCTCGCTATGAGTCGGAGCGAGGATAGTCCCCCGCGCCGGCACTGGCAACCTTCGGACAGATTCAAACCGTGAACAGGTCCATGAGCCGGTGGATCGGCGTCGCCTCGAAACGGCTGGTGTCACCGGCCAGGGTCAGGATCTGCTTGACCCGGTGCGCCGGCAGGTGGCCACCGAGCGCGTCCGCGAATTTCTGCAGCAGCACCGGGATGCCCTCGCCGCGACGATTGCGATGGCCGATCGGGAAATCGATCGAAACTTTCTCGGTGGATGTGCCGTCCTTGAAGAACACCTGCACTGCATTGCCGATGTAGCGCAAATCAGGATCGAAGTAGTCGGCGGTGAATTGCGGGTTCTCCTTGACGACCATCTTGGCGCGCAACGCGTCGATGCGCGGATCGGCAGCAACCGCATCCATATAGTCATCAGCGGTCAACCGGCCGAAGATCAGCGGAACTGCCACCATGTATTGCAGGCAATGGTCACGGTCGGCGTAATTGGCCAGCGGGCCGGTCTTGTCGATGATGCGCACGCCGGCTTCCTGCGTCTCCATCTCGATACGCTCGATCTGGTCGAGCTTGCCGGCGATCAGCGGATGCAGTTTCATCGCACACTCAACCGCAGTCTGGGCGTGAAATTCGGCCGGGAAACTGATCTTGAACAAGACATTTTCCATCACGTAGCTGCCGAATGGGCGCTCGAATTCGAACTCCTTGCCTTTGAACATGACGTCGGCGAAACCCCAGGTCTTGGCGCTGAGCGCGCTCGGGTAACCGACGCAGCCTTTGATCGCGTTCAGGGCATGGGTCACGGCGCGACGACAGGCATCGCCCGCCGCCCAGCTTTTGCGCGGGCCGGCGTTCGGCGCGTGCCGGTAGGTGCGCAGGGCGCCGCCGTCGATCCAGCTGTGCGAAACGGCGTTGATGATCTGTTCCTTGCTGCCACCAAGCATGTGCGTGGTTACCGCCGTAGACGCGAGACGAACCAGGATCACGTGGTCCAGGCCAACCCGGTTGAAGCTGTTCTTGAGCGCGTACGCGCCCTGGATCTCGTGCGCCTTGATCGCCGCCTCCAGGACGTCGCGAACCAGCACCGGCTTGCCGCCTTCACGTTCGGCCTTGCGGCTCTGGTAGTCGGCCACGGCCAGGATGGCGCCAAGGTTATCGGACGGATGGCCCCATTCGGCCGCCAGCCAGGTGTCGTTGAAGTCCAGCCAGCGCACCTGCACGCCGATGTTGTATGCGGCCTGCACGGGATCAAGTTCGAATGACGTTCCCGGCACGCGGACGCCGCCGGCCAGTGTCGCGCCCGGCACCAGCGGTCCAAGATGTTTCACGCATTCCGGGTGGCGCATCGCCAGCATTGCGCAGCCCAGCGAATCGAGCAGCATGTAGCGCGCGGTGGTATAGGCCTCGGCGGTGTCGATCTTGTAGTCCACCACGTAATTGGCGATGTCCACCATGGCCTGGTCGGGATCTGGGCGGACGGCGGAACGGATGTCGTGGTGGCTCATGGAAGTCTCGCTTGGACTCGGGTAAGCCTGCTATTTTGCCAGACATGACGGCCACGACCTATCCACACCTGTTTTCGCCCCTCGATCTCGGCTTCTGCACCCTTCCCAACCGCGTGCTGATGGGGTCGATGCACACCGGCCTGGAGGATCGCAGCCGCGACTTCCCGAAACTGGCGGCGTATTTCCGCGAACGGGCGGAAGGCGGCGTTGGCTTGATCGTCACCGGTGGCGTTTCGCCGAACCTGGTCGGTTGGCTCAAGCCGTTCGCCGCCAAGCTCAGCTGGCCCTGGGAGATCCACAAGCACCGCATCGTGACCAAGGCCGTGCACGATGCCGGCGGCCGCATCTGCCTACAGATCCTGCACGCCGGCCGTTATGGCTACCACCCGCTGACCGTTTCGGCCTCGGCCCTGCAGGCGCCAATCAACCCGTTCAAGCCGCGGGGACTGAGCGCCTGGGGCGTGGAACGGCAGATCAAGGCTTACGTCAATTGCGCGCGGCTGGCGCGCGAAGCCGGCTACGACGGCGTCGAGGTCATGGGCTCGGAAGGTTATTTGATCAACCAGTTCCTGTCGGCGCGAACCAACAAGCGCAGCGATGCCTGGGGCGGCACGCCGGAAAAGCGCATGCGCTTCGCAGTCGAGATTGTCCGCCGTATCCGCGAGCAGGTCGGCAAGGATTTTATCCTCATCTATCGCTTGTCGATGGCCGAGTTGGTGCCCGAGGGCACGGCCTGGGACGAAATCGTCCAGCAGGCGAAAGCGATCGAAGCCGCCGGCGCCACCATCATCAATACCGGTATCGGCTGGCACGAGGCGCGCGTACCGACCATCGCGACCTCGGTGCCGCGCGCCGCGTTCGCCGGCGTCACTGCCAAGCTCAAGCCACATGTGTCCTTGCCACTGGTCGCGACCAACCGCATCAACATGCCCGAGGTCGCCGAACGCATTCTCGCTGCCGGCCAGGCCGATATGATTTCGATGGCGCGACCACTGCTCGCGGATCCGTTGTGGGTTAAAAAGGCGCGCAGTGGCCGCACGAACGAGATCAATACCTGCATCGCCTGCAACCAGGCGTGCCTGGACCATGCCTTCGAGAACAAGATCGCCAGTTGCCTGGTGAACCCGCGCGCCTGCGCCGAGACCGAACTCAACTACACGAAAACGAACGCACCGAAAAAAATCGCCGTGGTTGGTGCCGGCCCCGCGGGATTGGCCTGCGCCTCGGTCGCTGCCGGACGCGGCCATCGCGTCACGCTCTTCGAGGCGTCGGCCGAAATCGGTGGCCAGTTCAATCTGGCCAAGAAGATCCCGGGCAAGGAAGAGTTCCAGGAAACCGTGCGCTATTTCGGCACGCAACTCGTATTGCATGCTGTCGAGCAACGGTTGGGCCAACGCATCACGGCTGCAGAATTGATCACCGGCGGTTTCGACGAAATCGTCCTCGCCACCGGCATCGTTCCGCGCAAGGTCGGCTTCCCCGGCGCGGATCATCCAAAAGTCTGTTCCTATGTGGATGTACTCAACGGCACGGTGCGGACGGGCAATAAGGTCGCGTTGATCGGTGCCGGCGGCATTGGCTTCGATGTCGCCGAATTCCTGGTGCAAGACGCGCCCTCGCCTTCCGTCGATATTTCGCGCTGGATGGCGGAATGGGGTGTGCGCGCGGATTTCGAGGGCCCCGGCGCATTGACCAAACCTGCGCCGGAAGCACCGGAACGACAGGTCTGGCTGCTGCAACGCAGTACCGGCAAACCGGGCGCCAAGCTCGGCAAGACCACCGGCTGGATTCATCGCGCGGCGCTCAAGGCCAAGCAAGTACAGACGCTTAGCGGTGTGGAATACCTGGGCGTGGACGACGCTGGCCTGCGTATCCGGGTGCAGGACAAAGAGCAACTACTGGCAGTCGATAGCATCGTGATCTGCGCTGGCCAGGAGCCGCTACGAGCTTTGGTGGATGGCCTGAAGGCAGCAGGCAAGAGCCCGCACTTGATCGGCGGCGCCGATGTTGCAACCGAACTGGATGCCAAGCGGGCGATCGACCAGGGTAGCCGGCTGGCGGCGGGGTTTTGACTGAAATCCCGGGGAACTCCACTCCGTACGGTTTGTTTTCATGTAACTGAATAGTCTCCTGAGTTAGTGGGAAATTCAGGCGTGACGGGGAGTTAGACTGCGTTCTGGAGCAAAGGCTCCAGCTAAATCAAGGATTTAGACAGCATCGTTCAGGTTTCGATCGGCCTCAACCCGTAGGATCCGCGCCGAGCGCTCCCCGGCTCCTGGCCAAATCCGCCGGTCCAAACCGAAGGAACACCATGACGCTGTCTTTCCTGATGTGGCTGTCCAGCCTGTTGCCGCAGCCCGTCGCCGATCCGCTTTGCCTGGCGACCACCGTTTACCTCGAAGCCCGCGATCAGCCCAAGCTGGGGCAGCGCGCGGTTGCCGAAGTCGCCCTGCGTCGCAAGCAGGACGGCCGCTGGGGCGATAGCGTTTGCGCGGTTGTGAAAGCGCCGAAGCAGTTCGCCCCGACCATCGTCAATCCGAACCAGCGCCTGATGAACATCGAGGCCTGGCAGCGCGCCGTGGATGTGGCGTTCGAGGAACAAAAGGACTGGAGCGGGCCGCTCGCCGATCGCCATGAAGTGGTGCCCGGCGCCAGCCACTTCGCCGCGCTGGACATCGCCCAGCCGGCCTGGAGCAGCTACCCGGAAGTGGCGCGGATCGGTTCGCACACCTTCTACCGCGTTGACCGCCTCGCCCACTGATCGACGTCAGCGCCTCTAGCGGCGCCAGAAGCGCTCCATCTCCAGATAGGTGAATGACGCCGACCAGGTCACGAGTACGAAGCCGGTCAGCGCCATCGTTCCCGAAAGGAACCGGATCGGCCCGACTGGCGCGACGTCGCCGAAGCCCACCGTCGTGAATGTCACTGCTGACAGATAGACCGCGTCGAGCAGCCCAAGGCTGGCGACACCGGCGACATGACCGGCGTTCGGATAGAACAACAACGCCCAGATGGCGATGCCGAAGATCCAGATTTCACCAACGTGCAGGCCCAACACACCGAAAATTCCGAGCAGTACCTTGCGCCGGCGTTGCCCGTCATGACGGAGCATCAACCAAGTGGACAGGCGGCTGAGGCCTTCGTAATGCACCAGGACGCTGGTCCCGACCGCGAGGATCGTGACCAGTACAACCAGCAGGTTGGCATCCCAGGAGTGGTACACGTCAACGTTGGTCGAGCGCCACGTAGTCGCGATCTTCCGGGCCGGTGTAGTTCGCGCTCGGGCGGATGATCTTGCCGTCCTGGCGTTGTTCGATCACGTGCGCGGACCAACCCGAAGTGCGCGCGATCACGAACAGCGGCGTGAACATCGGCGTCGGGATTCCCATCATGTGGTAGGCCGAAGCGCTGTACCAATCGAGGTTCGGGAACATTTTTTTCATGTCCCACATCAACGACTCGATGCGTTCGCTGATGTCGAACAAGGTCTGGTTGCCACCGTCCTTGCACAGCGCGCGCGACACTTCCTTGATGATCGGGTTGCGTGGATCGCCGATCGTGTAGACCGGGTGGCCGAAGCCGATCACGATTTCCTTGCGCTCGACCCGGGCGCGGATGTCCGCTTCGGCCTGGTCGGGCGTGTCGTAGCGACTGATGATCTCCATCGCCACTTCGTTGGCGCCGCCGTGCTTGGGCCCACGCAGCGCACCGATCGCGCCGGTGATGCAGCTGTGCATGTCCGACCCGGTACCGGCGATCACCCGAGCGGTGAAGGTGCTGGCATTGAATTCGTGCTCGGCGTACAGGATCAACGACTGGTCCAGCGCGCGTGCATGCAATTCGCTCGGCGGCGCGCCGTGCAGCAAGTGCAGGAAGTGCCCGGCGATGGTCGCGTCGTCGGTCTCGCAATCGATGCGCTTGCCGTTCTGGCTGAAGTGCCACCAATACAGCAGCATCGAACCGAAACTCGCCATCAGTCGGTCGGCGATGTCGCGCGCCTCGGCTTCCGGATGCGCCTCACGTTCGGGCAGCACGTTGCCGAGCACCGAGCAGCCGGAGCGCAGCACATCCATCGGGTGGGCGCTGGCCGGGATAAGTTCCAAGGCACTGGCGACGATCGCTGGCAGGCCGCGCAGGCTCTTGAGCTTGGTGCGATAGGCGGCTAGCTGGGCAGTGTTCGGCAATACGCCATGTACCAACAGGTGCGCTACTTCCTCGAAGGTCGATTGCGTGGCCAAGTCATGGATGTCGTAACCACGGTAATGCAGGTCGTTGCCGCTACGGCCGACCGTGCACAAGGCAGTGTTGCCGGCGACGGTGCCACTGAGCGCAACGGATTTCTTGGGTTTGGGAAGATTTTCAGGAGTCTCGCTCATCTCGGATTACCTGTGTCGTTGCCGCGGGGAATGATAGTCGGGTTTAGCATCAACCGAAGAAGGCATAGCAAACGAAAATCGAGGCCAGCACTCCGGCCAGATCGGCCACCAGCGCGCAGCCGACCGCATGCCGGGCGCGCCTGATGCCGACCGCGCCGAAGTACACCGCCAGCACATAGAACGTCGTTTCAGTACTACCCTGCACGGTCGCGGCGACCAGCGACGGAAAGCTGTCGACGCCGTGGGTCTTCATGGTTTCGATCAGCATCGCCCGCGCGGCGCTTCCCGAGAACGGTTTGACCAGCGCGGTCGGCAAAGCATCGACAAAACGCGTATCGAAGCCAGCGCCATGGATCAGCACGCGCAAACCATCCAATGCAAAATCCAGGGCACCCGAGGCGCGCAGCACGCCGACCGCGCACAACATCGCCACCAGATAGGGCAACAGGTCGCGCGCAACTTCAAACCCCTGCCTGGCGCCTTCGATAAAGGCTTCATAGACCGGCACTTTACGCACCTGGCCGGCGATCAATATCGTCATCACTACCGAGAACATCACCAGATTTCCGAGCAGGGACGACATTGACGACAGCGCCACCGCGCTCATGCCGGCCATCACCACCGAACCCAGCGCCAGAAATATCGCGGCGCTCCCCAACCACGCCAGCACCACCGGATCGTACAACTTCAGTCTTTGCATTGCGGCCACGGCCAGCAATCCGGCGAAAGTCGAGGCGCTGGTCGCGAGCAGGATCGGCAGGAACACCAGGGTAGGATCGGGCGCGCCCTGTTGCAGGCGGTACAAAAAAATATTCACTGGCAACAGCGTCAACGACGATGCGTTGAGAACCAAAAACAAAATTTGCGCGTTGGTCGCCGTTTCTGGCGTCGGGTTAAGCGTCTGCAGCTCTTTCATTGCGCGCAGCCCGATTGGCGTCGCAGCGTTGTCGAGGCCGAGCGCGTTGGCGGCGAAGTTCATCGTCACCAGACCGATCGCCGGATGCCCGCGCGGCACGCCCGGCATCAGGCGCACGAACAAGGGGCCGAGGGCGCGCGCCAGCAGATCAACCAAGCCAGCCCGTTCGGCGATGCGCAGCAGACCCAACCAAAGCGTCAGCGTGCCGAACAGCAGCACCATCAACTCGACCGAGAGCTTGGCCATGTCAAACAGCGACGTGACCATGGCGCCGAACACTTGTTCATCACCACCGACCAGCCAACGCAACATTGCCGCCACGGTCGCGATCAGGAAGAACGCGAACCAGAGGCCATTCAACATCAGCGGGCGCTTCCGTCGAGACGGTTTTCGAACGCGTAATAGCCGATCGCCTCGTACAGCTCTTCACGGGTCTGCATGGTGTCGAGTACAGCTTTCTGATGGCCATCACGACGGATCGCGGTGTACACGGCCTCTGCAGCCTTGTTCATGGCACGGAATGCCGACAGCGGGTAGAGCTGGATGGCGACACCGACCGAGGCGAGTTCGTCGCGAGTGAACAAGGGCGTCTTGCCGAACTCGGTGATGTTCGCCAGCACCGGCACCTTCACCGCATCGACGAAGCGCTTGTAAGTTGCCAGGTCGTAAGCCGCTTCGGCGAAGATACCGTCGGCGCCAGCTTCGACGCAGCGGCAGGCACGCTCGATGGCGGCATCGACGCCCTCGACGGCGATCGCATCAGTGCGCGCGATCAGGAAGAACTTCGGATCGGTCCTGGCATCGGCCGCGGCTTTTACACGGTCGACCATCTCATCAGCACTGACGATTTCCTTGCCGGGACGGTGGCCGCAACGCTTGGCGCCAACCTGGTCCTCAATATGACATGCAGACGCACCGGCCTTGATCAGCGACTTCACCGTGCGCTCGATGTTGAACGCACTTGGGCCGAAGCCAGTGTCGATGTCCACCAGCAGCGGCAGGTCGCAGACGTCGGTGATGCGGCGCACATCGATCAGCACATCTTCGAGCGTGTTGATGCCCAGGTCCGGCAAGCCCAGCGAACCGGCGGCAACACCGCCACCCGACAGATAGATCGCGCGATAGCCGGCACGCTTGGCCAACAAGGCGTGGTTGGCATTGATCGCACCGATCACCTGCAGCGGTTTTTCGGCGGCAAGGGCGGCGCGGAACGAAGACATGTCAGCCCAGCAAACCAGCAACGCCGGCGCGCTCTTCCTCGAGCTCAGCCAGGGTCTTGTCCATCATCGTGCGGCTGTAGTCGTCGACCGGCAGGTCGCGGACAATTTCGTACTTGCCGTCCTTGCAGACCACCGGAAAGCCGTACATCACGTCCTTCGGAATGCCGTAGCTGCCGTCGGAAGCAATACCCATCGTCGCCCACTTGCCGTCAGTACCCAGCACCCAATCGTGGATATGGTCGATGGCGGCGTTGGCGGCGGACGCGGCGGAACTCAGTCCGCGCGCTTCGATAATCGCCGCGCCGCGCTTGCCGACCTTCGGGATGAAAGTCTCACGATTCCAGGCCTCGTCGCCGATCTTGGCTTTCAAGGAGGCGCCGCTGACAGTAGCGAAACGATAGTCGGGATACATGGTCGGGCTGTGATTACCCCAGACCACCAGCTTCTCGATGCTCGCGACATCGACGCCGGCCTTGATGGCCAATTGCGACAGCGCGCGGTTGTGGTCAAGGCGCAACATGGCGGTGAAGTTTTTCGAATCGAGATCCGGCGCCGACTTCATGGCGATATAGGCATTGGTATTGGCAGGATTGCCGACCACCAGCACTTTCACATTGCGCGACGCGACCTTGTTCAAGGCCGCGCCCTGCACGGTGAAGATCTTGGCGTTCTCGAGCAACAAATCCTTGCGCTCCATGCCCGGGCCGCGCGGACGCGCGCCGACCAGCATGGCGATATCGACGTCTTTGAATGCAACTTCCGGATCGTCGGTGCCGACCATGCCGGCGAGCAACGGGAACGCGCAGTCTTCCAGCTCCATCATCACGCCCTTGAGCGCCGCCTGGGCTTTTTCCATCGGCAACTCGAGCATCTGCAGGATCACCGGCTGGTCGGCGCCGAGCATTTCGCCGGAGGCGATGCGGAACAACAGGGAATAACCGATCTGGCCGGCAGCGCCGGTGACAGCAACTCGAACGGGGGTTTTCATGATTACTAGTCCAAAAGTCAGGTCAATTCAGCGAAAAATTCCTGGAAGCGCTGCAGGCCGGGAGCCAGCTGCGGCGTCGGGCAGGTGTAGGAAATGCGCAACGACTTGGGTTCCCCAAAGGCCGAACCGGGCACGCAGGCAACACCCTTGGCTTCGAGCAGCGCATTGCAGAAGTCGACGTCGTTGTTGATTTTCGTTCCGCCGTGCGACTTGCCGAACGCGCAGGAAATATCCGGGAACACGTAGAACGCGCCCTGCGGTCGCGGGCAGATCAGGCCGGGAATCGAATTCATCACCGCCATCACCTGGTCGCGCTTGGCCTGAAACTCGGCGTTCTTCGTCGTCGGCACGTCTTGCGGACCACTCAGCGCGGCGACACCGGCCGCAGTGATCACTTCCGGAATATTGGTGATGTGGTTGGAGTTGAGCGTGGTCAGGGCCTTGGCGACCGACTCCGGCCCGGCGATGAAGCCGACGCGCCAGCCGGGCATGCCATAAGTTTTCGACAGCGAATCCACGAAGATTACGCGATCACGCAACTCGGGGCGGAAGTGCACGAAATTGTGGTAGCCGAGGCTGTCGAAGACCATGCGGTTGTAGATGTCGTCAGTGATGATCCAGGTGTCCGGATATTTTGCTATGACATCGGCCAGCGCAGCGACTTCATCGCGCGTGTAGACCATGCCGGTCGGGTTGCTGGGATTGTTGAACAGAAACACTTTCGGCTTGGTCGCCAGCGCGGCGTCGAGCTGGGCCGGCGTGAGTTTGTAGTTCTGGCTGGCCGGGCACGGCAGTTGCAGCGACTTGGCGCCGAGGATATCGGCGATATCGGCGTAGGTGGTCCAGTACGGCACCGCGTAGGCGATGGTGTCGCCTTCGTCGAGTAGCGCCTCGGCCAGACTGTAAAGCACGTGCTTGGCACCGATGCCGGTGGAACAATTGGCGCGGGTGTACCCGGTCAATCCAATCGCTTCGATGTGCTTGAGGAAAGCATCAAGCAGCGCATCGGCACCGCGATTCGAGCCGTATTGGCCCGAATCTTTTTGCAACGAGGCGGCGGCAGCGGCGTAGACGTGCGCGCCCGGCAAGAAATTCGGCACGCCGATGGAGAAACTGATGATGTCGCGGCCGGAGGCCTTCAGGGCCTTGGCCTTTTCGGCGACAGCCATAATGGCGCTGGGCTTGGCGCGACCCATGCGCTGGGCGAGCTTGAGCATCGCAGACCTCTGTTGTTGGAGTGGTATCGGGGAATCGAATCGGCTGGCAATTCTACCATGCAGCCCTGCCCGGCCATTGCCCAAGGCGGGCAACTGCGCCAAGCTTTCCCGGCGTTTCCCCATCGGAATTCCGAATGCCCCGTACTCTCGATCTTCGCACCGGCAGCCACTGCCTGCTGTTGTTCGCCGCCCTGACTTTCACCGTTCCCGCCGCTGCCTATACCAATGCCAAGGTAGCGACGACGGCCACCGGCGAACAGGTGAAGATCACCGGCAGCCTGGTGATCGTCGAGCCGGATATCGAACTGACCCTGGTCACCGCTGGCGGCCTGCAGGAACCGCGCAAGGAGTGGTCGGACGCGGCCCGCCATTTGTATCCACAGGCCGCGCATGCGCTGCTCAATGGCAAGAAAGCCGACCAGAAGCCTGACTACGATGTCCCCGACAACCTCGACCCGGCGTCGCGCCAGGGCCAGATCCTGCGCTTGAACCAAGCAGTGGCGCTGAGCATCGCCCAGTATTCGATGCCAGGCAGCGTGCTGGCCACCAAGAAGGACCCCACGACCGGCAAGCCAATGATGGAGTGGACGCTCGGACCAGGCGTCAGCGAGCTGCATGAGGCCACCGGCGCCGACTACGCGCTGTTCACCTATATCCGCGACAGTTATTCCAGCGGCGGCCGCACGGCCATGCGCATGTTCGCCATGCTCGCCGGTGCTGCAATGGGCAGTTATCTCGACATCGGTGGCGGCCAACAAATCGGCGTCGCCACGCTGGTTGATCTGCGCACTGGCCAGGTGGTCTGGTTCAACCTGTTAGCGCGCCAGAGCGGCGACCTGCGCAACGAGCAAGGCGCGCAGGCGACCGTGGCCCAGATGCTCAAAGATCTACCCCTGTGACGAAGCGATATCTTGCTATCAGCCTGATCGGACTGCTGACCGGCAGCCTCGCCCTGGCGGTTGTGCCGCCGCCGCTTCACCCTGGGGAAAAACCCCTGGCGGGTAGCACCGAAGCAGAACTCTGGTACGGCATGGGTCAGGCCGAAAAAGAGCTGCGGCAAACGCCCGTGCTGGTGCGCGATCCGGCATTGAATGCCTACGTCCACGATGTTGCCTGCAAAGTCACCGGTGATTATTGTTCGAACCTGCGCGTATACATCGTCGATGTGCCGGTGTTCAACGCCTCGATGGCACCGAACGGCGCGATGTTGGTGTTTACCGGCGCTTTGCTGCGTATTCACGACGAGTCCGAGTTGGCCCTGGTGCTCGGCCATGAGTTCGCCCATTTCAAGCTGCGGCATAGCCTGCAATTCTGGGAGAAAGCCAAGCATACGAGTGCCTTCCTCACCACCTTGAGCGTGGTCACTTACGCCGGCGGCGTGTCACTCGTTGGCAGCGTTGCCCAGTTGGTGGGCGCGGCCAACATGTTCAGTTATTCCCGCGACAAAGAGCGCGAGGCCGATCGCGTTGGTTTCCAGGTCGCGACGGCGCTCGGTTACGACCCGCAGGCTGGCGTCCGCATTTGGATGCGCATGCTGGCCGAAGAAAAAGCCAATCCGCGAGCGAAGCCATCGCCGGCGTTCGCCAGCCATCCAAAAACCGCCGAGCGCCTGCAAGACATCACCACCGCTGCCAATGCGATGCCGGCGGTTAGCGTGAATAGCCGTGTCGAGGCCTACCATGCGGCAATGCGGCCCTTTCTCGATCACTGGTTGGAAGCAGAGCTGTCGCGACGCATGTACGACACCTCGATCGAGGTAATCGGCAATCTGAAAACTACCGCCGATGCTGATAGCCAGGGTACTTATTGTTTCTATCTGGGCGAGGCCTATCGCCGCCGCAACAAGGCGGACGATCGCAGCAAGGCGCAATCGCTTTACCAGGAGGCTGTCAGCCATGCCGATGCACCGGTCGATGCCTGGCGCGAACAAGGCCTGATCCTGCGCGAGAACGGCCAACGCGCCGAGGCTGCGATCTCATTGCACCACTATCTTGACGCCAAGCCTGCTGCCGGCGACCGCGCTTATATCGAAAAATACCTGACCGAACTGGAAGCCCCACCGTGACCATGCCCCATTTCGCCAAGAGCCTCACTGCGCTCCTACTCCTGCTTCTGTTGGCGGCTTGCGCCAGCCCGGGCGGCATCCTGCAGCACGCTGGCAGCGCCGATGTCTTCGACATGCGCGTCGACACCAGCCTCGACTGGTCGCGCATCAAGGGCGCCCGCAACGAACTCTGGACGATCGACGGCACCGCCCTCAACAGCCTGAGCATCTTCTCGGGAATCAAACCGGGTGAGCACGTGTTCCTGATGGCGCGCGAGAAAAAAAACCGCCCCGACGGCCCCTGGTTCCGCACCGGCATGCGCCCCGACGAAATCCGCGATGTCGTGCTCGATGCCTTGCGCGGCCAGAATTGGAGCAATGTCAGCGCCGACAATTTACGCCCGCAGCGCTATGGCGATGCCGACGGCCTGCGCTTCGAGCTGGCGCTCACCAACCCGGACGGGCTGGTCTACAAAGGCAGTGTTGCCGCCGTCGAACGCGGCGGCAAACTCACCCTGCTGGTCTGGAAAGCACCGACCGAGTACTACGCCGGCCGCGACGCCGAGGCGGTAGGCAAGATGTTCGATTCACTGCGTTTCGTGAAGTAGCGCAGCCAGGATTCAGCCGCGCGCATCGAGAATCCTGTTCCACTCGGCCACGCGATCGGCCTGCGCGGCAAGCACGGCATCGGCGTCGCCGCTGATGGTCACGCTATCGATCTTGTCGCCACCGCGGATCGCGTTCACTACCGCCTGATCTTCGGCGCCGACCACGTTGCCGAATACCGTGTGTTTGCCATCGAGCCAGGACGTGGCGACGTGGGTGATGAAGAACTGGCTGCCATTGGTGCCAGGGCCGGCGTTGGCCATCGACAGCACGCCGGGCTCGTCATGGTGCAGGTCGGCGCGGCACTCATCCTCGAACTTGTAGCCGGGGCCGCCGGTACCGGTACCGGTGGGGCAGCCGCCCTGCACCATGAAATCCGCGATGACGCGGTGAAAGCTCAGGCCGTTGTAGTAACCGCGCCGGGCGAGATTGACGAAACTAGCCGTGGTTACCGGTGTTTTGTCCGCTTGCAGGCGAACGCGGATCGGGCCGCGGGCCGTGGCGAAAGTGGCGATCAGGTCGGACATGGCGCTTCTCCGTGATAGGTTCTGGGCGGCCATTTTCGCACAAGAGCCTTTACTCAGCGGCAATTCCATAGTTCGGGCTATAATACTGGGCTAACCTTCCTGCATTGGCGCCGTTTCGGTGCGCCCATCATGTCCATCGAAAAGTTGCGCAATATCGCCATCGTCGCCCACGTCGACCACGGCAAGACCACTCTGGTTGACCAACTGCTCAAGCAGTCGGGCACCTTCAGCGAGCGGACGGTCACCACCGAACGGATGATGGACAGCAACGATCTGGAAAAGGAACGCGGCATCACCATCCTTTCCAAGAACACCGCGATCCGCTGGAAATCGCCGGCCGGCGAGGAATACCGCATCAATATCGTTGATACGCCGGGCCATGCCGATTTCGGCGGCGAAGTCGAGCGCGTGTTGTCGATGGTCGATTCCGTGTTGATTCTGGTTGATGCGATGGACGGCCCGATGCCGCAGACCCGTTTCGTCACCCAGAAAGCCTTCGCGATGGGCTTCAAGCCGATCGTCGTGGTCAACAAGGTCGACCGCCCCGGCGCGCGCCCGGACTGGGTACTGAACCAGACCTTCGACCTGTTCGACCGCCTCGGCGCCACCGAAGAGCAGCTCGACTTCCACACCGTCTACGCCTCGGCCCTGCACGGTTATGCCGGCCTCGATGCGGAAGTTCGCGAAGGCAACATGACGCCCTTGTTCCAGGCGATCATTGATCACGTGTCGCCGCCGCCGGTGGACATGGACGGCCCGTTCCAGATGCGCGTGACCTCGCTGAGCTATTCGAACTACGTCGGCATCATCGGCACCGGTCGGGTCCAGCGCGGCCGCATCAAGCCCAACACCCAGGTATCCGTGGTCGGTCGCGACGGCAAGGTTCGCCAGGGCAAAGTCATGCAGGTCATGGGCTTCTTGGGCCTGGAACGCATCGAGATCGACGAAGCCAACGCCGGCGACATCATCGCCATCTCCGGTATCGAGAACCTGAGCATCTCCGAAACCGTCTGCGCGGTCGATGCGCCGGAGCAGTTGCCGGTGCTCACGGTCGACGAGCCGACCATCAGCATGACTTTCCAAGTGAACAATTCACCGTTCGCCGGCAACAAGGACCGCAGCGGCGGCAAGTTCCTGACCTCGCGGCAGTTGCGCGATCGTCTGATGCGCGAAGCCCTGCACAACGTCGCGCTGAAAGTTGAAGAAACCGAAGACGCCGACAAGTTCAAGATCAGTGGCCGTGGTGAATTACACCTGTCGATCCTGATCGAAACCATGCGTCGCGAAGGTTACGAGCTGGCCGTCTCGCGCCCAGAAGTGATCGTCAAGATCGTCGATGGCCAGAAGATGGAACCCATCGAGAGCCTGGTCGTCGATCTTGAAGAACAATATCAAGGCGGCGTCATGCAGCGCCTCGGCGAGCGCCGCGCGCAGCTCACCAACATGGAACCGGACGGCAAGGGCCGGGTGCGTATCGACTTCATGATCCCGGCCCGTGGCCTGATCGGTTTCCAGACCGAGTTCCGCACGATCACTGCCGGCACCGGCCTGCTCTTCCACGTGTTCGATCATTTCGGTCCGCGTTCCGAAGGCGCCATCGCCGAGCGGCAGAACGGCGTGATGATTTCCAATGGCACCGGCCCCTCGCCCGCCTACGCACAATTCTTCATGCAGGAGCGCGGCCGCCTGCTGGTCGAGCCGGGCGAAGAAATCTACGAAGGCCAGATCGTCGGCATCCACGCCAAGGACAACGACCTCACCGTCAATGCCCTGCGCGCCAAGCAGCTGACCAACTTCCGCGCCTCCGGCAAGGACGACACCGAAGCGCTGATCCCGCCGATCAAGATGTCGCTCGAGCAGGCGCTGGAGTTCATCGCCGACGACGAGTTGGTCGAAGTCACGCCGGTGGCGATCCGCCTGCGCAAGAAAGAGCGCACCGAGAACGATCGCAAGAAGGCTGCCCGGGGCTAGACTAGGGCGGCCTGTTGTCGCCGGAGTCTGCCATGCGTCGCTTCGCTCTTTGCTGTGCCGTCACCCTGCTCGCCGCCTGCAAGCCGGCGCCCGTCCCGGCGCCGGTCGCGCACATTGCCCCAGCAGCAGCCGTACTGGATGTTTCCGAACTCAGTGCGACTGATGCGCAAAAGAAAATGTGGGCGGGCGAACTGAGCTCGCACCAACTGGTGCAGGCCTACCTGGACCGCATCTCCCGCCTCGACAAGTCCGGGCCGGACCTGAACGCGATCATCGAACTCAACCCTGATGCGCTGAAGGAAGCCGACGCGCTCGATGCCGAGCGCAAATCCGGCCATGTTCGCGGCTCCCTGCACGGCATTCCGGTTCTGCTCAAGGACAATATCGACGCGGTCGGCATGGCCAACTCCGCCGGCTCCCTAGCGCTAGCCGACAACCGCCCGCAGCACGATGCTTTTCTGGTTGCACGGCTGCGCGAAGCGGGCGCGGTGATCTTGGGCAAGACCAATCTGAGTGAGTGGGCGAATTTCCGTTCGACCCGCTCGATCTCCGGCTGGAGCTCGCGCGGCGGCCAGACCCACAACCCGTATGTACTCGACCGCAATCCCTGCGGCTCCAGCGCCGGCACCGGCACCGCCATTGCCGCCAGCCTGGCCAGTATCGGTGTCGGCACCGAAACCGACGGCAGCATCATCTGTCCGTCTTCGGTCGCCGGCCTGGTCGGGCTCAAGCCGACCGTCGGCCTGATAAGCCGCAATGGCATCATCCCGATCTCGGTTTCGCAGGACACTGCTGGGCCGATGGGCCGCAATGTCGCCGACGTGGCCATGCTGCTCAATGCACTGGCCGGCATTGACGAAGGCGATCCGGCCGGGCATGCGGCCGCCGGGAATATTCCCGATGATTACGCCGCTTTCCTGAAGCCAGATGCGCTCAAGGGCAAGCGTTTCGGCGTGATGCGCCAGACCATGGGCTTCCATCCGGACGTGGACGCCATCATCGAAAAATCCATCGCGGCTTTGAAAGCGGCCGGCGCGGAAGTCGTCGACGTCAAGATCGATACCTACGGCAAGTGGGATGCGCCCGAACTTGAAGTGCTCCTGTACGAATTCAAGGATGGCCTGAACGCCTATCTCAAGGCCGCCGGTGCGAGCACGAGTTCGCTGGAGGCGCTGATCGCCTGGGACAAGGCGCATGCCGACAAGACCATGCCGCTGTTCGGCCAGGAAATCTTCGAGCAAGCGCAAGGTAAAGGCGCGCTGACCGACGCCGCCTATATCAAGGCGCGCGACGATGCCCGCCGCCTTGCCGGCAAGGAAGGCCTGCTCACCACGCTCGACAAGAACAATCTTGATGCAGTGATCGCGCCGAGCATGTCACCAGCCTGGCCAACCGATCCGGTACTCGGCGATCATTTCGTCGGCGCCGGTTATGGCATCGCAGCCGTCGCCGGCACACCGAGCATCACCGTCCCGGCCGGCAATGTGCAGGGCCTGCCAGTCGGCATGGTGTTCATGGGCCGGCCATGGAGCGAACCGGAACTGCTCGGCTTCGCCTACGCTTTCGAACAAGCCACGCGCGCGCGCAAGGCGCCGGAATTCAAGCCGACGCTGGCGCCTTGATAGCAGCAGCCCTGAGCTAAGAACTCAGGGCCGTTCGCGGAAAGACCCGACATCGGTGACCGGGATCTCAGCGCGTGTCGGCAGTGTGATCGCTTTCAACCCAGCCTTCTTCAATGCGGCATTGAGGCGCGGCAAGTCGTCCGACTTGATCGCCGCCCATGCCGTCAATGCCCGTTCCAGCCGCCCGGAATACTCGGCTTGGACATCGCGCTGTGGTTGCGTCGGCGCGCGGTCGCTGCCTTCCAAGTCGGCCTGAAGGCTGGCCAGTTGTCCGCCGATAAAGCCGAGGTTGAGCGTGGCCTGCTCGCCACTGCCCTCGACCAAGGGCCCGAGTCGTGATTTGAACGGAGCCAACGCAGCCGCTACGGCTGACGTGTCCTTGAGCGCGTCGAGTTGCTTGCGGACCGATTGCACTTCACCCGCAGCGACGAAGTGCCGGTCCATTGCCGCTGTGACGTCCTTCGACATCGCCATCGCAGACGCCAATGCCTGGCCATCCACAGCAACACGCGGATCGGCGATGACTTCGAAATCCGTTTTGTATTCGCGGCCGTTGGCTTTCAACACCGCCTGATAACGACCCGGCGCCACCAGCATGCCCTGTGGCAACAATGGCGTTTGCTCGCCATCGATGGCGGCGATGCTGAATTCGTAACCGCTGGTCACCGGACGCGCAGCGCGCAGGTTCCAGATAAAACGATGGGCGCCAGCTTTATTGGAAAGCTGCTGCGGTGTACCCAGCCAGCGTTCCTCGAAGTAACGCTCCGACGGCAAGTCCTTGCGTGGCTCATCGCTGACGAATCGCCGCACCAATGCTCCGGCAGCATCGCGGATGCTCAGGCTCACCGCGCCCTTGGCATCGCTGGCCAGCCAGTAATCGAAAGCCGCACCGTCTTCGGGATTGCGCCCGGCTGGTTCTTCGCGCGGCATTGGCGTGTCCTTGTTCTGGTTGCCGCGCACGCGCATCGCCTTGCCAGGCTGGAACAGGTGCACCGGTTCGGCAATGACGGCAGCATCCAACTGGCGCAAGGGCGCGAGTTGATCCATGACCCAGATCGAACGCCCCTGCGTCGCGACAATCAGATCATCGCCGTGCACCAGCAGATCGGTAACGATCACATTGGGAAGATTACGCTGCAGCGATTGCCAGTGGTCGCCATCGTCGAACGACACCCAGACGCCTTGATCGGTGCCGGCGAACAGCAAACCGCGCTTGGACGTATCGGCACGCAGCGCGCCGACGAAATGCCCGGCCGGCAAACCATTCGCGATGGCGATCCAGGTCTTGCCGTAATCGTGCGTGCGCCAGGCCATCGGCCGGAAATCATCGGCGCGGTGGTTGTCCACCGCGACATAGGCCGTGCCCGGATCGAGTGCAGACACATCGACGGTGCTGACCTTAGCCCAGGCCGGAAGCTCCGGCGGCGTGACATCCTGCCAATGCGCCCCGGCATCGCGGGTCACAGACACGCGGCCATCGTCGGTACCCAGCCAGAGGTCGTCATTGGACAGCGGCGACAGACCAATGCTGAAGATCACGCCGTAGCCGCAGGCGCGCGCGCCGGCGGGATCCTGGTCGGCCTCGCAGCCGGCCTTGTTCGGATCGCGCGGCGCGACTTCGGGACTCACGGTTTTCCAGCTAGCGCCTTGGTCGAACGAACGGAACAATACCTGCGCGCCTTGATACAAGGGATACGGTGCGACCTGCGAGACCGCGATCGGCGTGATCCAGGTGTAGCGGTACTTCACCGACGTCGGTCGGTCGCCGTAAGACGAGACCGGCCACGGCGAGATGTTCTGCACTTCGCCATTGCGCGCGTTCCAGCGCGATAGTCGGCCGCCGAGGCCCGAGCCGTAAACGATATTCGGATCGCGCGGATCGGGGACGTCGTAGTCGCGCTCATCGGCGCCGACTGGATGCCAGTCGCGCGAGGTGATCTGGCCGTAATCGGTGCGGCTGGCGATGGCGACGGTGCCGTTGTCCTGCTGGCCGGCGTAGATCCAGTACGGGAAACGATTGTCGGTGGCGAGGTGATAGAGCTGGCCGGTCGGCTGGTTGTACCAGCTGCTCCAGCTCGCACCGCCATCCACGCTGACGACGGTACCCTGGTCGGAGCCGGTGATCATCCGTTGGGGATGTTTCGGATTGATCCACAGATCGTGGTAATCGTCACCACCCGGCGATC
>JANXRY010000035.1 GCA_025356635.1 Gammaproteobacteria bacterium
CGTTGCCGCCGCTCGTTGCCACCGCCAAAACACCTCGACTCGAATTCGATGGCATCTCGCTCGAAGGTGTCGAACTGGAGCTGCGTGACGACGATCCGCCCGCCAAGTCGCCATGAGTGGGGCCATCCCTGGGTTCGCTGAATCACTATTGCGCTGGCACGAGCGCGACGGCCGCCACGACCTGCCCTGGCAGCACCCGCGTTCCGCTTATCGCGTATGGTTGTCGGAGATAATGCTGCAACAGACGCAAGTGCAGACGGTCATTCCCTATTTCCTTCGCTTCGAACGCGAGTTGCCGAATTTGCCGGCGCTTGCTGCCGCCGAACTCGATCACGTGCTCGCGCTTTGGTCGGGCTTGGGTTATTACGCCCGCGCTCGCCATCTGCATGCGGCTGCGCAACTTTGCCTGGCACGCCACAACGGCGAATTGCCCGACGATTTCGCCGCGCTCGCCGACCTTCCAGGCATCGGCCGCAGCACCGCCGGCGCGATCCTGGCGCAGGCGCACGGCCGGCGTTTCGCGATCCTCGACGGCAACGTCAAGCGCACGCTCTGCCGCTTCCATGGCATCACCGGCTGGCCGGGAAGCCCGGCGGTGGAAAAGCAATTGTGGGAACTGGCCGAGCAACACCTGCCGCAAACGCAACTGGCGGACTACACGCAAGCAATCATGGATTTCGGAGCGACCTTGTGCACACGCAGCGATCCAGCCTGCGTGCTCTGTCCCTTGCAGGACGACTGCGTCGCGCTGCGCGAGGGTCGGGTCGCGCAATTGCCGGAGTCCAAGCCCGGCAAACCACTACCGGAACGCCGCACGCTGATGCTCCTGCTTCGCGACGAATCCGGGCGCGTATTGCTGACGCGCCGACCACCGGCCGGCGTCTGGTCAGGGCTCTGGTCCCTGCCCGAGCCCGAGGACCACGACGCCGCGCGCGAATTCATCGCCCGCCATGCCCGCGTCGATTTCGAGGCGAGCATCGCGTTGGCGCCGATCGACCACGCTTTCAGTCATTTTCGCCTGCGCATTTCGCCACTGCTCTGGACCAACGCCACGGCGCTGGCGCGGATCGGCGACAATGACGACACGCGCTGGCAAGCGCTGGCCGCGCTCGACGAGGTCGGCCTGCCGGCACCGGTGCGCAAACTCCTGGAATCCCTGAAATGAGCCGGATGGTGTTCTGCCAGAAGCATCGGATCGAGACGGAGGGCCTGGGCTTCGTGCCCTGGCCCGGCGCGCTCGGCAAACGGGTGTTCGAAAACATCGGCAAGGCGGCCTGGGCCGAATGGCTGGCGCACCAGACCATGCTGATCAACGAGAACCGGCTGTCGCCGCTCGACCCCAAGCACCGCGCTTTCCTCGAAGGCGAAATGGAGAAGTTCCTGTTCGGCGCCGGCGCGGAAAAACCGGCGGGATACGTCCCGCCCGAGGCCTGAACCCCGCCCCGCGCTTGCCGCGACCGGGCCGCACCCGTAAAATGCGCGGCTCGGCCAGGTAGCTCAGTCGGTAGAGCAAGGGATTGAAAATCCCTGTGTCGGGGGTTCGATTCCCTCTCTGGCCACCATAAACATCAAGGGCTTGCGCGAAAGCGCGCGGGCCGTTTTCCCCTCGCGAATCCGATGCCCGGTCCTAGCCGCGGCAATCATTTTCAGCCGCGGCGAATCCTTTCCGCCCGTTGTTGCCTCTACTGGATGCCGGAACTTTCTCCGGTGCAACGTGGAGTTTCCTGAAATGAACAGCAAGCAAGCCCTCAAGTCCGGCCTGGTCGGTGCGGTGGTGTTCGGCATCGCCTCGATCGCCTCGGCGACCGAGATGGCGCAAGACAGCGGCATGCAGGCCGGCGCGATGGTCAAGTGCTACGGCATCAACGCCGCCCACAAGAACGACTGCAAGGCCGCGGGCCATTCCTGTGCCGGGCAAGACGCGAAGGCGCGCGACAAGAACGCGTTCGTCGAGATTCCGGCCGGCCTGTGCGAGAAGATCGATGGCGGCAGCACCACGCCCGCGAAGTCTTGAGGGTCTGCCGTGGCAGCGACTATCAAGACTGCCGCGGCACGGCACCCGGTCCCGGCTTCGGCTGGGGTCGGGCTGCGCGCGGCGCACCTGGAGCAAGTGCTGTCGGAGCGGCCAAACGTCCCCTGGTTCGAAGCACATAGCGAGAACCTGTTCGTTCTTGGTGGCAGCTTGCCGGCCCGCATGGAAAGGATTTGCGCGGATTATCCGCTCAGCCTGCACGGCGTCGGGTTGTCGCTCGGCTCGGCGGATGAACTGGACCAGCGCCACCTCGAACGACTGGCGAATGTCGTCGACCGCTACCAGCCTGCGCTTGTTTCCGAACACTTGAGCTGGGCGGCGGTGGGCGGCCGGCACAGCAACGACTTGCTGCCTTTGCCCTTCACCAGGGAAGCACTGGCAACGACGGTGACGCATATCGGCCAAGCGCAGGATCGGCTCGGACGCGAACTGCTGGTCGAAAACGTCTCCAGCTACCTCCGATTCGCTGACGCCGACTACAGTGAATGGGACTTCGTCGCCGAAGTCGTGCGCCGAAGCGGCTGCGGCTTGCTGCTGGACATCAACAATGTCTACGTCAACAGCGTCAACCATGGCTTCGATCCCGGCGAGTACCTGCGCGCGTTGTCGGTGGGCTCGGTTCGCGAGATCCACCTGGCCGGCTTCACCCGCAAGACCGACTTGCCCGTCCCCTTGCTGGTCGACACCCACAGCAGGCCGGTGGACGCCGAAGTCTGGGCGCTATATGCGCAGGCGCTGGATCGGTTCGGGCAGATCCCGACCTTGATCGAATGGGACGCCGACATCCCACCACTGCCGATCCTGCTCGCAGAAGCGGCGCGGGCCGAGGAGATGCTCGATGAGCGCCGCCTGCTCGCTGCGTGACCTGCAAGCTCGTTTCCTGGCCGCGCTGTACGACGGCGACGACGCCGCGGCAGCGGAACTGGTCGAGGGCGCCGGCCTCGAGGCCGACGCGCGCTTGCGGATCTACCGAAACAACAGCCTGCTCAACCATACCGGAGCCTTGCGCGACAGTTTCCCCGCCACATTGGCCTTGGTCGGCGAGGACTTCTTCGAAAGTGCGGCGATGCGCTTTCGGCGCGCGCACCCATCCGCGTCAGGCAACCTGCAGGACTTCGGCGCGGATTTTCCGTCCTTCCTAGAAACGCTGCCTGGCGCCGGCGCGCTGCCGTATCTCGGCGATGTCGCACGCCTTGAATGGTTGCGGCAGGCAGTCGCGCTGACGCCGCAGTCCGACCCGCGGTCCAGCGTCCGCAGGTTCGCCAGCCGGCATGCGGTGCTGACGCTGTGGCATTACGCCATGGCGAATGGCGGGGAACGCCTGAGCCTGCCGGTCGAAGGAGAGAACGTCGTGCTCTGGCACCGCGATGGCGAGGTCGCAATGGCCGCCGTCGACGCCGCGGATTTCTCCCGCATCGGCGCGGAGCTCCCGATCACCCCGTCCGTCCCTACCTCCCAGGAATCCCCGTGATGCAACCGATGATTCGAACCATGAGCGACGTCTATGCCAAGGCCAGCAAGGCCTCGGCGCACTTGGGCACGCCGACCCTGCTCCTGATGCGAGTCTGGGTCGCGATCGCTTTCTGGCACGCCGGCGTGGTCAAGCACGACGATCCCGCTGGAACGTTGTCGCTGTTCACCAACGAGTACCACGTGCCGATCCTGTCGGCACGCGTCGCGGCATTCCTGGGCACCTGGACCGAACTGATGGTGCCTTGGCTGCTCGGACTGGGCATCGCCACCCGCCCCGTGGCCGTCGTCCTGTTCGCGTACAACGCCGTCGCGGTGATCTCCTACCCAGACCTGTGGCCCAACGGCTTCTGGCACGACCTGTTCGGCACCGAGGAATTCGCCGACCACAAGATCTGGGCGATGATGTTGCTGGCGATCATTGCCTGGGGTCCGGGAAAGCTGTCGGTCGACACGCTGGCGCGGCGATTTTTCATTCGCCCGTCCGAATTGAGCAGAACGGGCTAGGCGCGCACCTCGACTGGATTACGCCTTGCTCCGCGCGCTCCAGCCAGGCTGGACGGTCGGGGAGCACGGCATCGAGTTCGACCGCGGTCGGGAATCGCCCGAGCTTCCACACCACCTGGTTCCAACCACGGCCGCGGATCCACGCGCTCTCCGGATGCGCCGCCGCGAAGGCGGTGACGCCGGCTAGCGCCTCGGCGAGCGACTTGCTCGTGGTCAGGTCGACCTGGACCCGCATCTGGCCCAGTTCCATGACGTGACCATGCGCGTCGATCAGGCCCGGCAACATCGTGCGCCCCCGGCCATCGACGATGGTCGCGCCGTGCGCGCGCGCCATCAACTCATCGTGGCTGCCGGTCGCAACCACCTTGCCGTCATCGACCAGCAAGGCCTGGAATCGCCGCAGCTTGCCGGCGCCATCGAGCGTGTAGCCGTTGACATGATCGACCCGCAACGGCGCCGCTTGCACCGGCATGGTCGCGAGCCATGCGAGCAACAACCCGTTCCAGCAGCGGTTCACGGGGATAGCGAACCCTGGATGAATGCGGCAAGCGTGCTCTTGAACTTCGCCATGGACGCGGGATGCACGTACATCATGTGGCCGGCGTCGTAGTACTGGATGTCGATGTTCGCGCGCAGCGCCGGCGCGACGTCGAGGTGGTCGACCACGTATTCGACCGTGCGATAGGGCACCGCGAGGTCGAAGTAGCCCTGCTGGATCAGCACCTTCATCTTCGGGTTCATGGTCATGG
>JANXRY010000039.1 GCA_025356635.1 Gammaproteobacteria bacterium
AGTCCTGGTACTGGCTGATGGCGATGGCGGCCAGGATCGCGATGATCGCGACCACGATCATCAGCTCGATGAGGGTAAAGCCTTTCTGGTTCTTCATGATGTATCCCCTAGGGTTTGAGTTTTATCGGTACCTGCACTGGCACCTGCGTTCCAGTCCTTGGGTCAGCGGACGTCGGTACACGTACGTTACAAGTTGCGCCTTCCTCAGCTGACATGCCAGCGAAAAGAATGAGAGCCAGTCACGCAGTTAAATGAACGTCTTGGCGCGGCGATTCCGGCCATTGTCAAAAAGTGACGCGGTACGTCAGTTTTTGCTCGTTGGCTCGGAAGTTGTCGCTGCCGTGGCTGACTTCCTGTGCCAAATCGCCCAGACCACAAGAATGGCCATGGGATACAGCAATGGCCGGAAAGGGATGCCGTAGCGCGGCAATGGCGCGCCGATCATGTGGAACGCCAGCGCGTAAGCAAAGACTCCTGCTACCACTCTTACGGCCATTAGTTGGCTGTCGTTGAGAGCGAGTTGTTTGGGCGCAAACGCCAGCAGGCCGAGCCCGCCCATGCCAAACAGCATCAGGGGCCAATGTGCCCAGCGCATGCCAGTGCGGATCGTATGGAGACGACGATCGCTGTCGTAAGGATTGCGCGTGACCGGGAAAATAAGAATGTCGTGGTCGCCATCGGGGTTTGACCAGGACAGGAACGAAACCGGTTTTCCAGCCAGCGTCCAGGTGATCATTTCCAGTGGCTGGTCATGAAAGCGACGGGCGATATGCGCAAGGGCATGCGGAACGTCCTGCTGGCTTTGTTCGGCATCGGGGTCAAAGCGATAGGGATAGCCGGCGGTGTTGGAATCATTCTGGTACATGAAATTCGGATAGGTGCCGAAATTCAGGAATACGGCCGTCATGTTCGGCTGGGAAAGGTTTTCCGGAACGGACAGATTGCGCAGGCGCCATGGCGCCTGAATGAACATGAACGCAGCGAGCATCACCAAGGCCGGACGAAGCCATGCTCGCCGGTATCGCGGCAGCAGCGCCAACAGAAACAGAAGCGGCGGTAAAAACTGTGTGGTCGGTCGGACCAGGCTGCAGAGGCTCCAGAGTATTCCGGTCAGTACATAGAGCCAGGCCCGCTTGCGGTCCATGGCGACGATCGTGATGAAAGTCGAGGCGAACAGTAGAAGAGTGAACAGGGATTCTGATAATACGACTGAACTCATGATGGCCAGATGTGGGCTGAGGGCTGCCAACAGAGCCGCGCAATGCGACCAGCCCGACGGCAGAAACTTTCGGCTCAACAGGAAAATGAGGAGCACCGACCCGACACCCAGCCCTGCTTGGACCAAGGTGACGCGTCTGACGAACGATTCATCCGGGACTGGGGTTGCGACGAGCAACAGGAATAGCGGGTAGCCCGGGGTCCTGACCGAATCCGGTACGGCGGGTTGCGGGGGATCCGCCAAGGTCCATGCTTCGGAATAGATACCCAGGTTTTTCAGGTTGAATGCGTAAAGAAAATAGTCGCGAGCATCCGAATGCAATGGATGCTCCATTTTGGTGTTGGTGACCACCGTAAACTGGATCCAAGCCGAGATGGCAAGGATGAGCACTACCAACAATGGCGAAACAAGAGTATTCCGTGGTGTCGCTGGGGGCACTACGGAGATTTCTTTCACTCCATCCCCAACTTTTTCAGTTTGTAACGCAGTGCTCGAAAGGTGATGCCAAGCTGGGCGGCGGCCTTGGTCTTGTTGTAACGATTAGCGATCAATGCTTTCTCGATACTGGCGCGTTCGATTTGTTCGAGCGCGTCTGGGAGGTGTTCGCCGACGCCCGGCGAGCTGTTCGAAAAGCCATTGCCCAGCGGAGAGTTCGCCACGCCGGGTGCCTGTTGGGCCGGCAGATGCAGGTCAGCCAAGTCAATGCTCGCGCCCTCGCACAAGGCCACGGCGCGTTCAAGAATGTTCTCCAGCTCGCGCACGTTACCCGGGAAGCGATGCCGGCGCAGGGCTTCGAGCGCTTCGTTCGACAAGCTTGGCAAGGCCTCGCCGTGCTCGGCCGCAAGCCGGGCGAGGATCGCGGCGGCGATCTGGGCAATATCTTCGCCACGCTCGCGCAGGGCCGGTACCGGCAATTCGATCACGTTGATCCGGTAGAAAAGGTCGTGGCGGAACTTGCCATCCTCGACCAGCTTGGCCAGGTTCTTGTGCGTGGCTGAAAGAATGCGTACATCCACCGGGGTTTCGTTAGAAGCACCGATGGCACGCACGGTTTTTTCCTGGATTACCCGCAACAATTTCACCTGCATGTGTAGTGGCAGTTCGGCGACTTCGTCCAGGAACAAGGTGCCACCATTGGCGGCCTGGAAAAGACCGTCCTTGTCGGCGTGCGCACCAGTGAAGCTGCCCTTGCGATGGCCGAACAGTTCGCTCTCCATCAACTCTGATGGGATGGCGCCGCAGTTGACCGGCACGAACGGTCCGCCGGCGCGGGCGCCCTGTTCATGGATGAGCCTGGCCACCAGTTCCTTGCCGACGCCGGACTCGCCGGCGATATAGACCGGCGCCTGGCTGCGTGCGAGCTTGCCGATGGTGGCGCGAAGCTGCTGCATCTGCGGTGAGTCGCCGACCAGCCGCTGCGAAGTCGGTTGCAATGCGCGCCGTTGCTGGCCAAGTTCGAGTGCACTGTTGACCAGTCGGCGCAGGACGGCCAGGTCCACCGGTTTGGTGACGAAATCGAAGGCGCCGGCCTTGAGTGCTTCGACAGCCGCTTCGACATTGCCGTACGCGGTGATCATCGCGACTGGCAGGTCCGGATAGCGCTGGGCAATATGCGTCACAATTTCCAGTCCATTGCCGTCCGGCAGGCGCATGTCGGTCAGGCACAAATCGTATTTCCCGGCGGCCAGTTGCGCCCGTGCCGATGAGACATCGGCGGCGGTGTCCACACGCAAGCCCATGCGTCCGAGCGTGAGCACCAGCAGTTCGCGGATGTCGCGTTCATCGTCGATTACTAGGACGCTGCGGGTCGGGCTCATGGCGGCAGTGGGGAAATGGCACTATCACCTTATCCGAACCCCGGCCCAGGGCCAAGCCCAGGTTGGCCACTGACACAGAATCCGTATGATGCCCGCATGAACGACCCAACTCTCGCGTCCAGCTTGTCGCTCCGAGCGAAAATGTCCGTGGCGGTGCTGGTACCTTGCTTCAACGAGGCGATCACCATCGGCACGGTCATTCTGCAATTCCGCGAAGCCTTGCCGGGAGCGACCATCCATGTCTACGACAACAATTCGACAGACGAGACCATCGCAATTGCTTCGGTGGCCGGTGCGATCGTCAGGAGCGTGACGCGCCAGGGCAAGGGCAACGTGGTCCGGCGGATGTTCGCCGACATTGATGCTGATGTTTATGTGCTGGTCGATGGTGATGCCACTTACCATGCCGGCAGTGTGCTGGGAATGATTTCCCTTCTTGCTGGCGAAGGCCTCGATATGGTCGTTGGCTCGCGCGAGTCGGAACAATTGACGGCGTACCGCCGCGGCCATCGGTTCGGCAACCGCCTGCTGACCGGCTGCGTCGCATGGCTGTTCGGGCGCGAGTTCACCGACATCTTGTCGGGGTATCGAGTTTTTTCACGCCGCTTCGTGAAGTCATTCCCGGCGCTGGCTGAGGGTTTCGAGACGGAAACCGAACTGACCGTCCACGCATTGGGCCTGCGCATGCCGATTGCCGAAGTACCCACGCCCTATGCCGCGCGACCAGAAGGGTCTGCCAGCAAGTTGAGCACGTACCGGGACGGATGGCGCATCCTGGTGACGATCCTGCGTCTGTTCAAGTCCGAGCGGCCCCTGGTGTTCTTTGGCATGCTTGCTTCGTTATTTGCGATAACAGCGATCGGCGTGTCGGTCCCCTTGTTTTATACTTATCTGGATACTGGCCTTGTGCCACGTATTCCGACGGCAGTATTGGTCACCGGCATGATGCTGATGGCAATGGGGTTCCTGCTGTGTGGCCTTGTCCTGGATACCGTCACACGGGGGCGGCAGGAAATGAAACGCCTGGCTTACCTGGCCGTTCCACCGCTTCGCGGCGACTGAGTTTTACACCGCCAGGCTCTGCTCAGGCGGCAACGAAATTCGAAAACAACTGCCGCCACCCGGTACCGATTCGAAGCTGAGCACGCTCAGATTCGCTTCGCAAAGCTGCTTGGCGATGTACAAGCCCAGGCCAGTGCCATGTTCGCTGGTGGTATAGAACGGCGCGAAGATTCGTTGTGCCACGGCCGGTGGAATCCCCGGGCCGCGATCGATCACTTCTAGCAGTGCGCCTGGCTTGTCCGCCTCGCGCCGCACCGAGACGGTCACTTGCGCCGGCCGCCCCGGCTCACGGCCATAGGTCAGCGCGTTGTGTACGAGGATAGTCAGCACCTGGTGCAAGTGTTGCGGGTCTACCATCGTGACCATCGTCCGTTCCGGCGGCGGTGCCTTCAGGATGTCGGTTTCCAGCGGGTGGCTCTGGCGATAGTCGTCGACAAAGCGACGGGCGAACTCGCCCAGCTCCACTGGCTCGGTCATCGTCCGCTCCTGGCGGGCGAGGCCGAGGATGTTCTGGACAATGCCGTTCATCCGCTGGCATTGGGAATGGATGATTTCCAGCAAACGCCGGTCGGCTTCCGGTAGCGCTTCGGATTCGTCGAGCAGCTGGGCGGCATAGCTGATTGCTGCCAGCGGATTACGGACTTCGTGGGCGATGCTGGCCGAGAGCCGGCCCAGCGAGACCAGAGTCAGTTCCTCGGCACGGCTGGAATAGACCCGGCTGTCTTCGAGGAAGATCAGGTACAAGCGGTCGGTCTGGCTGGGCGCGACGAAGCGGGGCAACACTTCCGGGCCGCCTTCTTGCAAGAGCATCGCCTTGGGCGCTTCCGCCCGGCCGCGGCGCCATTGCCACAGGCTGTCGTGCAGGGCCGGGGCGAGATCGGCCAGCTCGCGCCGTTCTGGCGAGGGCGCGCCCATCAGGGTCCAGGCGGCCTCGTTGGCCAGCGTGATCCGGTGGCCGCCGTCCACCACCAGCACGCCGGTGCGCATGCGCCGGATCACCAGTTCATTGAGTTCGGCGAGGTTGGCCAGCTCTTCGCCGCGCTTTTCGGCCAGCGCCTCGCTTTCGCTCAACTGCTTGCGCAACTGTTGGCATAGCAATGCGGTGCCGAGATAGGTGATCGAGAACATCATGGTCTCGGCCACGCGGGTCGTGCTTGAGTCGTTGAAGATCCGGTTGTAGAAATATTCGCCGAACAACACCAGCGCGGCCAGCAGAGCGAAGCCGAAGCTGGCGGCCGGCGTGAGGATCAGGGCTCCGGCGCCGATATTGAACACCATGAACATGGCGATGCCGCTTTCGCCGCCATTCAATGCAAATAGTGCCGCGCCCAGGGCGAGCAGGTCCACGACAAGGCCGGCGGCGGTCTGCCGACGTAGCCTGAAACTGGGGTGTCGGCTGGTGATAAGTAGCACAGCCGAGGCGGCAAGATAGAACGCGGCGGCAGACTTCAATAGTGCCGGCCGGTCGATCTCGATCAGTTGCAGGCCAATCGGCGAAAACGCGACTAAGCCGAGGATGCCAGCCTCCAGCACGCGGAACAGAGCGAAGAAATACAGCTCGCGACGCTGGGCGGAGATGTGTTCCGGGTTGTTGGCCATGGCCGGCAGTCTAGCGCGGGTTTTGCCTTGCCCGACCGGGTCGGCGACAATACGCGCCGCACTTCCCGACCGGTGACGCATGAACTTCCACGAGTACCAGGCCAAGCAGCTGTTCGCCGACTACGGCATCGCCGTACCGGCCGGGCGCGTCGCACGCAATCCCGAGGAGGCGGTCGCGGCGGCCAAAGCCATCCCCGGCGGGATGTGGGTGGTGAAGGCGCAGATCCACGCCGGTGGCCGTGGCAAGGCCGGTGGCGTCAAGCTGGCCAGGAGCTTCGACGAAGTCCGCGACTTCGCCAAGGCCATGCTGGGCACGAAGATGGCGACCTACCAGTCGGCCGGCGTCGCCCTGCCGATCGATTGCGTGCTGATTTCCGAAGGCACCGATATCGCCAAGGAGCTGTACCTGTCGGTGCTCACCGACCGCGCCAGCAAGACCATCACCTTCATCGCCTCGGCCGAGGGTGGCGTGGAAATCGAGAAAGTCGCGGCCGACAACCCGGACGCGATCAAGTCCCTGCACGTGAACTACGTCCAAGGCCTGCAACCCTACCAGTGCCGGCAGATGGGCTTTTCGCTCGGGCTGAACGCCAAGCAGGTCGGCCAGTTGACCAAGATCATGCTCGGCCTGTTCCGGCTGTTCAACGAAAAGGACTTGGCCCTGGTTGAACTCAACCCGCTGGCGATCCTCAAGAACGGCGATCTGGCCGTGCTCGACGGCAAGATCAATTCCGACGACAACGCCACCTTCCGCCACCCGGACCTGGCGGCCATGCGCGACATCCGTCAGGAAGACGAGACCGAAGTGCTGGCCAGCCAGCACGACCTCAACTACGTAACCATGGACGGCAACATCGGCTGCATGGTCAACGGCGCCGGCCTGGCGATGGCGACCATGGACGTAATCAAGCTCAATGGCGGCGAGCCGGCGAACTTCCTCGACGTCGGCGGCGGCGCCAATAAGGAACGCGTCACCGAAGCGTTCAAGCTGATCCTGCGCGACCCGGACGTGAAAGCAATCTTCGTCAATATCTTCGGCGGTATTGTTCGTTGCGACATGATCGCCGAAGGCATCATCGCTGCGGTCAAGGAAGTGGACGTCAAGGTGCCCGTGGTGGTGCGCCTGGAAGGAACCAATGTCGAGATCGGCAAGGACCTGCTCAAGAACAGTGGCCTGGCCCTGATCCCGGCTGACGATATCAATGACGGCGCCCGTAAAGTGGTTGCTGCCGCAAAGGAAGCCGCATGAGCGTTCTGGTCCACAAGAATACGAAAGTCATCGTCCAGGGTTTCACTGGCACCCAGGGCACTTTCCACGCCGAGCAGATGCTCGATTACGGTACCAAGGTGGTCGGCGGCGTGACCCCGGGCAAGGGCGGCAGCGAACACATCGGCTTGCCGGTGTTCAACACCGTGCAGGATGCTGTGGACGAAACCGGCGCCGACGCCTCGGTCATCTACGTGCCACCGCCGTTCGCGGCCGACGCCATCCTGGAAGCGGCCGACGCCGGCATCCGGGTGATCGTCTGCATCACTGAAGGCATCCCGGTGCTGGACATGCTGCGTGTGCAGAATGTGCTCAAGGGCTATGACGATGTGGTGCTGATCGGCCCGAATTGCCCCGGCATCATCACGCCGGGCGAATGCAAGATCGGCATCATGCCCGGTCACATTCACATGCCCGGCAAGATCGCCATCGTCTCCCGTTCGGGCACGCTCACCTACGAAGCCGTGAAGCAGACCACCGACGCCAAGCTCGGCCAGAGCACGGTCATCGGCATCGGCGGCGATCCGATGCAGGGCATGAACTTCATCGACTGCCTGCGCCTGTTCCAGGACGACGCCCAGACCGAGGGCATCATCATGGTCGGCGAAATCGGCGGCAGCGCCGAGGAAGAGGCCGCCGAATTCATCGCCGAATACGTGACCAAGCCGGTGGTCGGGTTCATCGCCGGCGCCAGCGCACCCGCGGGCAAGCGTATGGGCCATGCCGGTGCGATTGCCTCCGGCGGGAAAGGCACGGCGGCGGGCAAGTTCGCAGCACTGGAAGCGGCGGGCGTCACCACCGTGAAATCGCCGGGCGATCTCGGCGCGGCCATCGCCAAGCGTTTGCAGGGCTGACGGACGCATCGGCATGCCATTGCGCATCGCCCTGGCACAATTCGATTTCCCGGTTGGCGCGATCCAGGCCAACGCCGCGAAGATCGCCCGGCTGATTGCTGAAGCACGCGACGTCCACCGCGCCGACCTGGTGTTGTTCCCGGAATTGGCGCTCAGCGGCTATCCACCCGAGGACTTGCTACTGCGCCCGAGTTTTCTGGCCGATTGCGAGCGATCGCTGACTACAATCGCTGCGGGCGTGACCGGCATCGTCGCCGTGGTTGGTTGGCCGCAAGCGACCGGTGCGGTGGTGTTCAACGCCGCCAGCGTCCTGCGCGACGGTGGCGTCGCCACGACCTACCGCAAGTGCGAATTGCCCAACTACGCCGTGTTCGACGAACGCCGCTACTTCAGCATCGATCCCGACGGCGAGCCCTGCGTGTTCGACGTCGCCGGCACACAAGTTGGGTTGGTGATCTGCGAAGATCTCTGGTTCCCGGAACCGCTGGCGCGCACGGTGGCGGCCGGCGCCGAACTCGTGATTGTCCCGAATGCTTCGCCATTCGAGCGCGACAAGACCGCGCAGCGTGATGCGCTTTTGGCGCAACGCGTCCTTGAATCCAAAGTCGCGCTTGCCTACCTCAATGTCGTCGGCGGCCAAGACGAACTGGTGTTCGATGGCAGCTCGGTGCTCGCCGATGCCGATGGCACCGTGCATCCGAACGCGCGCGCCTTTGAAGACCACTGGCTAGTCGCTGAATTCGATGCGGCGACAGGCAAGTTCAGCCGCGTGCAGTGGCCGGCCGAGAACGACGAATCGCGCGAATCGCTGGCCTGGCGCGGCATCGTCCGCGGCATCCGTGACTACTGCGGCAAGAACGGCTTCAAGAGCGTCTGGCTGGGTTTGTCGGGCGGTATCGATTCGGCACTAGTGCTGGCGCTGGCGGTGGAAGCCTTGGGTGCGGCCAACGTCACCGGCGTGCGCCTGCCGTCGCGTTACACCTCGAATTTGTCCAACGATCTGGCTGATGTCCAGGCGCGCAATCTTGGCGTGAAGTTGATGGCCGTGCCAATCGAGGCACCGTTCGAAGGCTATCTTTCGGCGCTGGCATCGGCTTTTGCCGGCCACGCGCCCGATGTGACCGAAGAGAACCTGCAATCGCGTTGCCGTGGCGCGATCCTGATGGCGCTTTCGAACAAGTTCGGTGGCCTGCTGCTGACCACCGGTAACAAGAGCGAATACGCGGTCGGTTACGCGACCATCTACGGCGATATGTGCGGCGGTTTCGCGCCGATCAAGGACCTGTACAAGACCGAAATCTTTGCGCTGTGTCGTTGGCGCAACGCGCGTGGCGATGGCGAGATCATTCCGAACGCGGTGATCGAACGGCCGCCGTCGGCGGAACTTCGCGAGAACCAGACCGACCAGGATTCCCTGCCGCCCTATGGAGTGCTCGATGCAATCCTGGAACGTTACGTGGACCAGGAAAAATCCGCCGAGGAAATCGTTGCCGATGGTTTCGACGCCGATGTCGTGCGTCGGGTGCTGCATCTACTGAAAATCAGCGAGTGGAAGCGCCGCCAAGCCGCGCCGGGGCCGAAGCTGTCGCGGCGCGCTTTCGGTCGCGAGCGGCGTTATCCGATTACATCCGGCTACCGCGCCTGATTGGCGCGGCGTTATTTATTACGGTTTCTGGGTCTCACCCGCAAATGGGTTGAGCTGGCGCAACAAGCTCTTCTTCCTGGGCCAATGCCCCTTCAGATACGGATGCTGCGGGTAGTTCAGCTCAAGTACGCGCCGGGAGTCATCGGACAGTGTCTTCTGGCCGAGCGCCGAATAGGAAGCTGCCAACCCAAACGATGAT
>JANXRY010000084.1 GCA_025356635.1 Gammaproteobacteria bacterium
TCGCGCTGCAGGAGAAGATCGCCCGCGCGATCACCGACCAACTCCAGGTCGTGCTCGAAGGCGAGCAGAAGACGCGGCTGATACCGGTGAGCACCGGCAATCCGGAGGCATATTCGCTGTACCTGCAGGCCACCTCGATCTTCGACCGCCGCGATGCGCCGCATTTCGCCGACGCGGTCGCGGCCTTGCAGCAGGCGATCGCGCTCGACCCGAAGTACGCTCGCGCGCATTCGCGGCTGGCGACGATTTACACGGCGATGGGTTCCTACATCCAGGTTGATCCCTCCAAGAACAACGCCCTGGCGATCGCCGAGGCGAACGCCGCGCTCGCGCTCGATCCGACTCTGGCCGAGCCGCACGCGGCGCTGGGACTGACTTACGGCAAGCAGCCCGGCGGCTATTTGCGCCAGCGCGAGGAATTCGAGCGGGCGATCGCGCTCGACCCGGACGATGTCATCAGCAACTTCTGGTATGGCCTGTCGCTGGTCATGTCCGGGTATCGCGCGGCCGGGATTGCGCGCTTCGACCACGCATTGGCGGTCGATCCGATGATGCCGAACGTGGTGCGCTGGCGCGGCATCATGTACGCATTCGACGGTGACGATGTCCGCGCCGAACAATTCCTCAGTCGGGCCCGATCATTCGGCCTGCCCATCGCCGATCGCGAGTTGGCCGACATCGCCTTCCAGCATGGTGATACCGCAGCGGCGATCGGCAAGTGGGCCGACGGCACCCGCTACTTGTTGCGCGGTCTGCCACCCGGCAGCCCGGAGATTATCTCCGAAGGCGTTTTTGGCGATGCGTCGGCGCGGGCGCGGGCACTGGCCTTGCTCGACGACTACCTGTCACAACCACGTCCGCAGTTGACGCAGGTAACCGGCATCGTGCCGCTGGCGCTGGCGAGGTTAGGACAACCGTCGCGCGCACTGGCGCTGGAGCTGGATTCGCCGATCGGAGACAGCAGCGATTTCTTCGCCTACATTTGGAGCCCGAAGGGCAAAGCGATACGCGCCTTGCCGGAATTCCCCGCATTCCTGCGCAAGATGGGGCTTTACGCGCTGTGGGATCAATATGGTCCGCCCGACCTGTGCAGCAAGAACGACAAGGGTGATTACCTTTGCCAGTGAGTCGCTGATTTCTGGCCGAGCTACGACAACCGATCTGGATATTCGCCAGCCAGATAGCGCTCACGCAGCACGAATTTCTGGATCTTGCCCGAACCGGTCAGCGGGAAGGCCTCGAGCACGACCCAATGCGCTGGCGTCTTCGGTGCGGCGAGATCCGCGCGGACATGGCGCACGAGATCGGCGACGTCCAGCTCGGCGCCGGGGCGAGCGCGCAGGAAGGCGACCGCCACCTCGCCCCAGTACGGATCGGGAATGCCCACCACCGCGACCTCGGCGATGCCTGGATGCGTGATCAGCACGTTTTCGACCTCGGCCGGGAAGATGTTCTCGCCGCCGCGGATGATCATGTCCTTGACCCGGCCGGTGATGCGCACGAAACCGCGCGCGTCCATGGTGCCGAGGTCACCGGTGTGCAGCCAGCCGTCGGCGTCGATGGTCTTGGCGGTGGCTTCGGGATTGTCGTTGTAGCCGAGCATCACGCAATAGCCGCGCGCGCAGATTTCGCCGACGGCACCGATCGGAACGACGGCGTTGCCGACGAGGTCGCGGATCGAGACATCGGTGTGCGGACAGGCTTGGCCGATGGTTTCGGTGCGTTCGCTCCAGCCGTCGTCGAGCCGGGTCTGGGTGATGACCGGCGAGGTCTCGGTCTGGCCGTAGATGATGACGAAGCCGCAGCCGAAACTGTCCTGGATGCGCGCCACCAGTTCCGGCGGAACCATCGAGCCGCCCGATGTCGCCACGCGCAACGTAGCGGTTGCGCGCGGCTGGCGCGATTGCGCCTCCAGCATGGCGATCAGCATGGTCGGTACCGCGATCAACTGGGTCACGCGCTCGCGTTCGATCAGGTCGAGCATGTTGCCGGGCTCGAACTGCCGCGCCAGCAGCAGCCGGGCCCGGCATTGCACTGACCCGAGCACGCCGAGCGAGCAGCCGGTGGTGTGGAACATGGGCATGACATTGATGTAAGTGTCGTCGGCGGCGACGCCCATGCGCTGCATCGAGTAACGCGCGTTGTTGGTCAGGTTGCGGTGGCTGAGCACCGCGCCCTTGGGAAAGCCGGTCGTGCCCGAGGTGTACTGGATCTGCACCGCATCGTCGGCGACGACGTCCGGTCGGGCACGCGCCGCGTTGCCCTTGGCGAAGAATGCGGCCGCATCCTCGATATCGACGATCTCGCGCACGACTGGCAGGTCCGTGCAAACCGCACGGGCGATATCGAGCATCGGATTGCCGCGGAATTCCCGGACCAGGCACAAGCCGACGCTGCGCGATTGCTGCAGCACGTAGGCCAGTTCCTTGGCCTGGTAGGCCGGATTGACGGTGACAAGGGTGACGCCGGCGAGGCCGGCGGCGAATTCCAGCAGCACCCATTCCGGCGCGTTCGGCGCCCAGATCGCAATGCGCTCGCCCGGCGCGTAGCGGGTCAGCAGGGCATCGGCCAAGCGCCCGGCATCGTTGAACAGTTCGCGATAGGTCCAACGCCGGCCGATGCTGCCGTCGGCGCGTGCCTCGACCAGCGCCTCGGCATCGGGACGGTCTTCGGCGGCCTCACGCAGGATGCCGCCGACCGTGGTATCGCGCACGGGGTCGTCGTGCTGGGCCGGGAAATGCGACTCGACTAGCGATACTTGATACATGAAATCTCCTTGCCCGGCGCTTGGGCGATTGTCGTTCTCGAAGCGCTACACTGACAGCATCATCACTTGATTAGGAGATTGCCATGTCACGCCATGCCACGCGACTCCCGGGCCTCATCCTGTCGCTTGCGGCGCTATTGCCCGCCGCCTGTGCGCGTACGCCGGTCGCTCCGAGTGACCCAGGGCCACCACCGCCAGTGGTTACCACGCCTGTGGCCGATTCGGCTCCTGTTGCAACGCCGGCTTCAGTGGCCTGCAGTAATCCGCGGTCCGATGTCTGCGCAATGGACTACCGCCCGGTCTGCGCCACCCGCGACACCGGCATCCGCTGCATCAAGGCGCCGTGCCCATCCAGCGAGCAGAAGACTTTCAGCAACGCCTGCTCGGCCTGCAGCGATCCGAAGGTGTCGGATTACCGCGAAGGTGCTTGTTCCGAATAGCTGGTAGCTGCCTTACCCGGCGACATGTGTTAAATTCCTGTCCGTTGGTACAGGACTCCCATGCGCATGACGCCCCGTCTCCTGGCCGCCGCAACAGCTGCACCGTTTCGGTTGCCCGACAATTCGTCAAAAACACCCGGCCTGTTGAAGGCTACGCTCCTCGTGCATGGGGTTCCCGCGTCCGTGAAGTCTCCGGCGCACCAGCTTCTTCCCCCATCCCATCACTGGAGTTACCCATGCGTATCCTTGCCCTCGACGGCATCCATGCCGACGGCCTGAATCTGTTCAAAGAAGCCGGCTTCACGGTCGAAACTTCTGATCCGATCAAAGACCCAGCAGTGCTCGCCGCAAAACTCGAAGGCGTCGATGCGGTGCTGGTTCGCTCAGCCACCCAGATCACGGCCGAGTCGCTGGCCAAGGCCACGAACCTCAAGGTGATCGGCCGCGCCGGCGCCGGCGTCGATACCATCGATGTCGAAGCCGCCACCGCCCGCGGCATCGCGGTGATGAATGCGCCCGACGGCAACACGCTGGCTGCCGCCGAGCATGCGGTGTCGCTGCTGTTCGCGCTCGCCCGGCATATTCCGAAAGCCGATGCCGGCATGAAAGCCGGCGAGTGGCCGAAGGCTGGCCTGACCGGCTTTGAACTTGAAGGCAAGAAACTCGGCGTCATTGGATTGGGTCGCATCGGCGCCACCGTGGCGCGCAAGGCCGCCGGCATTGGCATGGAAGTAGCTGCGTTCGATCCGTTCCTGCCCGCCACTGCTGCCGGGCGCATGAGCGTGACGATGAAATCGCTGGACGAACTGCTCGCATGGGCCGACATCATTAGCTTGCACATCCCGCGCACCAAGGAAACCACCAATATCATCGGCGAGACGCAGCTGCGCCTGATGAAAAAGGGCAGTTACCTGATCAATGCCGCGCGTGGCGGTTTGGTGGATGAAGACGCGCTGCTGAAATTGCTCGACGAAGGCCATCTCGCCGGCGCCGCGCTCGATACTTTCGTCACTGAACCGCTGCAAAAGGATTCGCCATTGCGCGGCAACGCCAAACTCATTCTCACGCCGCACCTCGGCGCCTCGACCAGCGAGGCCCAGCAGGCCGTGAGCACGATCCTGGCGCGACAGATCATTGATTTCCTCAAAACCGGTGCGGTCGCCGGCTGCGTCAACCTGCCGCCGCTAACCGCGGAAGCGGCGCGTGAAGTCGGGCCGTGGATGCCGCTGATGACCTCGCTCGGCAAGCTTGCGTCGCGCCTGGTGCCGGCGCCGACCAAATTGCAGATCACTTACGCCGGCCGTACCGAAGCGCTCGATACGCGGCCACTGACGCGCTTGTTGGTTGCAGCGTTGCTCGGTTCCGCCTCCGGCCGCGTCACGCCGGTCAATGCTTTGCACGAAGCCGCGGCGCGCGGGCTGGAAGTGTCGGAGACGCTCGGCGGCGACGGCGATGGCTTCGACCGCTTACTGCGCATCCGCATCGAAGGCGAATCGCGCACCCGCGAGATCGAGGCGACCTTGCATCGCGGCCCGCGCGTGGTGCGGCTGGATGGCGTCGAGATCGAATTCGATCCGCAGGCGCATGTGCTGCTGATGCGCAATGAAGATCGCCCGGGCATGATCGGTATTGTCGGTAGCCAGCTTGGCGACGCCGGTGTGAACATCATCAATTTCGCGTTGGGTGCCGCTGGCGATGGTCAGGCGCGCGCGGCAATCACGATTGATCGGCCGATGGATGCGCCGCAGCTGGCGGCATTGCGCGCCATTCCCGGCGTACTTTCGTTGCAGCAGGTCTGAGCCATGCGCATTCTTCTTGCTCGTCATGGCGAAACCCCATGGAATGCCGAAGGCCGTTATCAAGGCTGCCGCGACATTGCGTTGTCCGATGTTGGCGATGCACAGGCGCGTCGCCTCGGTGAACGCTTGCGCGATGTCACGATCACGCGCGCGGTCAGCTCGCCGCTGGTACGTGCGCGACGAACCGCCGAACTCGCGTTGGGCCCGGAGCGCGCCGCCTTGTTGACCTTCGACGAAGGCTTGCGCGAGATCGGGCATGGCGATTGGGAAGGACTGCTTGCCAGCGAAATCCACGAGCGCGATCCGTCGCGACTGGCACTTTGGCGCGAGGCCCCGGAGAGCGTGATGATGCCAGGCGAGGGCGGCGAGTCCTTGCGGATGGTGATCGATCGCGCCTGGCCAGCGTTCGCCCGTGCCTGCGATGGGCTCGGCACCGACGACACTTTACTGGTGGTCGCGCACGACGCCGTCAATCGGGTATTGCTCTGCCGCGTCCTCGGGCTTGCGCAGTCGCGGTTGTGGTCGTTCCGGCAGGCGCCGACCACCCTCAACCTGCTCGAAGGCGCGGACGTGGATCGTTTGGAAGTCGTGCGCCTCAACGACAGCAACCACGTGACCGCATTGTTTGGCGAGGCGGTGCATCGGGCGCTATGAAACGGAGCCTCCCCGACTGGCTGGACTACCAGCTCCGCACCCATCCGCGGCAGATTGCGATGGGTCTGGAGCGGGTGCGGGAGGTGGCGGGGCGGTTGGGGATAGCGAAGCCGGGCAAATTCGTCATCACCGTCGCGGGGACTAACGGCAAGGGTTCGACGGTTGCCTTCGTTGAAGCAATAGCGCGCGCGGCGGGTTGGAAGGTCGGGGCGTTCACGTCGCCGCATCTGCAGAAATACAACGAGCGCATTCGGGTCGATGGTGTTGATGCCGACGACGCGACGCTGATTGCGGCGTTCGAGCGGATCGAGACTGTCCGCTCAGAAGTTCCGCTTACGTATTTCGAATTCGGCACGCTGGCAGCCTTGCTGATTTTCGAACAGGCCGAGCTGGATCTAGCCATTCTCGAAGTCGGGCTCGGCGGCCGGCTGGATGCGGTGAACATCATCGATGCCGATGTCGCGGTGATCACCACGGTGGATCTCGACCACCACGAATACCTCGGTCCTGATCGCGAGACCATCGGCAGCGAGAAGGCCGGGATCATGCGCGGCGGCAAGCCCGTGGTGCTGGGCGAGGTCGATCCGCCGTCGTCGGTGCTGCAACGCGCGTATCAACTCGGCGCGATTGCCATTCGCGGCCATTCCGACTATCTGATCGAGCGATTCGAGGGCGGCTGGCGTTGGCGCGAGCCGGGCTTCGAGCTCGACCTGCCGCTCCCCGCATTGAATGCGCCGGCGCAACTCGACAACGCCGCTGCTGCCATTGCCGCGCTGCGCGCATTGCCGGTCGACACTCCGGAGCAAGCGTTCGTCGAAGGCATCGGCAACGCCCGGATTCGCGGTCGACTTCAGAAGATCGCCGACGCGCCCGAGGTCATCCTCGACGTCGGCCACAATCCGCAAGCGGTGCGGCAACTGGCGGCCTGGTTGCAGGCGCATCCGAAGCCGACTCGCGCGGTCTTTGCAGCCCTGACCGACAAGGACATCGAAACCATGGTGCGCATCCTCGACCCCATGGTCGGGCCATGGCACCTGGCCGGGCTGCACGACGCGGGGCCGCGCGGGCAGGACGTCGAAATGCTGGCGCAGCGCGTTGCCGCGGTCACGGTTGCCCCGATTCATCGCCATGTCACTGTGGCTGAAGCGCTGGCGGCAGCCCGAGCGGCCTGTTCAGCCGGCGAGCGGGTGCTGGTGTTCGGCTCCTTCCACACCGTTGCTGCGGCATTGGAAGCCGACGGCGAGGCCGGCCGGCAGGTATAATCAACGACACCGACCAGCCGGGTGTCCGCATGGAATCTCCACTCAAACAGCGCTTGATCGGCGCCGCTGTCCTGGCAGCGTTGGCCATCATCTTCCTGCCCATGCTGCTCAAGGGCCCGGATGTGAAAGAGCCCGACGCCGCGCAGGTGCCCTTGAGCATGCCGGCGGCGCCCGGGCAGCAATTCGAGACGCGTGAACTGCCGTTGGACACACCCGAAGCCACGACGCCTCCGGGCGGCGTGCTGGGTGTTCCCGCTGCCGCGCCAGCACCGGCGACATCGATCGCTGCGCCAATGCCGGCTCCCGAAACAGCACTGCCACCAGCCGTTGCCACACCCGCGCCAACCGTCACCGAGCCGGCCAAACCAGGGCTAGCCAAACCAGAGCCAGTCAAACCAGAACCAGCGACGGTTGCGGCGGGCAATTACGCGGTCAATATCGGTAGCTTCAGCAAGATCGACAACGCCAACGCCTTGGTGGCGAAATTGCGCGCCGCCAAACTGCCGGTGCTCGCCGAGCATGTGAAGCTCGGCCAGGTTGACGCCTTGCGCATTCGACTCGGTCCCTATGCCGACCGCACCTCTGCCGAAGCCGGGCGCCTGCGCGCCGACGAACTCGCCGGTGGCGCCAGCAAAGTGATCGTGCTCGATGCCGTCGCCGACAGTGGGCCTGCGCCCAAGCCGGTGGCGCCCGTGCTCACGCCCAAGCCCGCGACCGTCGCGCCGGCCCCGGCCCCTGTTTCGCCGAAGCCGGCCGTTGCCGCGCCCGTGGTTTCCGGATTCGCGGTGCAGTTGGCTGCGCCCGCCAACGAGGCCGATGCCAACGCGCTGCGCGACCGCGCGCATGCCGCCGGTTTTTCCGCCTTCGTACAGCGTGTCGAAACCGATGCCGGCGTGCGCTTCCGCGTGCGCGTTGGGCCGGTGGCCGATCGCGTTGCCGCCGAACAATTGCGCGACAGCGTCAATGCCAAATTGGGTAGCAAGGGCATCATCGTTCCGCATCCCTGAGCATCACCCGGAGAACAAGCATGTGCGGCATCATCGGAATCGTCGGTAACAACGACGTTGCGTCGGCGCTCTACGACGGCCTGACTGTGCTCCAGCATCGTGGCCAGGACGCCGCCGGCATCGCCACCATCGACGGCAACAAGATCCGCCTGCACAAGGGTAACGGCCTCGTGCGCGACGTCTTCGATGCGCCGCACATGGCCATGCTCACCGGTCGTTTCGGCATCGGCCATTGCCGCTACCCGACCGCCGGCTCGGAAGGTTCGGATGAAGCACAACCGTTCTACGTCAACTCGCCCTACGGCATCGCGCTCGTCCATAACGGCAACCTGATCAACACCGATGCGCTGCGTCGCGAGGTGTTCGAGCAGGACATGCGCAACGTCAACACCGAATCCGATTCGGAAGTACTGCTGAACGTGTTCGCGCACGAACTCGCCGCGCAAGGCACGTTGTCGCCAACGGCTGCGATTGCCGCTGTCACCGGCGTACACCGGCGCTGCAAGGGCGGCTACGCCATCATCTGCGCCGTGCTCGGTCTGGGCCTGGTGGCGTTTCGCGACCCGAACGGCATCCGCCCACTGGTGTTGGGCAAGCGTGAGTCCGCGAGTGGCACCGAATATGCGATCGCTTCCGAATCGGTCGCGCTCGACATCCTCGGCTTCCAACGGTTGCGCGACGTCGCGCCCGGCGAGACCGTGGTGATTACCGCCCGCGGTGAGATGTTCAGCGAAATAAACGCGCCGGGCGGCACGCACACGCCGTGCATTTTCGAATACGTGTACTTCGCCCGCCCCGATTCGATGATGGACGAAATCAACGTGCACAAGGCGCGCATGCGCATGGGCGTGAAACTCGGCGAGAAGATCCTGCGCCTGCGCTCTGACCACGACATCGACACCGTGATTCCGATCCCGGATTCCTCGCGCGACGCCGCGCTGGAACTCGCCAACGTGCTCGGGGTGAAGTACCGCGAGGGTTTCGTCAAGAACCGTTACGTCGGCCGCACCTTCATCATGCCGGGGCAGGGCGAGCGGGTGAAATCGGTGCGCCGAAAACTCAATCCGATCCCTCTCGAATTCAAAGATAGAGTCGTGCTCCTGGTTGACGACTCGATCGTGCGCGGCACTACCAGCCAGCAGATCGTGCAGATGGCGCGCGAAGTCGGCGCACGCAAGGTTTATCTTGCTTCGGCCGCACCGCCAGTGCGCTATCCGAATGTGTACGGCATCGACATGCCCTCGACCGAAGAGCTGGTCGCGCATGGTCGCAGCGAAGCGGAAATCGAAAAACTGCTCGGTTGCGACTGGCTGATCTACCAGGACATCGCTGACCTGGAAGAGGCGGTCTCCGGACCGAAACGCAAGGTCACCCGCTTCGATTCCTCATGCTTCACTGGCGAATACGTGACTGGTATCGAGCCCGGCTACTTTGAACGCCTGCGTCAGTTGCGCTCCGACGAAGCCAAGCGCAAGCGCCGGGCATCCTGACGGCGGTGTCGTTGTTCGACGCCGCACGTCGCTGCCTGGAGGCTTCCGAGCCGGCGGAGAAGGTGGCGCTGAGCCACGAAGCCTTCGCTGCGCTGTTGCGCGTCGAACTGATCACTCCGGCCGACGCAGCGTTGCCCGAACCCATCCGTGCACCGGGCCGTCCAGAACGCCTGCGCGTGGTCTCCCCGCGTGACCTTCCGCAACGCGGACTCGGCACGCCCGAAGGCCGCGCCAACTTCCTGCACGCCATTGCGCACATCGAATTCAACGCCATCAACCTGGCCTGGGACGCGGTCTACCGTTTTCGCAACATGCCTGCCGAGTTCTACGCCGACTGGGCCAGCGTCGCCGACGACGAGGCGCGGCATTTCGAATTATTGGTGCAACGCCTGCGTGAATTGGGCCACGATTACGGTGATTTCCAGGCGCACAACGGCCTATGGGAAATGGCTGAAAAGACCGCCGATTCCTGCTTGGCGCGAATGGCGTTGGTTCCGCGCGTACTTGAAGCGCGCGGCCTGGATGTGACGCCGGGCATGATCGCGAGGTTACGCAATCTCGGCGATAATGCCTCCGCAGACATCCTGGCCGTGATCCTGTGCGAGGAAATCCGCCACGTCGCCATTGGCAGCCACTGGTTCGCTTGGTGTTGCCAGCGCGAAGGGCGTGAGCCTGAGGCGACGTTTATCGACCTGATCCGCGATACCGCCAAAGCATCGATCCGCGGCCCGTTCAATTTTCCGGCGCGCGCCGAGGCCGGTTTTTCCGACAGTGAAATGGCGATGTTGGCGGCTCTGGCGCCGACTCCCGGGAGCAAACGATGAGCAAACGATTTCTGCTGCTTGCCTGCCTGGTGTTTTCGGCATGTTCGTCGGCTGAAGATGACACCACGACAACTGGTGCGCCCAAGGCGCCACCGGTCGTCGATCCTGCGCGTATCGCCGAGCAACAGGCCGCCGCAGAAGCGAATCGCTTGCACGGTCTGTGGACGTATCAAGGCGTGACCCTGAAGGAAGGCGTGCAACACTCGGCCGCGATTTACAGCCACACCGTTCCGGTGGAAGAAGGCGATATCGCGCCGGTGGCGGACGCGGAGTTGGTCTTGCGCGACCATCCGTCCTGGGGTCGCAGTGCTTATCTTTTGCTGGCGCAGTCGCGATTCAAATGCGGTCAGCCGTGCGCGATGACCATTGCCTTCGACGACGGCGAAGCGCATCGATTTTCGGGTAAGCAAGCTGATTCCGGCAAAGGCCCGGCGCTGTTTATCGAGGACGAAACTGGATTCGTCGCCGCAGTGAAAAATGCCAAGAAGCTACGCATCGTGTTGCCCAAAGGAAGCGGCTTGGTAACTTCACTGTCGTTCGAGGTCGGTGGTTACGATGCGAGCCGATATCATTGATGCTGTTGTAGGAGCGATGGGAATCGCGACCTACGCGCGATTCGGTCGCGATTTCCATCGCTCCTACAGAAGTGCCGCGAGCTCGAAGCCATCCGCGCTCGCGCGCAGCACCGAGCCCTGCGTGTACCAGTCGCCGAGCACGATCCGCTGGCCACGACCGTCGTTCAGATTGAGTGAATGGATAGCCGGCCGATGCGTGTGGCCATGGATCAACCGGGTGACGCCGTAGCCTTCCAATAGCTGCCGTACCGTTGATGGAGAAACGTCGGCGATGGTCTCTAGCGTGCCGTCAACCTGCATACCTTGCTGATGCTCACGGCTCGCGGCGCGGGCCTGTTCGGCGAAACTCAGGCGCGCGGCCAGCTGCTGCGCAAGGAATTTTTCCTGCCACGCCGGTGAACGCACTTGCTGGCGAAAGGCCTGATAGGCGAGGTCGTCGGTGCAGAGCAGATCGCCATGCATGAGCAAAGTCGGTTCACCGTTTAGCAGAATCACCGCTGGATCCGGCAGTAGTTGCACACCAGTAGCTTCGGCGAAGCGCGGTCCGAGCAGGAAATCGCGGTTGCCGCGCATCACGAACACGGGTACGCCGGCGATAGTGACTGCCTTGAGTGCTGCGCGCACGACATCCGCGGGTTCGTCAGCCGTGTCATCGCCAACCCAGGCTTCGAACAGATCGCCGAGGATGTACAGCGCCTCGGCGTGAAGCGCTTCACTGCACAAAAAATCCCGAAATAAGGTCGTGACCTGCGGACGCGACGCATCCAGGTGCAAGTCGGAGACGAACAGCGTGGTCACGGCGTTGCGTCGAGGGCGATCGCACGTTCGACGATGATGGCCGCGACCGGCACATTGGCTGCAAATGGCGCACGCGCGGCGGTCGCCACGGTGCGGATCTTGTCGATCACGTCCAGTCCCTCGACCACGCGGCCGAACACGCAGTAGCCAGATGCATCAGCGCTGGCGTCGCTGCTGTAGTCGAACTGGCGGTTGTCGACCGTGTTGATGAAGAACTGTGCGGTGGCAGAATTCTTCTCGCTGGGGCGGCGGGCCGCAGCAAGCGTGCCGCGCAAGTTGGACAGGCCGTTGTTGGCTTCATTGGCGATCGGCGCGCGTTCCGGCTTTTGCTGCATGTCGGGGGTGAAGGCGCCGCCTTGGATAAGCAGGTCAGCGATCACGCGATGGAAGACGGTGCCGTTGTAATGGCCGTCCTTCACGTAGGAAAGGAAATTGGCGACCGTGTTGGGGGCCTTGTCCGTGTAGAGCTCGATGACGATGCGGCCGGCGCTGGTTTCCAGCGCGACCCGCGGATAAGCCGGCGCAGTAGGCATGACCGGTCCGGTCGAGGTCTGGGCGAAGGCAGGCAGGGCAAACAGGCCCAGGACGATGGTGGCAAAGCGAAGGCTGAGAGTGCGCATGCGGGCATTTTACCAGTCGTGGGGCGCCGGGAGAAATTCGGCAGCATTGGCAGTAGGGCGTATGCTGGCGGTCCCTTCGGGTTCGAGGAAGCCGTCATGCGCATACCGCAAGTTGTTGTCGGCGTTTTGGCGCTGGTACTGGCCGCTACCGCTCTGGCGCAAGGCTTGCCGCGCACCGCCGCGCCGGCCGACGCCAAGGTTTATTTCATCAGCCCGAAGAATGGCGAAACCATTCATGGCCCAATAACCGTGCGTTTTGGCCTCACCGGCATGGGCGTGGCACCGGCAGGCACGGTCGCCGAGAACACCGGCCACCACCACCTGATCGTTGATTCGCAGTTGCCGCCGATGGACCAGCCGCTGCCCAAGGACGCGACCCACCTGCACTTCGGCAAGGGTCAGACCGAGACTGTGCTGACCCTGGCGCCGGGCAAGCACACACTTCAACTGGTTTTTGCCGACGCCAACCACATCCCGCACAACCCACCAGTGAATTCTGAGCAGATCACCATCACGGTGAAGTAAAATCGGTCCATGACCTGCCGTACCCGTTTTGCCCCCAGCCCGACCGGCTTCCTGCATATTGGCGGCGCCCGCACCGCGCTGTATTGCTACCTCGAGGCGCGTCGCCGCGGCGGCCAGTTCATTCTGCGGGTCGAAGACACTGACCGCGAGCGCAGCACCCAGGAAGCCATCGACGCTATCCTGCTGGCGATGGACTGGCTCGGCCTGGAGTACGACGAAGGCCCGATCTACCAGACCCAGCGCCTGGATCGTTATCGCGAAGTCGCCATTCAGCTGGTCGCCGCCGGCAAGGCCTACTATGCCTACGAGACCCGCGAGGAACTCGAGGCCATGCGCGAAACCGCATTGGCGAATAACGAGAAGCCACGCTACAACGGCGCCGCCCGTGAACTCGCCCTGCCGTTTCGCGACGATCCCAACCGCGTTATCCGACTGAAGAATCCGCAGCACGGCAGCGTCGTGTTCGACGACAAGATCAAGGGCCGTATCGAGTGGAGCAACACCGAACTCGACGATCTGGTCATCCTTCGTTCCGATGGCTACCCGACCTACAATTTCGCCGTGGTCATCGACGACCTGGACATGGGGATCACGGACGTGATCCGCGGCGACGATCACGTCAACAATACGCCGCGGCAGATCAATATCTACCTGGCGCTGGGTGCGCAAGTGCCGCATTTCTCGCATATGCCAATGATCCTCGACCCTGAGGGCGCGAAGCTGTCCAAGCGGCACGGCGCGGCCAACGTCATGCAGTATCGCGAGGACGGTTACCTGCCGCACGCGCTGGTGAATTACCTGATGCGACTCGGCTGGTCGCATGGCGACCAGGAGATTTTCAGCAAGGCCGAGATGATCGAGTTGTTCAAGATCGAGGACGTGAACTCCAAGGCCTCGCGCCTGGATCCGGCCAAGCTCAACTGGCTGAATCAGCATTACCTGAAGACGGATGCTCCGGACGACGTAGCCAAGCACCTGGACTATCACTTGCGTGCTGCTGGTTACGACCTGGCGCATGGCCCGAATCCGGTCGATCTGGTGATCGCGCTGCGCGACCGCGTGCACACGCTCAAGGAATTGGCCGAGCGTGCCGCGGTCTGGTATCTGCCTTTGGAAATCTACGACGAAGCAGCGGTCACCAAGCATCTCACCGTCGCCGCGCGCGCGCCGCTAACGATGATCCGCGAACGGCTCGCTGCCCTTTCGGCCTGGAATGTCGAAGCCGTGCACGGCGCCTTGCAGGCCACCGGCGAAGCGTTGGGCTTGGGGCTCGGCAAGATTGCGCAACCGCTGCGGGTCGCGATCACCGGCACGCAGGTCTCGCCCTCGATCGACCACACCGTATTCCTGGCAGATCGGGACGAAGCGCTCAAGCGCATCGATGCCGCGCTGGCGCGAATTCCGGACGCTTGATACCGGCCGACTTCGGGTCCATCTTGAAACCATGACCAAGCACGCGCATGGCCACGAATGCACCGACCCGGGCCATCACGTTCATGACGCGAAGGGGTACGTCCACGCCGTTGAGGAAGCCTGCACCGAGCGCGGCCTGCGCCTGACGCCGCTGCGCGCACAGGTGCTTGGCCTGGTCGCGGCGGCCGGCAAGCCGATCAAGGCCTACGACCTGCTTGACTTGATGAAGCACGAAAACGGCAGCAGCGCGCCGCCGACCGTCTACCGTGCGCTGGATTTCCTGCTCGAACAGGGATTCGTCCATCGTCTGGCATCGATCAATGCCTTCGTCAGCTGCCACCACCCACAGGTGCAGCACTCCGTGCCATTTCTGATCTGCGACAACTGCCAGAACGCGGTGGAACTGGAAGACACCCGCATCGCCGGCTTGCTCGAAACCCAGGCCAAGGCGCTGGGCTTCGGGGTTCGCGCGCAGATCCTGGAAGTGCACGGCCTGTGCTCGGAGTGCCAGCGGCGCTGAGCGCCGGCTTGTGACTGACGTCGTTATGTTATAGTATTACAGTCATGGCGGTCGCTCCTCCCGAACATCCTGATTTCCAGCGCTGGGCCGATCCGGTCGCCAGCACCGGCGCGATGTTGTGCGCACTGCACTGCGCAGCCTTGCCGTTCCTACTGGCAGCACTACCGAGCTTGAGCCTGGGCTTCTTCTCCTCGGCCGGGTTCGAACTGTCCTTCGTGCTTTTCGCCACCGTGGTCGGCATCAGTAGCCTGTGGCTTGGCTATCGCCGACACCATGCTGGGCGTCCCTTCGCCTTGCTGATTTCGGGTCTGACCTCGGTATGGATTGGCGTACTCGTCGCGCCGGTGCACGACAGCGTGGTCGCCCATGCCGTGTTCATGAGCGTCGGTGGCGCCCTGATCGCCATCGCGCACATCTTCAACCTGCGTCTCAGCCGCGCGCACCAGCACGGCCCGGACTGCGTGCATAGTCATTGAGCCTTGGTCGCGACGGCCGCGAATGTTAGGCTACGCGCCTCGTTATCACTTCTAAGGACTGCAACCATGGGCAAGGGCGACCGCAAGACGGCTAAGGGCAAGCGCAACATTTCCAGTTACGGCAAGTCCCGTCCGGCCAAGGCAACTGATGGCATGGCCAAGCCGGCCACCGCCGCGGCTCCAGCCAAGAAGGCCGCTCCCGCTGCTGCCGTGAAGAAGGCCCCGGCCAAGAAAGCCGCCGCCAAGTAAGCCTTCTATCGTTGCAATTAACAAAGCCCCGCACTGCGGGGCTTTGTTGTTTCAGGCCTTGCAGACCAGCAATTGCCGCAGTGGATTGCCACCTAGCCAATAAGACAATTCACTCGGATGGCCGATCTCCCATTCGGCGATATCGGCGCGCAGGCCGACTTCGAGTCGGCCGCGATCATGCAGGCCCAATGCTCTTGCCGCATGCGTGGTCGTGCCGCGCAGCGCTTCTTCCGGGGTCAGGCGGAAATGCGTGCAGGCCATGGCCATCGCCATTCGCAGTGACTGCAGCGGCGAGGTGCCGGGGTTTAGGTCGGTCGCGATGGCCATTGGCACGCCGTGCTCGCGGAGCGCGTCGATCGGCGGTAGTTTCGTTTCCCGCAGGACATGGAAGGCCCCAGGCAACAACACCGCGACCGTGCCGTGCGCGGCCATTTCCCGTACCGAAGCGTCGTTGGTGTATTCGAGATGATCGGCGGAGAGCCCGGAAAATTCTGCGCACAGCGCCGCGCCGCCGAGATCGCTGAGCTGGTCGGCGTGCAGTTTCACCGGCAGGCCGAGCGCCAGCGCCACTTCGAACATATGCCTGGTCTGCGTGGGGCTGAAACCGATGCCTTCGCAGAACGCGTCGACCGCATCGACCAGACCTTCGCCGTGCAGCACGCGCAGCCAGACGCAGGCGGCGGCGATATAGTCGTCGGCGCGACCAGAAAATTCAGGTGGCAGCGCGTGCGCGCCGAGATAGGTCGTGCGCACGGTGACTCCTGACTCGGAGCCGATCCGGCGCGCAACCCGCAGCATCTTACGTTCGTTGTCCAAGTCCAACCCGTAGCCGGACTTGATCTCGATCGTTGCCACGCCATCGGCGCGCAACGCGTTCGCACGCGGCAGCGATTGCGCGAATAGCTCGTCCTCGCTCGCCGCGCGCGTCGCGCGCACGGTCGAGAGGATGCCGCCGCCTTCGCGCGCAATCTGCTCGTAGCTCACGCCCTGCAATCGCTGTTCGAATTCTTGCGCGCGATTGCCAGCGAACACCAGGTGCGTGTGGCAGTCGATCAGCGCCGGCGTCAGCCAGCGGCCAGCGACGGATTCGACGCGCGCAGCGAGCTCATTGGGCTTGCCCGGCAAGTTCGCTTGCGAATCAGCGAAAACGATGCGCCCGCTCTGCACTCCGATGGCGCCGGCCGCGATCGCGCCGTAGGCACCGAGATCGCCGCGCAGGGTCGCGAGCTTGGCATCGAGCAACAACAGATCCCAGCGCGCGTTCATGGCGCCAACCCCAGTTCGGCGAGGATTTCCGCGCGGTGCGCGTCCAGTTTCGGTGGTGGAAGTTGGTAACGTGGCGGCGTCGCCGAGAGCCGCAAGGGGCTGGCGAGCATGGCGACGCCTTCAATTTCGATATGCATCCGTTCCGCAACTGGGTGCTCGATAGCTTGCTTGACGGTGTTGATCGCCGCCATCGGAATCTGCGCCTTGGCAAACACTTCCTGCCAATGCGCCAACGGCTGGCTGGCGAAACGTGCAGACAGCAACACGATCAATTCCTCGCGATTGCCAACACGCGCAGCGTTATTGACGAAGCGCGGATCGACCAGCCATTCGGAAACATCGAGCGCCACGCACAATTTCCGCCATAACGTTTCGCTGGCGACCGCGAGCACGAAATGGGCGTCGCTGGCGGCGAAAACTTGATATGGCACGATATTTGGGTGCTGGTTTCCGAGCCGTTTCGCGTCTTCGCCAGTGAACAGTGTGCCGCTGGCGGAATTGGCGAGCAGCTGCAGCTGCGAGTCGAACAGCGAGATCTCGATCTTCTGGCCCTCACCCGTGCGTTCCCGATGGAACAGCGCGGCGAGCACGGCCATCGCCGCGTTGTTGCCGGCGGTGATGTCGGCGACCGGCGTGCCGACCCGAAACGGTTCGCCACCGACCGGGCCGGTCAACGCCATCAACCCGGCTTCGGCCTGGATCGCGAAATCGTAGCCAGGGCGATCTGCCTGTGGGCCGTCGCGGCCGTAACCCGAGATCGAGCAGTAGATCAAGCGTGGATTGAGCGCACGCAGTTGCTCATAGCCGACGCCGAGTTTTTCCGCTCCGCCAGTGCGGTAGTTCTCGATTACGATATCAGCCTGTTGTACCAGTGCTTCGAGCGTGGGCCGCGTCGCCGGATCGCGCAGGTCCAGCGCGATCGAGCGCTTGTTGCGGTTGCAGCAGGCGAAATAAGCGGACAGGCCGCCCTGGAACGGCGGGCCCCAGCCGCGGGTATCGTCGCCTTCCGGTGGTTCGATCTTGATCACGTTGGCGCCGAGGTCGGCCAGGGTCATACCGCACCAGGGGCCGGCCAGCACGCGGGCCAGTTCAACGACACGGATGCCTGCAAGTGCTCTCATACACCGATTGTAGCGTGCGCAACACAGACGAAGGCTAGGTAGAATCCGGCCATGACTGATCTGACGCTTCCGGGCTTGCCCAATATCCATTGCCACGCATTTCAGCGGGCGATGGCCGGCCTGGCCGAACGCCAGACCGATCCCGCCGACAGCTTCTGGACCTGGCGCGAACTGATGTACCGCTTCGCCGGCCGGATCACGCCCGAATCGCAATACGACATCGCCTGCCAGCTTTATGCCGAAATGCTCGAATCCGGCTACACCGGCGTCTGTGAATTCCACTACTTGCATCATAGTCCAGATGGCGTGCCCTACGCCGATCCGTCGGCGATGTCGGAAGCGATTATCGCCGCCGCGCGTGACACCGGTATCCGCCTGAGCTTTCTGCCAGTGCTGTACATGTGCGGCGGTTTCGACGGCCGGCCATTGTCGGAACGGCAACGGCGCTTTGGCCACGCGGTCGAAGATTTCCTGCGCCTGCTCGAACGCCTACGCCGGCAGGAAAGCGATATGCTGCGCGTCGGCATCGCCCTGCATAGTTTGCGCGCGGTCCCGGCCGATGCTTTGCGCGAAATACTTTCAGCCGTGCACGGCCAGTCCTTGCCGATCCATATCCATATTGCCGAACAGGTTGCCGAAGTGGAGGAATGCATCGCCGTACGCGGCGCCCGGCCGGTCGAATGGCTGCTCGCCAATGCCGACGTGGATGCGCGCTGGACCTTGGTGCATGCGACTCATCTCACCGTTGCTGAATTGCGCAGTATTACTGCAAGCAAGGCGGTTGTAGCGCTATGCCCTACGACCGAAGCCAACCTCGGCGACGGCGTTTTTCCGCTGCGTGAATTCCTAGATGCCGGTGGCCGTTTCGGTATCGGTTCGGATTCCAATGTTTCGGTGTCGCCGGTCGAGGAGCTACGCTGGCTTGAATACACCCAGCGCTTGCTTGCTCGCCAACGCAATATCGCGGCGACGCCGAGCCAGCCGAGTGTCGGCGACGTGCTGTACACGCACGCGCTTGATGGTGGCCGCCAAGCCAGCGGTTTCGCCGTGGATGCGTGGCGCCGCGATATCGTCCATCTGGATGCCGACGCTGCGGTTCTTGCCGGTGTTCGCCAGGAAGATATGCTCGATCGTTTCGTATTCGCCGGCAATCGCCCGCTGGTGCGCGAAGTGCGGATTGGCAATCGCATGGTCGTGCGCGAAGGTCGGCATGTTGGCGCGGAAGGCATTGCCGAACGTTACCGGCGCAGCCTGCGTACCTTGCTCGCGGACGGCTGAAACTCAGCGCCGGGTGAGTTGTCGGGCAGCGGCGAGGACATCGCTGAAGACGCCGGCGGCAGTGATTTCCGGGCCAGCACCTGGGCCAGCGAGAGAGAGTGGAACTTCGCGCTGCAGGTCGGTGCTTACCTGCACCAGATTCTGTCCGGGTCGCAACGCCGCGAACGATGAATCCTTCGGCAAGGAACGCAGGCCGATGCGGCCACCGTGCTCGTCAGCTTCCGCCAACACCAGCCAGCGCTCACCACGCAAACGTGCGGCCGCAATGCGTTCGGGCCAGTGGCCGTCGTCTTGCAGCGGTTCGACTTCGATAGCGCCGACTTCAAGCTCGAAGCCCGCTTCGCGCGCCAGGCCGAGGAGTTTTCGGGTCACATCGCGCAGGCACAGATCTTCCGAAGGGTCGGGTTCGGTGTAACCCAGCGCAGCGGCTTCGATGACGGCGGTGGAGAAGGCGAGGTCGTTGTCCTGGACGCGCGCGAGGATGTAGCTCAGCGATCCCGACAAAACGCCACGAATTGACGTCACGCGCTCGCCGCGCTGGCGCAGGTCGCGCAGCGGACCAAGCAACGGGATCGCCGCGCCTGCCGTGGTTTCGTAATGGTAGGGGGCGTCATACCGTTGCGATAGCCGTTGCAATTCGCGATAGAACGCCAGTGGTCGTGCATTCGCTCGCTTGTTTGCCGTGACGATGCCCACGCCACCCGCGAGCAAGCGCGGGTAGAGATCGGTGATTTCTTCGCTGGCGCTACAGTCGATCAGCAGTGCCGGCGCGCTGTCCGGACCTATCAGGTGTGCGAGCAGGTGTTCGAGGTCGGCGTGTTCGCGGGCGCAAAGGTGCGATTCGATCCTATTCGCTGACAGGCCATGCAGATCGAAGGCGAAACCACGGCGGTCCAGGCCGGCAAGCAGGACCAGATCCAGGCCCAGATCGCGTTTGAGTGCCGCTTGCTGCTGCGCAAGTCGGTGACGGAAGGCACTGCCAACTTGGCCACGCGCGCCGATCAGGACCAGATCGACGCGCGTCGCGACATGCCGGTTCGTGGCGGGGTGGTAAGCAAGGGTGGTAGTGGGCATGGCCGTTTCATTTATATATACATTCATCGCGATGAAAAGATATATGATACGGCTGGCGCTTGTCAAGCCGTGTAGATCAGTTTCAGTCCAGCGATCACCAGCACGGTCGCCAGCAGGCGCTTGATCACCGCCGGTGGGAATTTCCGGCTGCCGTACCAACTCCCCGCCGAGCCGCCGATCACCGCAGTGACTGCAAGCGGCAGGACGAAATCCGGGATCTTCTGCGCGCTGCTGGCATTGCCCAGCAGGCCGGCGATCGAGTTGACCAGGATGAACAGCGCGGAGGTCGCGGAAGCGGTTTTCGTCTTCGCCCAGCGCATCATCAACAACAGCGGTGTGAGGAAAATTCCGCCGCCGGTGCCGGTGAGTCCGGCGAACAGTCCCAACACGCCGCCGGACAAGATCGCGACCGGCTTGGAGGGTTCGACGCGAATCTCGTCGACGTTCGGCTTCCAGAAGAAGTAAGCCGCCGAGAACAGCAACACAATCCCGACCAGCAACTTGAACACGTGCGTTGGCAAGTTCAGGTAACCGCCGACGAAGGCCAGCGGGATGGAAAGCACGGCGAATGGCCAGAACAGCCGCCAGGAAAAGTGTCCCGCGCGCCAGAACTGCCAGCTGCCGATCGAGGCCACCATGATGTTCAGCACAAGCGCGGTCGGTTTGATTTGCGCCGGCGCCAGCGAAGCCAGCGACATGACGGCGATGTATCCGGAAGCGCCGGCATGGCCGACCGAGGCGTACAGGAAGGCGACGGCGAGGATCCCAGCCGCAAGTAGGACGAGGGTTTCGATGGGCATGGGCGGGTCCAGAATGGGGATTCGGGTGATGATGCCGGATCGGCCATCGATCTTCAGCTACCATCCAGCTTGGGTGTAACACGCTGCTGGAACCGGGTCGATTCCCTGCCTGCTGGAGGCTTTGGAATGAACACGAAAGTCATTGTCTTATTGGCCGCATGCCTGTCCGTTGCAGCGCAGGCCCAGACCACAACTCCACCAGCGCCAGCCGCGTCTGCCGATTCGAAGAACCCAGTCGTCATTGACATCCATGCCGGTAAGGCTGCGCCCGATCGGCATTGCCTCCGGGCAACAGGTTCCCGGATCGTTCGCAAGGACAAGTATGCATGCCTCGGTGTGCCCGGTCGCAGTTACGATCGTGGTGACCTCGAGCGTACCGGAGCCATCGATATCGGCGATGCGCTGCAAAGTTTGGATCCGTCGATCTCGGTACACCACTGACGGCGCTAGACGAAAGCGAGAGCCAACAGATCCGGTCGCGCCCCGGCTTCGTGCCGAAGCAGGAACTGCTTGATCGGCAGCCCGCCGCCAAAACCGGTGAGGCTGCCGTCTTTTCCGATCACCCGGTGGCAGGGCAAGACGATCGGCAGCGGATTGCGCCCATTCGCGGCGCCGACCGCACGCATCGCTTTCGGTTCGCTGATGCGTTTTGCAACCTCGCCATAACTCCAGGTTGCACCGAACGGAATCTCCGCAAGCGTCTTCCACACCTTCAGCTGGAACAGTGTGCCGACCGGATGCAGTGGCAGGTCGAATTGTTCGCGCTCACCAGCGAAGTAGGCTTCCAGTTGTTCACGCGCCGCGCGCAGCGGCACCGCATCGCGTTTCCAATGGGTACGCTCGGCGGCCTCGTATTTGTTCGTTTCAAACAACACATGCCGCAAGCCATGCGCGTCCGCCGCGATGGTCAGGCGGCCGATCGGCGTGGCGAAGTCATCGAACCAGATCATGCTTTTTTCTCCTTCGGGCGGTCGCCCGACAGATGCCACAGTTGCAACACCGCATAAGCTCGCCAGGGCCGCCAAGCCTGTGAACAGGCTTCGGTCTCGCGTTCGCTCAATCGCTTTGCGCCGCCCAGCACTTGTTGCAGCACCAAATCGCCGGCCGGGAACGCATCCGGATGGCTGAGCGTACGCATCGCCACGTAATGCGCGGTCCAGGCGCCGATGCCGGGCAGGGCGATGAATGCATCGACGAACGCTTCCAGACGCTGGCCGGCGCTGAAGTCGACGCGGCCATCGATCACCGCTCGCGCCAATGCCTGTAGCGTCGCCGCTCGCGATTTCGGCAGGCCGATTTTCTCCAGCGGCGCATCGACGATGGAAGCGGGCGTTGGAAAGACGCGATCAAGCCCTTCGCGTGCCGGACTGCGTTGTTCGCCGTAAACCTCGACCAGTCGGCGCGCTAGCGTGGTGGCGCCGGCGACGCTGATCTGCTGGCCGAGCACGGCGCGCACCGCGACCTCGAAACCGTCCCAGCCACCGGGAACACGCAGGCCGGGGCGCTTGCGGACCGCCGCTGCCAGTAGCGGCGTCTCGCTGAGCACGGCATGCACGGCTTGCAAGTCGGCATCGAGGTCGAAGATCCGGCGTACACGCCTGACGATGTCGGGAATCGTACGAGGATCGCAGTCGGAGATGACCAGGCGCAATTCCGACTTCATGGCATCGGCGGTCACGCGGATAGTGACGGAGGCTTCCGCCGATCCCAACACACGCTCATAACTGTCCGCGCCGACCCGCTCGATACCGGGGATCGCACGCTTTCCCAAGAACGCCAGCATCGCTGCGAAATCCAGTGGTGGGCGATAACCCAGGCGCAAAGTCAGCATGCCGCTTGGCGCTTCCGAACGCTGCCGGCGAATCGCTGTCGGCGCCATGCCGCAGCCTTCGAGAAAAGCGGTGTTGAATCGGCGCAGACTCTGAAATCCTGCTGCCAACGCGACCTGCGTGATCGGCAATGAGGTTTCTGTCAGCAATTGCTTTGCCAACAGCAGGCGACGCGTGGTGTGCACGGCGATTGGCGTCGCGCCGGTGTGTTCGAGGAAGATCCGTCGCAATTGTCGATCGCTGATGCCGACCCGCCCGGCCAGCACCTCGATCGAGCCTTCCTGCAACGCGCCCTCGGCGATCATTGCCAGCGCGCGTTGCACCAGGCTTTCGCCGCCGCGCACGTTCGCTTCCGGCGACAGCTCCGGCCGACAGCGCAGGCAGGGGCGGTAACCGGCCGCCGTCGCTGCCGCTGCGGTTGGGTAGTAGGAAATGTTTTGCCGCTTCGGGGTTGGTGCTGGGCAGACCGGCCGGCAATAAATGCCGGTGCTGCGCACAGCGGTGAAGAACAGTCCGTCGAAGCGCGCATCTTTGGAAGCGCGAGCGCGATCGCAGATGTCGGCGGAGGGCATGGGGGTCGGAGCCATGCTGCCATCATAGGCCGCGTCCAGATCTAAAACTCGCCGTTTTCGGACATCAATGTTGTGGCGGCGTGGGAGGGGTATCGGCTCCGACTTAGCGCCGCCAACGACGTCGGAGCCGATGCCCCTCCCTCCCGCCATATAATGATCACGATCTTCCGGAGTCCGACATGTCCGCCCCGAATCGCAAAGACCCGACCCGCCATATCCGCGCGCCGCGCGGCACCACGCTGAGCTGCAAGAGCTGGCTGACCGAAGCCGCATATCGAATGCTGCAGAACAATCTCGACGCCGAAGTCGCCGAGAATCCGCAGGAACTCGTCGTGTACGGCGGCATCGGTCGCGCCGCCCGCGATTGGGCCAGTTACGACAAGATTCTGGAAACCCTGCGAACACTCGAAGACAACGAAACCTTGCTCGTGCAATCGGGCAAGCCGGTCGGCGTGTTTCCCTCGCATCCGGACGCACCGCGCGTGCTGATCGCCAATTCAAACCTCGTGCCGCATTGGGCGACCTGGGAGCATTTCCACGAACTCGATCGCAAAGGCCTGATGATGTACGGCCAGATGACCGCTGGTTCCTGGATCTATATCGGCACCCAGGGCATCGTCCAGGGCACCTACGAAACCTTCGTCGAAATGGGTCGCCAGCATTACCACAGTGAATTGACCGGCAAGTGGATCCTCACCGCCGGGCTCGGCGGCATGGGCGGCGCGCAGCCGCTCGCGGCGTCGCTCGCCGGCGCCTGTTCGCTGAACATCGAATGCCGCCAGACCAGCATCGATTTCCGCCTGAAGACGCGCTACCTCGACGAACAGGCGAGCGATCTCGACGACGCGCTCGCGCGCATCGAAAAATATTGCGCCGCGGGCAAGGCCATTTCCATTGGACTGCTCGGCAACGCCGCCGAGATCCTGCCCGAGCTCGTGCGCCGTGGTGTGCGGCCCGATGCCGTCACCGACCAGACCTCGGCGCACGACCCGCTGCACGGCTACCTGCCGGCCGGCTGGACGCTGGAGGAATGGCTGAGTGAGCAGAAGAACAACCCGCCGCGCGTCATCGACGCGGCCAAGCATTCCATGCGCACGCACGTCGAGGCGATGCTGCATTTCGAGGACATGGGCGTGCCGACTTTCGACTACGGCAACAACATCCGGCAGATGGCCAAGGATGTCGGTTGTGCAAATGCCTTCGATTTTCCGGGCTTCGTGCCCGCCTACGTGCGGCCGCTGTTCTGCCGCGGCATCGGCCCGTTTCGTTGGGTCGCGCTGTCCGGTGATCCCGAGGACA
>JANXRY010000040.1 GCA_025356635.1 Gammaproteobacteria bacterium
CGCCTGCGGGGCGGGCGCGTTATTCTTGTGCGTAGTCATTTCTCGTACTCCAGTTACGGGGGGTGGTTAGGGCGGCGTCAGTGCTAGTAACACTGGCGGCGCCCGCTTCTCAACTCTTGCGAACCCTGGGCGCGCGCAGCATCTTGTGCTTGATCAAGAGGTCGTCGACGGCCTCGCGTAGCAGTACAGCCTTCGGAATGCGGACCTTTGCGGATAGCTTGTCGAGCAGCTCCGCGCGGTCCGGTTCCAGGTACAGGCTCTGCAGGTGCTTCTTGCGGGTTGCCATAAGTAGCCGGTCAGTGAGGTCTTTGGCTACTTTCCGTGAATAGTCACTACAAGTCAAGCGCTGCGAAGCGTGTACGGCTCCGCCGCGCCTGCCTCGGTGATCTCACCCAACCGGTCCAGATATCTCTAGGGCTCCTCGTCAGACTCCCCGTCGTCCACGCCGAGCGCTTCCGGAATCTCGTCCGGTGCGCTGCGGCTCGCAGCTGGATGGGACCCGCGGCTAGGTAGTGGCGCAGCCTTCGGTGCGTGCGCCATGAGATACAGCTGCAGGATGGCGTTCTCAGACGGATTCGCCATGCCTACCTTTGCTAAGGATGCCTTGATTCTGGCGATATCATCTCTCGGCACGTCGCTCGCTTCCGTCGCCATCAGGTTGTTGAACTTGCTCGAGAAGAACCCCTTCATTTCCACGCTCGTCGCGAATAGCTGGTCGATGCGCTGAGAGATCTCCTGGGCAGTCATCTTCCGTCCCGCGTCTTGCTGCTGCTTGAAGATGTCGTCGGTGACGAACTGCTTGATCGCGCCGGCTCGCTGGCGGTCCGATTGGCTCATCTGGCCGCTCGCCCGAATCCCAATCGACGTCAGGCGATTGTTGACGACGTTGTTGATCTCCCCGTTGTTGATATTTCCCGGGTCGTCGCCCTTCTTGAGTGCAGGGTTGACCTCCCGCGCGCGCATCCCGGCTACCTGCTTCGCGGTGCGGGGCGTGAAGTTGTTGCTCAGGAATTGCGTGAACTGCCCATCCGGGATCTGCGCCAGCGCCGCCGGGTTGTCGATCGCGACTTGGAATGCGGCCATGTTGTCGACCACCGGGTGCGACTCGCGCGCCGCGAACACCTGAGCCGCGCGGTACATCTTGGGGTCGTAGCGGGTGAGGCCCGCGAGGATGTCCGGCGGCATACCATTGAAGTCGCCGTGCGATTGGATCAGGTACTGCTGGGCTGCCTGCAGGGCCTGGTCCGCCGACTGGCGCCGGGATTCTGTGATCAGCTGGTACTGCCGCTCCGCAGCCGTTCGAGTGGCGGCGATCGCCTCAGGACGTGCCGCATCGCCGAGGCGGGTAAGCGCGTCGTTGACGAACTCAATCTCCGACGGAGGAGGCGCCTGCCCACCACCGGACTGCCACCTCGCGACTCCCCGCTTCACGTAGTCCTGGGTCTCCTGCGGCAGGTTCTCAAGCCAGTGGCCCGGTGTGCCATCAGACGCAGCGATCGCGAGGTCAACCTTGCCGGGGCCGGCGTTGTACGCGGCCAGCGCCTTGCCGACGTCGCCGTAGTGCTCAACGAGCTTCGTCAGCAGCTGCTGGCCGACCCGGTTGTACTCGGCAGGCGAGTCGTCCTTGGCGGGTTCAATGCCGAAACCCGGATTGGCGGCCGTCGCCGGCATGACCTGCATCTTGTACTTGGCGCCCTTCGGGGACGTCAGCGGCGTGCCGTCCGCATTGAGGTCCTTACCGCCGGACTCCATGCCCATCGCGATGTTCGTCAGCCGAGTCAGGTCGTTCGGCATCAGCCGGTCGCCCATGGCGCGGGTCGTATCGTTGACGGCGCCCTGTGCCAAATGGCCATCAACGACGTGGTTGAGCTGCCCCTGAATGGACAGGACATCGCCCGCATTCATCGAGCCGCGATTCGCGTTAAAGTAGCCGAGCGCATACTGCGGATTGCTATTCTCGAGCGCCGACAAGATCACGTCGCGGTGGACCTTGCTCTCGGAAAAGTCGATCTCGGACTGAATCTGATTCCCTGCGAGCCCTGTCGCTCGCGCCCGTTCGTAGACGCCTTGCCGCACGAGCGCTAGGTTCTGTGCAATCGCGTTGGGGTCATTCCATCCCTTGACCGATGCTTCATGCGCCAGGGTGATCTGGCCGGCCCAGGTTGAGTCCTGGAAAGTCCGAAACTCGCCCAACATGTGCTGCTCGGCCGTGCCCCGGAAGTTTGCGAGGATGCCCTGCGATTCGAGACCGAAGTCCCGCTGCTGCGCGGGAGTGAGTTGGGACCCGATGTCCGACAGCTTCTGCTTCAGCTTCTCGGTGTACTCATCCGGAAGCGCCTGGCCGCTATCGCGCTGGAGCGCCTGAGCGCCCTTCTGGCGGAGCACGCCGTCCTGCCCATAGGTCAGGTCCTGTGCCGCCGCCATAGCGTCGTTGCGGGCCGCTGCCAGCCTTACCTGGTTGACGCGGTCCTGCATGTCGA
>JANXRY010000041.1 GCA_025356635.1 Gammaproteobacteria bacterium
GATGGCTTTCGTTCGTGGAGTGATTGCTGCCTCCACCGCCACGGGATCCAGGCACCATGTGTCCGGAAGCACGTCGACCAGTACCGGCATGGCATCCAGGTGAACGATGGGAGCGACCGAGGCGATCCAGTTGATGTCGCCTAGGATCACCTCATCGCCCGGCCCGATTCCCAGGCCGGCCATGCCCAAGTGCAGGGCGCCGGTGCCGCTCGCCGTTGCGATCGCGAACCGGCTGCCAAGGTGCGCGCAGAATACGCGCTCGAAACGGTGGATGTAGTCGTAGCAGCGTTCACCCCAGCCGTTCGCCGCCGCGTCGGTGGCGTAGGCGATCTCGCGTTCGCCAATCGAGGGTTTGGTGTAGTAGATGCGGGAGTTCTGGCTCATGAGACGCTCAGATTGGGCACGGCAGTGACGAACTGACCGCCCCATTCACGAATGTAGCGCAACTGCTCGCTGATTTCCTGGCGCAGGTTCCAGGGCAGGATCAACACGAAGTCCGGTCTTTCCGTGCGGATGCGCGCTTCCTCGACTACCGGGATATGCGAGCCGGGCAAATAGAGCCCTTGCTTGTGCGGCGACGCATCAACCACGAACGGCAGCAGGTCCGGTTTCACGCCGGCGTAGTTTAGCAGGGTGTTGCCCTTGGCGGCTGCGCCGTAGGCGACGACGCGTTGGCCGCGCCGCTTGCAATCGAGCAGGAAAGTCAACGCATCGTTCTTGATCGCATCGGCCAGCGGCTGGAAACCGCGATAGTAGTCCATGCCGGTCATCCCGGCCGTGGCTTCCCGCGCCAGCAGCTCCGCGACTGCCGGAGTTTCCGAACGGCTGGCGGCATCGCGACAAACCCACAGGCGCAACGAGCCGCCGTGGGTCGGCAGTTCCTCGACGTCCCACAAGCGCAAGCCATGCGTGGCGAAAATCCGGCGCACCGTGTGCAGCGAGAAATAGGAGAAATGCTCGTGGTAGATGGTGTCGAACTGCCGTTCGGCGACCAGCCGGAGCAGGTGCGGAAACTCCACCGTCGCCACGCCCTCGTCGACCAGCACGGCGGCGATGCCGGCGACGAAGTCGTTGATGTCGGGTACGTGCGCCAGCACATTGTTGCCGATCCAAAGATCGACCCGGCCGCGTTCGGCAACAAACTCGGCGGCAAATGGCTGCCCGAAAAACCGTTCCGTGGTTTCGATGCCGCGTGCACGCGCAGCGGCGGCCGTGCTCGCGGTAGGCTCGATGCCCACGCAGGGGATGCCGCGCTCGCGAATGTACTGCAGCAGGTAACCGTCGTTGGACGCGACCTCCATCACCAGGCTGCGGGAGTTCAAGCCCAGGCGTTTCACGACGGCATCGACATAGGCCCGTGCGTGCGCCAGCCAGGTGCGCGAGTACGAGGAGAAGTACACGTAGCTGCTGGAAAAAAGCGCGTCGTGCCGCTGCACTTCGTCGACCTGGACCAGAAAGCAATTCGGACAGGTGAAAAGGTGCAACGGAAAATACAGTTCCGGCGCGTTGACCTGGGTGGCGGTCAGGAAGGCGTTGGACGGCGGTGCGCTGCCGAGGTCAAGAAAAACGTCGCTGAGCGAGGTGGCGCAGAAGCGGCATTTCACGACTGCACCCCGCGAAAGCACGCGTCGATGGCGGCATAACCACGGTCTTTATCGGACACCTGGCCCACGGGCAACGGCCAGGCAATACCTAAACGCGGGTCGTCGAAACGGACGCCAGCCTCGCAGGCCGGCGTCCACGGCGCAGTGTGCAGGTACAACAGTTGCACGTCGTTGCTCAGCGCCTGGAACCCGTGCGCGAATCCTTCCGGGATGAACACGGCGTTGTTGCTGTCTTCGCCCAGTTCGAGCGCATGCCAGCGCAGGAAGGTCAGCGAGTGCGCGCGCAAGTCCACCGCCACGTCGCACACGCGGCCACGCAGGCAACGGATCAGCTTGGCTTCGGCGGCTGGCGGCGTCTGGTAGTGCATGCCGCGGATGCAGCCGCGCTCGCCGGTGTGCGACAAGTTGACCTGGGTGAAGTGCAGTCCGGGGCGAATCGCTGCCAGTTCGTGCTCGCAGAATAGTCGGGAGAACCGGCCGCGGGCATCGCCGACGCTCTCGGTACGGATCTCGAACAGACCGCCTAGCGGTGTGGGCAGTATGTTCACTGCGCCCACCCGAGGCCGGCGCGGCGGGCGTCGTCGACATAGGCTGCGAGATCATCCGCGGTGCGCAGGCGTGCCGAATCGTGAAAGTCGCGATACCAGCCGCCGGTGCGCTCAAGCGCGACATCGATCGACCAGGTTGGACGCCAGCCAAGGCGATGTTTCGCTTTGCTGCAATCCAGCCGCAGCACCGCCGCTTCGTGCGGCTGCGCCTCGTGATCGAGTTCCACCCGCAGCGACGGCCAACCGGCGTGCAGCCGATCGGCGATTTCGCGCACGGTCAGCTCGCCCTCGGGGTCCGGGCCGAAATTCCAGGCGTCGGCGCAGTCCGCGTCGTCGAGCAAGGCCTGGCCCAATCGCAGGTATCCCGACAGCGGGTCGAGCACGTGCTGCCAGGGGCGGGTGGCGCTCGGGTTGCGGATCATCAAGGCGCGATTGGCCTGGGCGGCTCGCACCAGATCCGGTACCAGCCGATCTTCTGCCCAGTCGCCGCCGCCGATCACGTTGCCGGCGCGCGCGGTCGCCAGTCGCGGCGCGAAGCCGTCGCTGCCGTTGCCGTGGAAAAAACTCTTGCGGTAGCAGGTCGACAGGATTTCCGCACAGGCCTTGGAGCTGCTGTACGGATCGTGACCACCGAGGCAGTCGCTTTCCCGGTAGCCGCTGTCGTTGTGGCGATCTTTGTAGACCTTATCGGTGGTGGCATTGACCAGCGCGCGTACCGTCGGGCAGTCGCGCACCGCATCAAGGACGTTGAGCAGGCCCATCACGTTGGTTTCGAAAGTAGCGACGGGCTCGCGGTAGCTGCGCCGGACCAAGGGCTGGGCGGCCAGGTGGAAGACGATTTCCGGCTGTGCACGTTCGAACACGGCGCGCACGCCGGCGCGATCGCGCAGGTCGACCCGGTGATCGGCAACGTCGGGGAGCGCCAGCAGATTCCAGTGCGAGGGATCGGTATCGGGGTCGAGTGCCAAACCGGAAACCCGCGCGCCCATGGCGGTCAACCATAAGCATAGCCACGAACCCTTGAAGCCGGTATGGCCGGTAACCAGTATGCGTTTGCCGTCGTAAACGCCGCCGAAAAGTCGGTTCAGGCCCATACCTTCCACGGCGCCTTGCCAGTCTGCCAGAGATCTTCCAGCTTGATTTTGTCGCGCAAGGTATCCATCGGCTGCCAGAAGCCGCGGTGTGCGTACGCCGAGAGTTGGCCGTCGCGAGCCAGGCTCTCCAGCGGCTGGCGCTCCCACACGGTGGCATCGCCCTCGATGTAGCGCAGCACACCCGGCTCGAGCATGAAGAAGCCGCCATTGATCCAGGAGCCGTCGCCGGTGGGTTTCTCCTCGAATCGGGTGATGCGATTGCCCTGGATGTCGATCGCGCCGAAACGGCCCGGCGGCTGCACTGCGCACATCGTTGCCAATGCGCCGTTGTCGCGGTGGAAAGCCAGTTCGGCGCCAATATCGATGTCGGCGACGCCGTCACCGTAGGTGAAGCAGAAGGTGTCGCCGTCGAGATAGTCGGCGACCCGCTTCAGGCGCCCGCCGGTCTGCGTATCGATGCCGGTGTCGACCAGGGTGATCCGCCACGGCTCGGCGTGCTTGTGGTGCACTTCGAGGCGATTGCTGGCCAGGTCGATGGTGACGTCGGACATGTGCAGGAAATAGTTGGCGAAATACTCCTTGATCACGTAGCCCTTGTAGCCTAGGCAAATGATGAAGTCGTTGACGCCGTGGTGCGAGTAGATCTTCAGCAGATGCCAAAGCACCGGCATGCCGCCGACTTCTATCATCGGCTTGGGGCGCAGCGCGGTTTCTTCGCTGATCCGCGTGCCGAGGCCGCCCGCGAGAATGACTGCTTTCATTGCCGAATACTCATTGGGGCGCTTCTTGTGGAGCCGGGGAATTGCCCAACAGTTTAGCGCGGGCGCGATCGGCAATTGTGGCCAGCGCGGTCACTGCCAACAACATCTCCATAGGCCGATAAGGGATCGAATATCGCGGTTCGGCCTGCAAGACGGTGTGCAGAACGGTTACATAGGCGCAAAACAGCGCCACCAGGACTGCGGCCAGCTTTGGGCCATCGCGGGCTTGCGCGGCTCGAATCGATCGGCCCAGCAACACGAAGGCAGCGGCGATCGCCAGTAGGAAAATGAGCGGATTCAGCACATGCAACGTGGCTTTCATCGCCCGCAGCGCCGGGTTGACGTCCAGCGGCGAGTGCTCGATCTTCTGATAATAGACATCCCCCCAGCCGATCCTGATATTCCAGTCCCAAAGTAGCCAGGGTTTTCTAAGCAGGTACCAGCGGGCATAGTAGGCAGGATCCTGCACCATCCTTTCGACCATTGCCGTGAGCCCTAGTCTTGGCGAACGCGCAAACAACCGTTCTTCCGCAGCGATCTGTTCACTTATCTGGGCCGCGATCGGATCAATGTCCATGAAATTGTGGGCGGCATGGTATTGCGGCCATGAGCCTTGAACAAAATTCAGCACTGCGCGCCCGGGTTGCCCCGGGGTATCGGGAATGGTGGTATTGCGAATTCCCCATGTCGCCGCGAATGCCAGTGGCAACAAGGCCAGCCATAGCGCGGCTTTCGTCGGGCCACATCGCCACAAGAACATGCCCGCCAATGGTGGGAACAACAAGATGATCGGGTTGATCAGATACGCGATCCCGAATGCGCTGCCTGCGGCTGCCCCCCACGCACTTTTTCCACGACGCATCGCTTCGGCGGTCAACCACAGCGCGAGCGCCAGCAGGAATCCGAACAACACCTCTGAAAGCACCGCACCCGTAGCGGCGATATGGTGCGGCCAGAGCGTCATAAGCAGGCCTGCCATAAGCGTTGCTCTGCGCGAAAGCCAATGCCGACCCAACAACATGGTCAGCAAAACGGTCGCGGCGCCAAGCACGGCTTGCGCCTGCAGGACGATGGCGTACCAACCATTTTCCTCTCCACCCAGTGCGATTGCGCCAGCCAGGAATAACGGATACCCCGGGCCACGAAACGCGTCTGGAACCACCGTTGCCGCACCGGGATCGGCCATGGAAAACGTTTGGTGGTGCAAGAGATTCCAGGCATAGGCCACGTATTGGCGGACATCGCCCCGGATCGGAGCTTCCACCTGAGTGAATAGGATGAACTGTTCGCGCAGTAGCCAGGCAAGCACCACGATCAGTGCGGCCCAGGCGATGAATCGGCGCTTGCCATGATCATGCCCGGTCATGGCCTGACTTCCAGCGAACGCAGTTCCAGTTCATTGGCTATGCGTTCGAACTGACCGAGACGTCCGAACTTGCGCAGTTTCGCGATCTCGCCCCGCGCTTCATCGCGGCGACCCATGGCGATCAGCAACTTGATCGTGGAGATTCGGTACACAGGCTCACCGGGGTTCAATTCGATAGAAATCTTCCACAGTCCGAGCGCCAATTCTGGCTTGCCCAGAACGTTGAGTACGTAATTGGCGTAGATATTCATCACTTCCGGATCATTGCCGCGACTCAACGCCGCGTCGAATATCCGATCCATGTGTGCGGGTGGGAAATGGCAATGCTGGGCCACTGCGCATTCGGTCATTGCTGCCAACGCACCATGTTCTTGCGGACCGATCGGGTGGTTGCGGAGGCGGTATTCCATATCCTGCCACCAGGCATCCTGCAACGGGTGACCGGTCCTTGATGCGAGCATCAACAGGCCTTGGGCGGGCAGCACGTTTGCGTCCGGCACTTGGCGGGCGCGCTCAAACGCGGTGAAGGCCGCTGCCACGAACGGCGAGTTCGGCTTGCCCTCGGAAAAGATGACGTAGGTTTGCCCCAATTGATATGTGGCGCGTGGGGAAAAAGGATGCTTTTCGACCTCTGCGATCGCGAACCGGAGCGGGTTGCTCCATTCCTCGGCGCGCAGCCGGGTGTCAACACCGAACAAGACGATCAGCAGGCCAACAACGAGAACCGCCGGGCGCCGAAGAGGTTCCGGCAACTGGGTGAACAATAATAGGTCAGTCAAGGCGAGAAACACGCCCAACGAGGCAAAGTAGTTGCGATGTTCGAACACCAGTTCGAGTGGGATAATTGTGGCGGTCAATAATTGCGCTGCCAGGAACCAACTGATGCCGAGGGCGATGAGCGGCCGTCGCCTGCGTAGCAACCAGGCGACCACGGCCAATACCGCGATGGTTAAGAGGGCCGGCAAAGTACTGGCAGGCTGCCAAAGATTGCGCGAGATCACGTAGTCGTCGTGGAACAGACTCATCTGGCGCAAATCAGGCAACAGAGTCCAATGCAGGTAGTCGAGCACGACCCGGGGTTCAGTCAGCAGTCGTTCGACCAGATTGAATTCGCGCGAGCTGAACGCCCCTTTCTGCAGAGCTCGTTGCATCAACCAGCCGCTGCCCAGCAGCGCCGGCAACGCCAGACCAAGCAGATAGAGCACGGACAAGCGGAAATCGCGGCGCCCGGAAGCGTCGCGGAAGTCAAACACGCACAGCTCTATCAGGAACGCGTACAACGGCAGCAACACTGCGGATTCCTTTGACAGGGCCCCGACCACGGTGCCGGCTCCAAGCCCCACAAAGATGTGACGCCATCCTGGACGTCCTGCGAGCTGACGCTGCCTGCCGATGATGTACAACCATAGCCCGGCGAAAACGAAACTGTGGCACAGGCTTTCCATGCGCTGGACGATGAACAGCACCGCCATCAGGTTGATCGGTGCCAATGCCCAGAGCGCGGCCACCGCCAACGCCATCCATTCCCGGCGCGCCTGATTGGCGGGCTTGGTTGGCACCGACCACAGGATTGCCCGGGTCAGTCCGAATACCAGCAGTGTGTTGCACAAATGGATGCAGACATTGACCAGTTTCATCGGCCATGGGTTGAGGCCGGTGAAGTAATGGTTTATCGCGAAGGTGAACATCGCCAGTGGCCGCTGCAGGTCGCTGGACATGGAGGAAAAGACGGCGGCAATCCAGTCATTCCACTTCAAGGTTGTGACATGCAATGGCTCGTTGAAGACGATGTTCGGATAGTCATCGAAAACGAAGCCGCCATTAAGGCCGGGCCAGTAGGCCAGCAGCACTAGCATCAGCAGGACGACCAGCCAATAGCCATGCGGCGCGAGGCGTCTAAGCATCGTCATGGGGTCGTTGTCATGGCGTTCTTTCTGGCCATTTCCACCACCAGCTCACTCCTGAGCGCCGCCAGTTCGCGTGGCCAGTAGCCTTGCCGCTCCAGCACTTTCGCGTGCAGCCAGACCATGCTGAAACCGGGCGAGCTTGCGTGTTGCTGGTTTTGTTCATAGGTGTCAAGCAAAGCCAACGCTTGCCGATAATCTTCATGATCGGCGAGGAAAGCGACCATTCGTGCTGCAAAATCCGGATTCACGTGGGCCAGCAGTGCGCGTCGGAAATGGACTAAGGCTCGATCGGGATCGCCCTGGTGCACAGCCAATTCGCCAAGCAAAGGTTCGAAGTCCTCTTCGCGCCGCCCTGCAGCGGCCAATGCCGGATTGCTCATCGCGGCGACAACCCATCGTCCGGTCACGTCCAGGGTCAACCCAGGGCAGCTTTGGTCGGCGGCTACAGTCATGGCGTGGCTCAACCACTGGTTTATAAGTAGGTGGCCGGCCTTGGCATGTACGATGGTAGCGGTCACCGCTTGCCAATCATTGGCAGTCAAGCCTGACTGAGCGCATCGGGCATTGACGAAATTGAAAGCCAATTGCACCTCGCCCGGATTTTTTTGCATGCCGAACCGAAGCAGGACTGCCGCCTGCTGGTATTTACCTGACTTCATCATTTGCAGGGCAGCGCTGGCCTGAGTGCGTGGTGAGTCGGGATTGCGCGCTACCCACAAGGCGGCTAGTCGATCAGGCTGGCCCCACAATGTGGCGCGTTGCCACGTGGTGGCCGCGAACAATGCAAGCAAGGCGAGCGCCACGGCCATCCTCGCCGAGCTACTTGCTTTCCAGTGGACGATCATGTGCGCCAATGGCCAGAACAGCAGCATTGCTGGCAGGTAATTGCGATGTTCGAAATACAGTTCCAGCGGCACGGTCGTGGATTCAAGCACATGGCCGGCGAAGTAAAACAACAATGCCGCGGCCAGCAGTGGCGCACGGCTACGGTAGCGAAAACCAAGCACGATCAGGCCAGCCACAATCAAGATGGCCGGGAGAGTAGTGGTCGGCCGCAGCCAGTCTGTCGAAACGAGGTAATCATCGTTGAACAACCCAGTCGAGACCGAACGCGGAACTGCCAGCAGGCCGAGGTAGTCAACCAAGATCCGTGGCTCGGTCAGGAGGCGTTCGCCGATGGTCCAGGGGCGACTTGCCAATGGATCATGAATATGCGGCAAAAGGCGCAGGAGGTAGCCGAGCACAACCAGGCTCGGTATCACCAACAAGCCGCGATCTAGCCAGCGAAGTCGTAAGTAGGCACTACTGTCAACGAGGCAGGATTCGCTATTTCGAAATATCGTTGCGACCAAGATCCAAGCCAGCAGCGGCAGCAGGATGCCGTTGGCCTTGCAAAGCATGGCCAGACCAGTGCCCAGAGTGACGCCAACCAGCATTCGCGCCATGCCAACATCGCCAAGACTGCGCAAGTAGCGCGCCCGACCATCTATGAAGATCCACAATCCGAGCAGGGTGAACGTGGCTGGCAGCATCGCCTCGCGTTGCACAACATAGAGCGTAGTCGACACAAACAGCGGATGCAGCAACCACAAGCCTGATGCGAGCAAGGCAGTAGCGTTGTTACGTGGATTGGGCAGATTGATTATTTGGCCAAGCGCGCGCAACAGTCCGAATAGCAGGCCACCGTTGATAAGGTGCAGAATCACATTGGTGCGCAGGAACGGCAGCGGGGCAGTGGGCCAGTCGCGACCATCTATTAGGAAACTTAGCAAAGCCAATGGCCTGCCTAGTGGGTCGGCCGTTCCTGACGTGATGTAAATCCAGAACTTTGGCCAGTTGTCGATTCGCCCATGATTCCCCAAGGCATCGAGATTCACGAAATCGTCGAACAGGAAGCCACCGCTGAGTCCCGGAAGGTAGGCCGCCCAAGCCAGCAAGAGCGTAGCGCCAAGGCCCAGCCATACTCGCCAGTCGAATCGTGGAATCAGGAGTGCTTTCATTGGGGAAAAAGAAGGCAATTATATACTTTACGAATGCAAAACCCTTGAAACCGCCTGTGGATAACTCCATCTAAATGACGGTGGCGTTAGATTTCAGGATGGCTGAGAGGCGCGTGAAGCTTAACGTTCAGGTGACTGACCCTGCGCTAACACTTATCCACAACTGTGACATAAGGCATTGCTTATGGCTGGACTAAGCGTGCTAAAGT
>JANXRY010000022.1 GCA_025356635.1 Gammaproteobacteria bacterium
AGCTGCGCGGTGATGCGCGCGCGGTCACCCTCGCGGCGCACGCTGCCCTCGAGAACAGTGGCCACGCCGAGTTTTTCGCCGATGCTGCGCAGATCTTCGTTCTTGCCCTTGAACTGGAACGACGACGTGCGCCCCACCACCTGCATGCCATCGATGCGCGCGAGCGAGTTCAGGATTTCCTCCGACAATCCATCCGAGAAGAATCCGTTCTCGGCGTCAGTGGACATATTCACGAATGGCAACACGGCAATCGAACGCTGAGCGGGCACTGACGTCGCTGCGGCGACAGTCTTTGCGGGCACCGATGACCGCGCGACAAGCGCGGCCTCGCGCCTTGGTTCCAACACGAACTTGTCGACTGCGAAATAACCGAGCGCCAGTACCAGGACCGCGACGATCAATCGGTTCATGCGCTGCGCCGTTTGCGGTGCGATCGATTCGGCAGGGTTCACTTCCTGGTCGCGCTTGAGGCCCTCCGGAGTCAGCTCGAATATCCAGGCGAACGCCAGCGCCGGCAGGAAGCCGATCGCCAGCACGATCACGATGGTGCGCGGCACCCACGCCGGCGCTCCAAACATCGGCAGCACCGTCCCCGCGACCTGCACGATCAGCCAGGCGCCGACCAGGTACAGCCCGGCCATGCGAATGACATTGCGGTGCTTGAGTTCGGCGATCAGGCTCATGTCAGTCGCAGTTGAAGTCGCTGGCGCCGAGCGGATGACATTGTGGCGGGAAGCCGTTCGCGCGCCAGTAGGCGACGGCGCCGATGGCGACGAGCTTGCGCTTCATGCCCGGCGAATTGCGGAACGAGGCCGGATAGCGATCCCAGGCGACGATGGTGGTGGTGACGCTGTCGTCGGCATCGGCAACGCCTTCGTAGTCGCCCAGCCACAGGCGCAGCATGCTGCCGTTGGAGAAGGCTGGGTCGTCCAGATCCGCAAGGTGGCGATCGGCCAGCGCGCGGGCATTGGCGAGGGGCTTGTCCGGGTGATCGAAGCGGGTCAGGATCGCCTCGCGCAGCTCGGGCGGCATCTTTTCGATGCCCATCAGCAGCAGCGCCTCGGCGCGGTGTCCGCGCGCATATAGCGGCGCGATGAAATTCTCGCTGCGGCTGTTGACGAAGCCCTTGGCGAAGCCGCTTTCAAACAAGGCGAACGCTTCGTCTTCCTTGCCGGAAAGCAGCAAGGCCAGGGCCTTGTACCGGCTGGCATTGAGGTAGCCCGGCTCCAGCGCGACGGCGCGGTCGAGGTCGGCGAGTGCGCGGTCGAAGAAACCGAGTTGTGTCCAGCTAATGCCGCGCCACAGGAATGCGGTCGCGTTCCTGGGGTCCGCCGCCACGGCTTTGTCCAGCGCGACCAGCGCGGCGCTGAAGTCGATCGGCCAGGTATCGCCGATGATTTGCGACTTGACCGCCCAGGGCATGGACAAGCTCGGGTCCAGTTCCAGCGCGCGGTCGGCCGCCTGTTTGGACAGGGCCCGGTAGTCGCGGTTCTTGAAGCCCCAGCTCGGCGCCACCGAAGCGGTCGCGGCCAGTCCTTCCCAACCACGAGCGAACTTTGGATCCAGCTGCACCACCCGCTGAAACATGTCCGTGGTGACGTCCAGCTCGCGTCGGGCGATAAAATTCTCGCGCGCCTTCAGGTACAGCTCGTAAGCCTTCATGTTCTCGGTGTCGGCGCGCACCTTCACTGCCGGCGCCGCGGCTGCGGTGCTCGTGGTGAGCGAGCCGCGCAGCGCGCTGACGATGGCGTTGGCGATCTCGTCCTGGATCTTGAAGATGTCGATCAGCTCGCGATCGTAGGTTTGCGACCACAGGTGCCGGTCCTGCTCGGCATCGATCAGCTGGGCGGTGATGCGCACCTTGTCGCCGGACTTGCGCACGCTGCCTTCCAGGATGTAACGCACTTTCAGCTCGCGGGCGATGTCGCCCGCACTGATTTCCTTGCCCTTGTAGGCGAAGGACGAGGTGCGCGAGGCGACGCCCAGATCCGGCACCTTCACCAGCGCATTGAGCAATTCCTCGCTGATGCCGTCGGCGAAGAACTGGTTGTCGGCATCCGCACTCATGTTGACGAAGGGCAGCACCGCGATGGACTTGGGCAACTGCGCCGCAGGTGTTGCGATGGCGCCCACTTCACCGGCAGGCACGGCGCTGTCGCGCACAGTCGGCTGGCCGCGGTAGTACCAGGCGATCGCCAGCGCCGCCAACACGATGGCACCACCAATCACCAACTTGCTGCCGGACGTCGCGGTCTCGGCCTTCACGCCATCGGCGGTGATCTGGAGCATCCAAGCCATCACTGCCGCGAACGGAAAGCCAAGCAGTAGCACCAGGATGAAAACCCGCAGCGCCCAGGCCGGTGCACCGAAGGCCGGGAAGCCGATGCTCGCCGCCTGCACCGCCAACCACCCGACCAGAAGATAAGCGGCGCCCACCTTGATGACATTGCGACGCTTGAGTTCGGTGAGCAGGCTCATGCGGTCGCCTTTGCGAAATAGCGCACACCAGGCAGCCCTTCGAAGTCGGCGTCCTGGGTCCAAACTACGGCATTCGCGGCTTGCGCCGTCGCATAGATGACGCTGTCGGCCAGTGGCAGCTTGTGACGTCTCCCAAGCTCGGCAGCATGAAGGGCGATTGCGGCATCAAGATCGACCACCTTGGCCTGCTGCATCAGGGCGATATATCGAAGCGCCAAGGTAGCGTCGTGCTGTTGGCTGATTCGCTTGAACACTTCGAGCAGCGTGATGCTTGGCACCAACAGCCCGGAGGTGGCTTCGATCACGGCTGCGAATTTGGCGGCATTCGGGCCTCCGGCGAAGTATTCAAGCCACGCCGATGAATCGACGACATGAGCACTCATACGCGGTCATCGTCTCGCGGAACATCCGTGTCGAGACCCGGCAATGTACCGCGCAGTGCTTTGGCGCTGCGCACGGGAATCAACTCGATGCGATCCCCGAACTGGAAAACTTGCAGCTTCGCACCCGGCGTCAAGCCCATGGCTTCGCGCACGGCTTGCGGAATGACCACCTGGAACTTGGGTGAGACAGTGACGGCTGACATAACAGATTCCTTATCGATAGAAATATCGTATGACGATATGACGATCGATGTCAATGCGATCTCTAGGCACACATCATTGCTTGGCCAGCTCCTTGTCGACCGCGATCTGCAGTGCGGCCGTTTCCTTGCCGATATTTTGCAGCAGGTTGTATTGCAGGATCGCCCATTCCCGCTGGCTGCGCAGATAGGCGGCAAAGCCCGGGTTGCTGCGGGCCAGCGCCACGATCTCCGCTGCCGGCCGCTCATCCCACACCGAGACGCCCAAGGGATACTGATCGCGCGCACCATCGTTGCGAAACGAGCGGATCATGTTGCTGGCGCTGAGCATGTCCTCGTAGTTGCCGTAGTACGTCTGCATCTGCCGCACCAACGGGCGATTCTGCAGCTGCGCCAGGCGACCGGAACTGATCAGCGAATCGTAGGCATTGCGCGAGCGTGTCGAGACACGCACCAGGTTGACCGCGCCCAGCAGATTGTCCAGCCGGTCAGCCGGATAAGGTGGCACGGCCGGTGCCTGCCAGGTCTCGGTCGATAGCCGCAGCGTGGTAGGCAACCGGGTCCCGAAGGCCTCGCGGTAGATGTAGTCGACCGCAGCGATGCGCTGCTTGGCCGAATCCTCCGTGGTTTTCTGGTAGTCGGTTTGCGTGCGAAGGTCGACGGAAACCTGCGAGAGGTCGGCGTGGGCCAGGCCGCGATCAATGCGGTCGTCGTTCCAGTTCGACACCTGCATGCCGATGAGCACGCCGAATACGACAATGGCCAGTTCGATGAACACGCCGGTCCAATGGTGCTGGCGCAGCTCCGAGGCGATGCGGCGGAGCAGGCTCATGGCTTCTCCTTCGCGATGGCACGCAGGTGCTCCATGATGTCGCGATTGTTACTGATCATATCCACCATGCGGGTTTCGAGGTCAGCGATGCGCAGACGCAAAAACGGCACGATGTTTGGATTGGATCGAAGCGCTTTTGCGGATTCGGTGATGTCCTGCGGGGACAGGCGCGTGCTGCAGGGGTGATCGAGGTTGCCAGGGATCGCGGCGTAGTCGCCGCGCTTGATGTAGCGATCTCCGCAATTCTTGCCCAGCGCGCGCTGCACGTCGTTCGGAAGGCTCATGCGAAAGGCTTCGCGATAGCGAGAATGCATGCCTTCCTGCGTCAGGTTGTCGAATGTCTGGATGGTGTAAAGCCGCATCGCGGTGTCGCGCAGGCTTTGGTCGCGGATCAGGCCGATGCTGCCGGTTGAAATCAACTCGTCGTAAGTGGCGCCTTGGCGGTTTCGATTCCGGTATTGGGTGGCGCGATAGGCGCTGACCAGCAAGGCTTCGTCCGACAACGCTGCCTTTCCGTCGAGCGCATCCACCGCCCGATTGGCGTTGGCCAACACCTCTCGGTGGTAGGAAATGAGGAACTGATAAGTCCAGTCCTCCATGCGCAGGTCGGCCTTCAGACGCGCGGTGAAAATCTCCGACTGCTGGTCGGTCGCGCGCTGCGCGTTCCAGTTCGACACCTGCATGCCGATGAACACGCCGAGCACGACAATGACCAGCTCGATGAACACGCCGGTCCAATGGTGCTGGCGCAGCTCCGAGGCGATGCGGCGGAGCAGGCTCATGGCGAGTGTTTGCCCAGTTCGGCGTCGAGCAGTTTAACCATGGCCTGGTATTCGACCAGCAGCCTGCGGTTCTGCCCGGCCACTACAGAGGCCGCCTGGTGCAGATGGGACACGGCGTTGATGTAGGCCGGATCGCGGCACAAGGCCGGGAAGTCGAACAGCACCCCGTCGGCGCGGAACTTCGTGTCGGAGCCGGCCTCCTGCGCCACCAAGAAGGTACTTCTGGCGTCAACGTAGCCGATCTGGGCACTGCGCCGCGCGACGATGAAGCCCAGCACCTCCATCGCCCGCTCTTGTTGCTGGACGACGTTAGATAGCGCCTGCCGCAGCTTCACGCTGCGAATGATCACCAGCCGCCCGGTCGAGCGCAGCTCGTCGATCGTGCCCCGAGTCAGCATGGGCGGTTCGATCTTGCCCAGCACGTAGAGCGCGTTGGCGAAATCGGCGCGCTGGCCGGCGTCGTCCAGGCGGCAAGTGCGCAGGTGGTCCAGCATCAGCGTGGCCTTGCGGCCTTGCGACTCCATGGTTTCGGCGCTGTCTTTGGCGCCTGTAATGGACTGCTGGAAGTCTTCGCGCAAGCGTTCCAGGTATTGCCGCTCCAGCGCGCGGTCCCGGCGCGCCTCGTTCCAGTTCGACACCTGCATGCCGATGAACACGCCCAGCACGACGATCACCAACTCGATGAAGACACCGGTCCAGTGCTGTTCGCGCAGATGGGCGACGAGGCGGCGGAGGATCATGGCGCTGCTCCTGGTGCGTTCCCGTCCCGCAGCAGGGACACGATTCTGGCGATCGATTGCTCGGTCTTCCTGCACTTGGAGACTGTGCCGAACTGGTAGGCCTCCCACGACTGCAACTCGGCGGTCGCCGGCACAAGCGCATCCCAATCATAGGAGACGATCGCGGTCTCGGGATCCTGCCAATCTGCCGCATTGCTGCTCCACCGGACCGCATGAAAGTAGACCGAACGCGGGTCAAGCACGACCTCTTTCGCCAGGATGCTTTCACGCAGCAGGCGCTCATGAACGTCGCCATACCTAACCAACTCAGCGCGCAGCCTGGGATCGGACAACAGTGCCAAGCCCGCACCGGTGGTCAGTTCGCGGTAGGTGACGGAGAGAGACGGGGGGTCGTTGACGGTACCCACTCCCCATAGGTAGGCCCGGAACGTCTTTTCGTCCGCCGGGCGCACACCGGAACGCAGAGCGTCCAGCAATCCACGCATGCTCGCCAACTCCACGTCGAAGTCCTTGCAGGTCAGCGCGAACTTGCCTTCGAGTGCCTTCATGTCGTCGGCGAGCCGAATGCGAAGCATGGCCTCCTGATCGGCCTTGTTGCGCGCCTCGTTCCAGTTCGACACCTGCAGGCCGACAAACACCCCGAGCACGACGATCACCAACTCGATGAACACGCCCATCCAGTGCTGTTCGCGCAGATGGGCGACGAGGCGGCGGAGGATCATGGTGTCCCTCGCAATGCGTCCTGCCGCGCCTTGATCAGGGCGGCGATCCTTCGATGCTGCTCGAGCATGTTGCGTGCGTTGGCTAACCGGAGGTTGGTGAAGAAGGAACGGTAAAGCAGGACATTGGCGAACTGTCGGGTCCTCATGATTTCCGGTGTTGGCGCGACATCAGGGCCATCTTTCAGCCAAGGGACATAGGGATTGCCACTTCGGCTCAGCTGACGGAATACACCCGCCATATCCACATTGGCCACAAGTAGCGGATCCGAGAACAAATAGGTGGTCTGCACCTCATCAGCCTGGTCCCTCAAGGCGGCGGCAACGTTGGCGCTGAGCGACTGCAATTCCGACACCAGCTTCGGGCTGCGGATCGCCGCCAGTCGACCGGAGTTTTTCAGGGTCTCGAACGTCACCTCGTTGATATCAAGCTGCGGAAGCTCGAACAGGCCGACAAGGACAAGTCGATCCCGTTGGGCGGGCTCAAGTGTGGGCCTCGGATCGTTCGAAAAATCAAACAGCCGTGCGCGGGCCGTCTGTTGCGCCTCCAGGTTGCCGATAAACCGCTGCAGGGTTCCAATCGAGTAGTCGGCGTCTTCCCTCAATCCGCCCAGGTAGCCGATCTCTGCTGCTCTATCGCCCCGATCAGCGTTCCAGTTCGATACCTGGATACCCAGGAACACGCCAACTACCAGCAACACGAACTCGATGACGATCGCCGTCCAGTTCTGGTCCTTGAGCGATTGCGTCAGGCGGCGGAGGATCATGGCGTCGCGACCTCTTTCGTGCCCAAGTACGTGTCGATGTCCGCGAGCAACTTCACCGCAAGCTTCTTCTGGATATCGACGCTTACCAGGTGAATGGCAGCCCATTCACGGACGGTGCGTAGATAGGAGGAATATGCCGGGCTCCCGCGCACGATCCCAGCGAGCTTGTCGGCATCCACTTCGCCAAAGGCCGACAGGCCTAGGGGATAGCCGAGCTGGGTGCCGTCGTTACGAATCTGCCGGATCATGTTCTGCGTGCTGATCAGATCGTCCATCTGCGCGTAGTACTTCTGGATCTGCCGGCTGATTTTCCGGTCGCGGATGGTCTGCATGCCGCCGGCACCGATGAGCGCCTCGAACCCCGTTCGATTGCCCACGGTGACGCGGACCAGATTGGCGTGGGCCAACTGGCTATCACGATCCGCCGGTTGAACGGGGAGTCCGGCCGGAATATCGAAGGTCTCGCCGGTCGGCAGGTTCAATGTGCTCGGCCGCGTTTGGCCGCGCGTTTCGCCCAGGATGAAGTCGACCGAACTGATTCGCATCAGCGCCGACCTCCGGATCATGTCGAATACGACGATATCCGCGCGCAGGTCTTCGGCTATTTCCTGCAGGTGCCGGGCTTCGGAAGCGCGCTCGGCGCGCTCGGCATTCCAGTTCGAGACCTGCATGCCAAGGAAGACGCCAAGCACGACGATCACCAGCTCGATGAACACGCCAGTCCAGTGCTGTTCGCGAAGGTGGGCAACCATGCGGCGGAGGATCATGGCGCGGGCTTCCTGCTGTCGAAATCGCCGTAGTTGGGGCGGCAGGACGGCCCTGGCTGCTTGGGCGTGTCAAACCGAGTGAGCAAGCACTTTGCCGAGACGACGGTCACTGCGCCGTCGTCGACCCAATCGCGCAGTCGCTCCATGTTCTGCTGGAATTCCGGCTTGAGGTTGCCTTTTTCGTCGTAGTAAGACTCCGGGTTGCCGAGCCTCGGCAAGATCTCGCTCTCCACGAACTCCGTGTAACGAACGAACTTCACGCCGATGCCGTCGAGCTCGGAGTAGTAATAGCCGATCTCGAACATCAGGCTCGGATGCACGAGATCGGCGAGCCCCGATTGTTGCGCCACTTCCCAAACCGATTTTGGCGCCGTGTCCGAACCCCGGAAACGCATGAAATACGGAGCCGGCTTTTCGCCCCGGGCGCGCGCCGCGGCGAAGGCCGCCAGCCCTTCCTTGGCCTTTTCACCAAATTTCCTTTGGACATTGATGTAGTCGCGCATGTCCGCCCGGAAAGCGTCGAGAACCTGGGCCGTGCGCGCCTGCTCGACCCGCGTTTCGTTCCAGTTCGATACCTGCATGCCGATGAATACGCCGAGCACGACGATCACCAGCTCGATGAACACGCCGGTCCAATGTTGGTCGCGCAGATGGACGACAAGGCGGCGGAGGATCATGGCTTGTCACCGGAAAGTGATTTGAGGTTCTTCATGACGTCTTCGGTGATGACCGTGGTTCCCACGGCCGATTGGGCGTTGGCGATACGCAGCCTGAGCAATGCCGCGAGCGTGGAGTCGCCGCGAAGCGCCGCCGCGGCGGCATCGATGTCCTGCTGCGGCAGGCCGGTCGTGCAGGGATAGTCCAGCACTCCCTTCGAGCTGGAGTAGTTGTTGAACGAAGGAAGATCGCCGCATTTCGCGCCAACCGCGTCCTGCACCTTGATCGGCACCATCATCCGGAAAGCGGTGCGATATTGGGAGTTGATGCCCTCGGTCCTGACCGTGTCGTAAAGCTTGGTGCCATAGACTTCGATCGCCATCCGGCGCAACGTCAGGTCGGTAATCAATCCGATATTGCCGGTCGAGACCAGCTCGTCATACGTGCCGCGCTGCTGCACGTAATCCGCGTATTGGGATGCGCGATACGCGGCAATGACGAGGGCCTCGTTGGACAGGGGTGCCCTTCCCTCCAGGTCATCCAGCGCCCGGCGAGCATTCGCAAGTACCTCGTCGTAGTAGAACTTGAGGCCGTCGAGTTGCACGGCCTCCTGCCGCAAGTCGTCGCGAAGGTGCTGGGTATATATCGCCGATTGCTGGTCGGAGAGGCGTTGCTGGTTCCAGTTGGTCACCTGCATGCCTATGAACACGCCGAGCACGACGATCACGAGTTCGATGAACACGCCGGTCCAGTGCTGTTCGCGCAGATTTGCGACGAGTCGGCGGAGGATCATGGAGCCTTCCCTGCAGCAGACATTGCTTGATCCGCGCAGAGCTTGGCGTAGTGCGGATCGCTGGTGTTGATGCGTTTGACCAGGGCGACGAAGTCCGGATCGCAGTGCAGCTGCCCCAAGGCAGGCTGCATGACCGCCCATTCGGACATGCCGGCACGGTCGGTGTAGGCCCACGCCTGCAGGTTTGACAGCGCCAGCTTCGGCTCCCCGAGCATGACCAGCAACGGCGTGATGATGTACGGCTGGAAGGCATTGCCGCTCTTGGGGTCGTTGGAACTTTGCGGCATGAAGCCGGCCAGACGCACTGCTACGGCGCGGCGATCGCCATGGCCCTGCAATGCGTCGAAAACCAGGTCAACTTCCGGCTCCGACGCGGGATTGGTCATGGCGGCATAACGGGCGAACAAGATCCGGGACTGATCGAACTTACCAAGTTGCAGATCGGCAAATGCGGTTGACTCCAGGCACGAGTGATCGTTCGGCGTTGCATTAAGGATCGGTTCGCATATGGCTATTGCGTCGCCAAACCGGCCCATCGCAATCAGCGCCATGCCGTGGTTATTAGCGATGATGGTGGAACGCGGATCCAGCGAAGTCGCGCGCTCGAGCATGGACAGGCCCTGCGGCATGCGTCCGCCGCTCCACAGCGAGTTGCCGAGCCATTGGTACGCCGTTGCATACGACGGCCTCAAGGCAATCGCGCGCCGGTACAACGCCGCGGCCGTGCCGCGCCGACGATCGCCATCCGCCAGGAAACCGAGCGCGACGTACGGCTCCGGCAGCGTCGGGTCGAGACTCAACGCGCGCTCCGCGTTATCCAGCCCCAGTGCGTGGCTCTCGTCGTAGCCGATGCGGGCGCTCCAGTCGGACAGGATCACATAGACCATCGCATTGCCGGCGTAAGCCTCGGCGAACCCCGGGTCGGCGGCGATGGCCTGCTGGTAGAGGTCCAGCGCCTGCCAGAGCGCGTCCTCGCCGCGTGTCTGCCAAAGCGCCAGCCCGCGCAGGTACAGGTCGTAGGCCTTGACGTTGCGCGTGCCTTTGCTGGGTGTCCGCGGACCGGCGGCCCCGTCAAGCTTTACCTTCAGTTCGCCAGCAATGGCATTGGCAATCTCGTCCTGGATGGCGAAGATGTCCTTGAGGTCGCGATCGTAGGTCTGCGACCAGACGTGGTAGCCGTTGCTGGCGTCGATGAGCTGGGCGGTGATGCGAACGCGCTCGCCCTGCTTGCGCACGCTGCCTTCCAAAACCATCCGCACCTTCAATTCGCGGGCGATGTCCGGCACTTCCTTCTTGCCGTCCTTGAACGCGAACGACGATGTCCTCGCCGCGACTTGCAGCTCCGGCGTGCGCGCCAGTACGTTGAGGATTTCCTCACTGATACCGTCGGAGAAATATTCGTTGTCCCTGTCGCCGCTCATGTTGACAAAGGGCAGTACGGCGATGGAATGCGGGCTCGCCGTCGTGCCAGACGCCAAGGGAACCGCCTTCCGCGCGACCGGCGCATGCGCCGTTCGCCATGCCATCACTGCACCGAGTGCAATCAAACCCGCCAGCAAAAATATTTCGGCGCGCGCCAGGCGCTGCTCGCCCCGCTCGCCGTGGTACCACGCAAGTACGAGTGCCACGAGAAATCCGACTACCGCGACCACGATGCCGACGCGTAGTGTCGAATCGGGCCATTGGTAGGCGCCAATCAACAAGCTCAGCACTTGCAATGCCGCCCAGGCGCCGGCGCCGTAAGCGAGTGCCCATTGCACCAGTTTGCGCTGTCGGAGTTGGGTGACTAGGCTCATAGCTTCTTGGCATCCTTGACCAAGGCCTGGAAGCGCGGATCGTCGTGCAGCGCGTTGAAGTCCGGGTCGAGGGCTACCGTGGTCGGCGTCAGTGCAACGTTGTAGATGCCCTGGTAAGGGATCGCCAGCAAGTGTTGCAGGCCGGCGATCGCGGCGTCGCGATTGCCCAGGCGCGCCTGCACGCGCACCAGCGCTTCTTCGAAGTATGGACCTACCAGCGCGTCCTTGGCCGCCGGCAAGGCCGCCATCGCCGCGCGCGCGTCGCGCAAGGCTTCGTCGCGCCGGCCGAGGTTCGCGTAGATCACCGCTCGCGCGCTGATTCCAGTAAGGCTGTCGGGCGCCGCCGCCAGCGCGGTGTTGAGGTCCGCCAGCGAGCGCGCGTACGAAACCTTGGCGCCGGCCTCGTCACCGGCGAGCCGCTGGAAGTCGGCCAGACAGTAGTAGGCGCCGCTTTGCGCGCCAGGATCGGCCGGGTCCGAGTCCGCCACCGCTTTCCGCATGCGAGTCACACCATCGGCGTAGCGATGCTGAAAGCGCAGCAGGTTGAACTCGATCAGAATGGCATCGTCGCTGCGGATGCGCGCGAGCACGTCCTGTACGCGCACAAAGTCACCCATGGCCAGGTAGACACCGGCGCGCCGCGAATTCGCGCCTGCATCGTTCGGCAGGATGTCATCCATGCGATCGAGCAGGCGCAGCGCTTGCGGAAACTGCCGCTCGGCGACCCGATTGTCCGCAGCCCACATCAGCACCTTGGTATTGCGCGGGTCCAGATCCAGCGCCTGCGCGAACAGGCGGTCGCTCTCGTCCCAATGGCCTTCCCGGCGCGCGATCAGCGCCAGCGCCCGCGGAATCTCCGCGTCGCTGGGCGCCATCGAGCGAATCTGCTCGAAGATCGTTCGCGCGCCGTCGTATTCGCGCTCGAGGAAATAGATGACGTAGGCCTGCGCCCGGCGCGTTTCGAAACTGTCGGGGCTCAGCCGAACCGCTTGCGCCAGCGCTTGCTTCGCGGCATCGCGGCGCGCCGCCGAGGCATCGCCTTCGGTGAATACCAGCGATGCATCGGCGACCGCCAACGCCGCCCAGGCGCTGGCGAACGCAGGATCGAGTTGGACGGCCTGGTCGAAGGACTTCGCTGCCTCGATGATGTCCTTCTGGTCGATATCTGGACGGTCGTACAGCGCGAGGCCGCGCAGGTTGGCCTGCCAGGCATCGGCATTGGTCGTGGGCCTGCGCGCGAGTTCGGCCTTGTCCGCGCCAGTGAGCGTCGCATCGAGGGCATCGGCGATCGCTTTCGCGACTTCGCTCTCCACGCCGAACACGTTGTCGAGCTTGCGGTCGTACGTTTCGGCCCACAAGTGCGAATCGCCGTCGGCGCGGATCAGCTGCACGTTGATGCGCACCGTGTCGCCGGCCTTCTGCACGCTGCCTTCGAGGATGTTGGCCACGCCCAGTTGGCTGGCTATCGCCCTGAGATTGTCCGGTTGGCTGGCGTAGCGAAGCGTCGACGTACGCGAGATGACCTTCAGCGTGCCGATCTTGGCGAGTCGTGTAAGGATTTCGTCCTGGATGCCATCGGCGAAGAAGGCATTGGCTTTGTCGTCGGACAGATTCTCGAATGGAAGCACCGCGATGGACTTGTCCGAAATCGCCGCTGCTACCACCGCGTCGACATCGGCATGCTTCGGGACCGGGACATGCGCGGTCCGCCACGCCATCACTGCACCGAGCGCAATCAAACCCGCCAGCAAAAATATTTCGACGCGCGCCAGCCGCTGCTCGCCGCGTTCGCCGTGGTACCACGCAAGCACTAGAGCCATGAAGAATCCGACGATGGCGACCACGATGCCGACGCGTAGTGTCGAATCGGGCCATTGATACGCGCCAATCAACAAGCTCAGCACTTGCAATGCCGCCCAGGCGCCGGCGGCATAAGCGAGTGCCCATTGCACCAGTTTGCGCTGTCGGAGTTCGGCGATCAGGCTCATTCGGGCAAGCCCATCTTCTTCATCAACGCCGCGTAACGCGGATCGCCGACGAGGGATTTCACCAACGGGTCGGCCTTGATGAAGGTCAGTCCGCCATCATGTTGCGCATAAGCGCGATCGAGCCATTCGAAGGCTTTGTCTTTCTCGCGCCGCCAGGCGTAGACCTCGGCGATCTGATAAGCGGCGCCCTGGGAGTACTGGGCGATTTCCTGGTCCAGGGCCTGTTGCGATGCGCCGGCATGGCCGAGGCTGTATTCAGCCATCGCCACGCCGATCGAGCCATAGGCGCTGCCGGTGTTGCGGAAGATCGCCAATGCCTCCTCGGCCTTGCCCGCAAGCAGACTAGTCACGCCACGGTGAAAGCGCGCCCGGTCCGAGCCAGGACTGATTTCCAATGCCCGATCCAATGCCTGGATCGCGGCCGGATACTGACCTACCACGTAGTACATGCGGCCCAGCAGGTCCCAGGCGTTGACTGACAGGGGATCGAGCTCGGTCCCCTTGCGCGAGGCGACGATCGCTTCCGGCACGCGGCCCAGGGCGATCATCATGCGGGCATAGCCAATCTGGACATCGCTGTCGCCGGGGCTGAGTGCGAGCGCCTTTTCGAAATCGGCCTGCGCGCCGCTCCAGTCCTTCCTGAACGAGAGCCGGCTGGTCCCGCGCACGACATAACCATCGACCAGTCCCGGCGCCAACGCGACGGCTCGATCGGCATCGGCCAGTGCCTGGTCGATTTCGGACGGGACGCCGGACATGTCGGCCAGATTGGCTTCGCTATTCGTCAGTCCCGCGTAGGCAGCCGCAAATTGGCCATCGAGCGCGATCGCTTGCCGAAATGCCTGCGCCGCCCGTTTCCAGTCTTGTGGATTGGCACGCTTGTTGAATTCGTTGCCGAGCAGGAACTGGTTGTAGGCCTCGGGATTGTCGCTGCGCCGACCGCTGCTGAAGGTCTGGTCGGGCAGCAATTGCAGCTTGAGCGCAGCCACCACCGCCGCGGCGATCTCATCCTGCACCTTGAACACGTCGGTCAACTCGCGATCGTAGGTCTGCGACCACAGGTGCGAGCTGTCGGAGGCTCGGATCAGCTGCGCGGTGATGCGCAGCGTATTGCCGGACTTGCGCACGCTGCCTTCCAGCACGTTGGCGACGTTGAGTTTCTTCGCAATCGTGGCGACGTCGACTTCCTGACCCTTGAACGAGAACGAGGACGTGCGCGCGATCACCCGCATCTGCGGCATCTGCGCCAGCAGGTTCAGCAGTTCTTCGGACAGTCCGTCGGAGAAATATTCCTGGTCATGGGCCTGGCTCATGTCGACGAACGGCAGCACTGCGATCGAATGCGAATCCACGCTGGCGGCTACCGGCGCTGCGGGTTTGGCCGAAGGTGCCGCGACTTGCGGCTCGGCATGGCGATAGAAATACCAACCCAGCGCCATCACGGCCAACACCGTCGCCGCCGCAAAGACACGCTTGCTGCCGACCCTCGGCGCATCGACCTTGATGCCTTCGGGCGTGACGTCGAAAATCCAGGCCATTACAAGCACGATAGGGAAGCCGAGCAATATCGTGAAAGTGATCAGCCGCGGCGCCCACTCGGGCAGGTTCAGCTGCGGCGCGACCGTGGCCGCGACCTGGATCAGCAGCCAGCCGACCACCAGATAGGCGCCGGCGACCTTGAATACCTTGCGACGCTGGAGTTCGGCGATCAGGCTCAT
>JANXRY010000029.1 GCA_025356635.1 Gammaproteobacteria bacterium
GGCATTTGATATGGCGTCCCCACGGGGATTCGAACCCCGGTCGCGTCCGTGAAAGGGACGTGTCCTAGGCCTCTAGACGATGGGGACAGAGGCGGAATCTGGAAGTCCGGCCATGGATGGCCGGGTTATTGCGAAAGACTCGCACTACTTTGAAAAGTCCGTCGATGCACTGACGGGTTCTTGCGCAGGATTCGCCTAGATTGGTGGAGCTAATCGGGATCGAACCGATGACCTCTACAATGCCATTGTAGCGCTCTCCCAGCTGAGCTATAGCCCCACCGATGGGAGTCCGAAATTGTAAAGGTGGCCCGCCGGACCGTCAAGCGCAGGCAGCTCGGCTGGCCTCTTCGGCGCCATCGGGCGACGCAAGCAAGGTGTGTTCGGCATGGCCCTGCCCAATCAGGAATTCCAGCCACTTGTTCAAGAAGCTGTTCATGCGCAGACGGTGCCCAAACAGCACGCGTGGTGCCGGGTGCATGCCGAGTACGTCCTGCCAGCGCTGGCCGACATAACAGTGGGTTACTTCGGCCTGGCGCGAATCGCGATAAATGCGGACATAGGCCGAAGGGTCTGGCTGACCGGTCACTGGATCGTCCAGCAGGTAACTGAGCCGAAGTTCCAGGGTGTACGGATGAATATCGAGCACCTCGACCACCAAATCCAACCCTTCCACGCTGTGCGAAACATAGTGTCCCGGGCGCAGGACTGCTATCGGCAACAAGCGTTCGAGGCGTTGGAAATTCTCGCCGTACAAGCCCATCAGCCAGCCAAGACGGCTGAATCTGGGCAAGGACGGAACGGTGACATGAACCAGGCTCATGGTTCGATGCTAGCACGCGATTTCCTCGTGCCAGCGCGCTGTCGGTCTCAGAACATGTGCTTCTGAATGCCGAACTGGCTGAGAACTTTACTGGCGATTTCTTCGATCGAGGTATGCGTTGTATTCAATGATGGAATGCGCTCGGCGCTGAACATGTGTTCGGCCAGCGCAACTTCCTTTCGGCATTGCTCAATGGTGGCGTAGCGCGAGCTGGGCTTCCGCTGGGCACGGATCTGCTGGAGCCGCACCGGCTCGATGGTCAGCCCGAACAGCTTGCGCCGATGCGCCTGCAGGCGCTTGGGCAAGCGTTCGCTGTCGAGATCGTCCTCGGTCAATGGGTAATTCGCCGCTTTCACCCCGTAGTGCAGGGCCAGGTACAGGCAGGTCGGTGTCTTTCCAGAGCGCGACACGCCAACCAGAATCAGGTCGGCGTCCACGTAGTCCAGGTCCACGCCATCGTCGTGGCTCAGGGCGTAATTGGTGGCGTTGATACGCGCCTCGTAGGCGGCGAAATCGACCATGCTGTGCGCCTGACCCATGCGCGATTGCCGCTTGGTACCCAGCTCCTGCTCCAGCGGCAGGATGAAGGGAGCGAACACGTCCATCATCAGCGCCCCGCTGCTGGCCAGGATTGCCGCCAAAGCGGGATCGACCGCGCTGCTGATTACGATTGGCCGCTGGCCGTGGCGTGCTCCGGCCGAACGGATGTCCTCGGCGGCGCTGCGGGCCTTGTCCGGCGTATCGACGAAGGAAATGCGCCGGGTTTCGAATTGCATGCCGTTGAACTGGGTCAACAGACTATGGCCGATGGTCTCGGCGGTGATGCCGGTGCCATCGGAGACGAAGAATACGGGTCGGATGATGGACATGGTACCCACTATAATAGCGGTCTTGGTCCCATCGCCCTGCCCCCGGAGACTGTTTTGACCGCCCCCGCTTCCATTCAACACATACTTTGGCTGCACGAGCTGCGCCTGTCTGACCTGGCCCAGGTGGGTGGCAAGAATTCCTCGCTGGGCGAGATGATCGGGCACCTGAGCGATCTCGGGGTTTCGGTTCCCGGTGGCTTCGCCACCACCGCCGATGCCTATCGCGAATTCGTCGCCTTCAACCATCTGGCCGAGCGCATGTTCGAGCGCCTCGCCAAGCTCGATGTCGAGGATGTGGTCGAATTGGTCAAGGCCGGCTCGGAAATTCGTGGCTGGGTGATGGATGCGCCCCTGCAACCGGCACTGGACGCGGCCATTCGCGCCGGTTATCGCAAGATGTGCGCAGATGCCGGTGCCGAAATCGCCGTCGCCGTGCGTTCGTCCGCCACTGCCGAGGATCTGCCGGACGCGAGCTTTGCCGGCCAGCAGGAGACCTTCCTCAACGTGACCGGCGAAGACGATGTCGTGCGCAAGGTCAAGGAAGTTTTCGCCTCCCTCTACAACGATCGTGCCATTGCTTACCGGGTGCATCAGGGCTTCAAGCACGAGGACGTGTTCCTTTCTGCCGGCGTGCAGTTGATGGTGCGCTCTGACGTCGGCGCGGCCGGCGTCTTGTTCACGCTCGACACCGAATCAGGCTTCCGTGACGTTGTCTTCATCACCGGCAGCTACGGCCTGGGTGAGAACGTGGTGCAGGGCGCGGTCAATCCCGACGAGTTCTATGTCTACAAGCCGACCTTGCTGCAAGGAAAGCCGGCGATCCTGCGCCGCACGCTCGGCAGCAAGGCGATCCGCATGGTCTATTCCGATGCGCCCGGCGAGCGAGTCCGCAACGAAGACACGCCGGTTGCGTTGCGCAACACGTTCTCGCTCTCCGACGCTGATGTCCAGGAACTGGCCAAGCAGGCGCTGGTGATCGAAAAGCATTACGACCGTCCGATGGACATCGAATGGGCCAAGGACGGCGTCACCGGAAAGCTCTACATCGTTCAGGCACGACCGGAGACGGTGCGCTCGCGCGGCCACGCCACCCAGATCGAACGCTACGCGATGACCGAGCATGGCGAGGTACTGAGCGAAGGCCGCGCCATCGGCCACAAGATCGGCGCTGGCACCGCACGCATCGTGCGCACGCTGGCCGATATGGGCCGGGTACAGCCGGGGGATGTGCTCGTGGCCGACATGACCGATCCCGATTGGGAACCGGTGATGAAGCGCGCTTCAGCGATCGTCACCAACCGTGGCGGCCGCACTTGCCATGCCGCGATCATCGCCCGTGAATTGGGTGTGCCGGCCGTGGTCGGCACCGGTGACGCGCTCAGCCACATCGTCGATGGCAGCGAAGTCACCGTGTCTTGCGCCGAGGGCGACACCGGTTTCATCTACGCCGGCAAGCTGGGTTTCGAGCGGGTTGTTACCGATCTCGCGTCGATGCCCCCTGCCCCGCTCAAGATAATGATGAATGTCGCCAACCCGGAGCGCGCCTTCGACTTCGCCATGTTGCCCAACGGCGGCGTTGGTCTCGCGCGCCTGGAAATGATCATCAACAATTCCATCGGTGTGCATCCCAAGGCGCTGCTGGAATACGACAAACAGGATGCCGAAACCCGCAGCAAGATCGACGCGCGGATGGCCGGTTATTCGAGTCCGGTCGATTTCTACGTTGATCGCCTCGCCGAAGGCATTGCCACGCTGACTGCAGCGTTTGCGCCGAACCCGGTGATCGTGCGCCTGTCGGATTTCAAGTCGAACGAATACGCCAACCTGATCGGCGGCAGCCGTTACGAGCCGCACGAAGAGAATCCAATGATCGGTTTCCGCGGCGCCTCGCGCTACGTGGACCCGAGCTTCGCCGATTGCTTCGCGCTCGAATGCCGCGCCATGAAGCGGGTACGCGACGAGATGGGCCTGGTCAACGCCTGGGTGATGATCCCGTTCGTGCGCACGCTCGGCGAAGGCCGCAAGGTCATTGAAGTGTTGCGAGCAAATGGTTTGGTCCAGGGCGAGAACGGCCTCAAGGTCATCATGATGTGCGAGGTTCCCTCGAATGCCCTGCTCGCGGACGAGTTCCTCGATATCTTCGACGGCTTTTCGATCGGCTCCAACGACCTCACCCAGCTCACGCTTGGCCTGGATCGCGACTCGGCGATCGTCGCCGATCTGTTCGACGAACGCGACCCGGCGGTGAAGAAACTGCTGGCCATGGCCATCACGACCGCGCGTGCCAAGGGCAAGTACGTCGGCATCTGCGGCCAGGGTCCCAGCGATCATCCGGATCTGGCCGATTGGCTGATGCAGCATGGGATCGAGTCGATATCGCTCAACCCGGACACCGTGGTCGACACCTGGCTCAGGCTGGCGAAGTTGAAGGCCGGCTGAGGGCGCGCGTATGACAACCGTCGAACGTGTGCTGGAGCAAGTGCTCGCCCATGAATGGGCTTGGCGCATCCTGATCGGGATCGCCTTGTTAGTGGTCGGCTTGTGGCTGTCGCGTTTGCTGGCACGGATTACCGACCGGCTGCTGCAACGGCTGGAAGTCGATCCCATCCTGCGCAGCTTCTTGCGCAATGCCGGCAAGGTCTTGGCCTACATCGTGGTTACGATTGTAGCTTTGGACTTCGCTGGCGTGCCGACTTCATCCCTGATCGCGGTACTTGGCGCGGCTGGACTTGCGATCGGTCTGGGTCTGAAGGATTCGCTGTCCAATATCGCTTCGGGTGTCGTGCTGATCATGCTGCGACCCTTCCACGTCGGCGACCGCGTGCAGATCGCAGGGCTGGAAGGCCTGGTCGACAGCGTTCGAATTTTCCAGACCCGACTGAAAACAGCCGACAACCGCGAAATCCTGTTGCCGAACAGCCAGATCACCGCAGCGCCGATCGTCAACTACACGGCGTTGGGCCAACGTCGCGTCGATGTCTCGGTCGGCATTTCCTACGACATCGACATCGCCGTTCCCCGGCAACGCCTGCTGGCGATCGCCGCCAGTAGCACGGCGATACACGCCGCACCCGCCCCGCAGGTGATCGTCGCCGAATTTTCCGAAAGCAGTGTCGTGTTGCAACTTCAGGCCTGGACCGCCGCGGCCGCCTATTCGGATGTGCGTCCTTGGCTGCTGGAACGGATACTGGAAGACTTCCGCCAAAACGGAATTCGTATTCCCGGTCCGCAGCGGGAAATCCACTTCGTGCAAGCCGCTAGCCTGTCGGCGATCCGCCCAACGGGCCCATGAATCGTCGGAAGTAGGCCAGCTCGGCCACCGATTCGCGGATATCCGAAAGCGCGGTGTGCGCGCCGGTCTTGCTGTGACCGTCGAGCAAGGCGGGCGACCAGCGCCGCGCCAGCTCCTTGATCGTGCTGACATCGAGATTGCGGTAGTGGAAGTAACGTTCCAGCGTTGGCATCTGCCGGACCAGGAAGCGCCGGTCCTGGCAGATCGAGTTGCCGCAGATCGGCGACTTTCCCGCCGGCACCCAAGCGCCGAGGAAGGCGATCGTCTGCGCTTCGGCATCGGCCATCGACGTCGTGCTCTCAAGTACCCGTTTCCAAAGGCCGGTCTTTGCGTGGGTCGACCGATTCCAGTCGTCCATGGCTTCGAGCCGCGCCAGCGGGTGGGCGATCGCCAACTCCGGGCCTTCGGCGAGGATATTCAATTCCTTGTCGGTGACTAGGGTGGCGATCTCGATAATGGAATCGCTGTCCGGGTCGAGCCCGGTCATTTCCAGGTCGATCCAGATCAGATGCTGATCGTTCAATGGAATGGAGCTCATTGTTGTGGCAGCCGATAGGGACGGCGCATCATACTTCAGGCATGACCCCCTTCACCTCCGCAGACCATTACCGCATCCTGACGTCGATGCTGGCGCCCGCCCTGCTCATGGCCGCCACGGGCTCGCTGTTGGTGTCTGCGAACAATCGGCTGGCGCGGGTTGTTGATCGGCTACGGCAAGTGATTGCCTTATGGAAACTCGATCCGTCGGAGAACCGGGCTGGACTCGATGCGCAGATCGAACGCCATCGGCACCGGGCTCGCCTGGTGTTGCGCGCCTGCCTGTTGCTGTACCTGGCGCTGGCGTCGTTCGTGGGCACAAGTTTGGGGCTCGCCGCTGACGCGCTGTTACAGAACGTGCGCCTGTGGGGGCTACCGACGGCATTGGCGGTGATCGGCGTGTTGTGCCTGCTCGCCGCCAGCGCATTCCTGGGGCGCGAAGTCAGCCTGTCGGTGCGCAGCTTCGACGAAGAGATCGACCTCGAGTTGAACCGACCCCACCGACCCTAACGACGCTTCGTGCGGAAATAGTTGGTCAATCGCTGCCCCGCTTCCTCGCCTAGCAATCCACCCTGCACTTGCACCTTGTGATTGTGCCGCGGATCGACCAGCAGGTCGAAAACGCTGCCCGCGGCGCCGGTCTTGGGATCGGATGCTGCGTAGACGACCCGGGCAATCCGGGCATGGACCATGGCCATGGCGCACATCCCACAGGGTTCCAGCGTCACGTACAACGTTGCGCCGGTCAGACGATGGTTGCCTAGCCGCATCCCGGCCTGGCGCATCGCCACGATCTCGGCGTGGGCGGTTGGATCATGCTCGGTGATATTGCGGTTCCAGCCTTCCGCCAAGAGATCTCCACGGTCGTCCACCAGCACCGCACCGACCGGCACTTCGTCGTCCTCGCGCTCGGCGCGATCGGCCAAGGCAAGAGCATGGCGCATCCAGCGCTGGTCATCGGCGTTGAAATCAACCTCAGCCGTCACCGCATCACTCCCACTCGATCGTCGCCGGGGGCTTGCCTGATATGTCATAAACAACGCGAGAAATACCACGTAATTCATTGATTATACGGCGAGAAACTATGTCCAAAAAGTCATAGGGCAAGTACGCCCAATGCGCCGTCATGAAATCCACTGTCTCAACAGCACGCAACGCGATTACCCACTCGTAGGCACGGGCATCACCCACCACTCCCACGGACTTTACTGGCAGGAAGACTGCAAACGCCTGGCTGGTCTTGTCGTAGAGATCGGCCTTGCGCAGTTCTTCGATGAAGATGGCATCCGCCTGGGCCAGCAGTTCTGCGTACTCGGCCTTGACCTCGCCGAGGATACGCACACCCAGGCCCGGTCCGGGGAATGGGTGCCGATAAACCATCTCGCGTGGAAGGCCAAGCTCGACGCCGATGCGCCGTACTTCGTCCTTGAACAGCTCGCGCAGGGGTTCGACCAGGCCCAATTTCATGTGCGCCGGGAGGCCGCCAACGTTATGGTGGCTCTTGATCACGTGCGCCTTGCCGGTCTTGCTGCCAGCGGACTCGATCACGTCCGGATAGATCGTTCCCTGGGCCAGCCACTTCACGTTGGACAGCTTGCGGCCCTCTTCCTCGAAAATATCGATGAACAGGCCGCCGATGATCTTGCGCTTGGCCTCCGGGTCGGAAACACCCGCCAGCGCGCTGAAATAGCGCTCCGCGGCGTTGACACGGATGACCTTCACGCCCATGTGCGCGGCGAACATGGCCATCACCTGGTCGCCTTCCTGCCAGCGCAGCAAGCCGGTATCGACGAACACGCAGGTCAGCTTTTCGCCAATTGCACGGTGCAGCAGGGCGGCGACCACCGACGAGTCCACGCCACCGGACAAGCCCAGCAATACCTCGTCATCGCCAACATGGTCGCGAACCCGTGCGATCTGGTCCTCGATGATGTTGGCAGCGGTCCAGAGGGTATGGCAGCCACAAATATCCACGGCGAAGCGCCGCAGGATCTCGGCGCCGGAATGGGTGTGGGTAACCTCGGGATGGAATTGCACGCCGTACCAGCGACGGTCTTCATCGGCCATGCCGACGATCGCGACCGTTTCGGTGCGGGCGATTACGTTGAAGCTCTCCGGGATGCGCGTCACCCGATCGCCGTGGCTCATCCAGACGTCGAGCTTGGGCGGGCTGCCGGGATGGTCCTTCAATCCGTCGAGCAAGGCACATTCCGCCGTGACCTCGACCTCGGCATAGCCGAATTCCCGGTGATGGTCGCCCTCGACGCTACCGCCGAGCTGCATGGCCATGGTCTGCATGCCATAGCAGATACCCAGGATCGGGACAGCGGCATCGAACACTTGCTGCGGCGCCCGTGGCGAGCCTTCTTCGATCGTCGACTCCGGGCCGCCCGACAGGATGATGCCCTTGGGTGCGAACCGGGCGATTTCGACCGGGTCGTGGTCCCAGGCCCAGATTTCGCAGTAGACGCCGAGCTCACGGATACGCCGTGCGATCAGTTGCGTGTACTGCGCGCCGAAGTCGAGGATGAGTATCTTGTCGCTATGGATGTCGGTCATGCGCGGTAGTTAGGCGGTTCCTTGGTGATCTGGACGTCATGGACATGCGCTTCGCGGGTGCCGGCATTGGTCACGCGGACGAATTTCGGCCGGGTGCGCATTTCCTCTATGGTGGCGCAACCAACATAGCCCATCGACGCGCGTACGCCACCGGCAAGCTGGTGGACGATGTTGGCGAGCAGGCCGCGATAGGGAACGCGACCTTCGATGCCTTCCGGCACCAGCTTGTCGGCGTCGGAGGCATCCTGGAAGTACCGGTCCTTGCTGCCCAGCTCCATCGCGCCGAGCGAGCCCATGCCGCGATAGCTTTTGTAACTGCGGCCCTGGAACAACTCGACTTCGCCTGGGGCTTCTTCGGTGCCGGCGAAGAGCCCGCCGATCATCACGGTCGAGGCGCCAGCAACCAACGCCTTGGCGATGTCGCCCGAGTAGCGGATACCGCCATCAGCGATCAACGGGATACGACCCTTGAGCACTTCTGCGACCATGCCGATTGCACTGATTTGCGGCACGCCAACGCCGGCGACAATCCGGGTGGTGCAGATCGAGCCGGGCCCGACACCGACCTTGACGGCATCGGCGCCGCAATCCATCAGAGCCAACGCGGCGTCGCCAGTGACGATGTTGCCGCCGATCACCTGGACATTCGGGAAATTCTTCTTCACCCAGGCGACGCGATCGAGCACGCCCTGGGAATGGCCGTGCGCCGTGTCGACCACGATGACATCGACGCCGGCCGCGACCAGCGCTTCGACCCGCGCCTCGGTATCGCCGCCGACGCCGACCGCCGCTCCGGCCAACAGGCGTTCGGCCATGTCCTTGGCGGCGTTCGGGTTGTCGCGGGCCTTCTGGATGTCCTTGACGGTGATCAGGCCGCGTAGCTCGAAGCCGTCGTTGACCACCAGCACTTTCTCGATCCGGTGCTTGTGCAGGAGCTGCAGCACTTCCTCGTCGGAAGCGCCCTCCTTCACCGTGACCAGCCGATCCTTCTTGGTCATGATGTTGCGGATCGGATCGTCGAGCTTGGTCTCGAAACGCATGTCGCGACTGGTGACAATTCCGACCAACTGGCCGCCATCCACCACCGGCACACCGGAGATGTTGCGGGCACGCGTGAGTTTGAGCACTTCGCCGATAGTGGTATCCGGGCGAACCGTGAACGGCGAACGGATGACCCCAGCCTCGAATTGTTTGACTTGTCCGACGTGCGCAGCCTGTTCGCCTGCCGACATGTTCTTGTGCAGGATGCCGATGCCGCCGAGCTGGGCCATGGCGATGGCGAGCCGGGCTTCTGTGACTGTATCCATGGCTGCCGACACAATCGGCAGGTTCAGGCTGATCCCACGGGTCAGCCGGGTGCCCAGGTTGACGTCTTTGGGCAGGATCGTGGAATGGGCGGGAACGAGCGAGACGTCATCGAACGTCAATGCTTCTGCCTGGATGCGCAGCATGGAGCGGCTCCGGGGATAGGAAGCGCGACATTATAGGCGGAATTCTTGAGGTTTCGGTCTACAGCAGTGCCAGGGACAGCCAGGGAACCCAGGTGATGATCAGCAGGGCTAACCCGACCAGCAGGAAGAACGGGACGCAGGCACGGGCCAGGGTCAGGATGTTCATCTTGAAACGATAGGCGGCAATGAACAGGTCCATGCCTGCGGGGGGCATGAAGTAACCGATCTGCAGGTTGGCCAGCATCACGATGCCGAAGTGCACCGGATGGATGCCGTAGGCTACCGCCACCGGCACCAGCAGTGGTGTGAGGATCACGATGGCGGAAAAGATGTCGATGAACATGCCGACGAGCAAGAGCACGGCATTGAGCAGGAGCAAGAACATTCCCGCCGAGTGCACGTACTGCCGGCTGAAATCAAACAGATGGTTGGGAACTTCCTGGTCAACCAGCCAATTCGACAAGGCGCCGGCAGCGCCCAGGATGATCAGGATGGCGCCAACGAGGCGCATCGCCTCAGCCATCAAGTCGGGCAATTTCTGAAACTTAATTTCTTTTTTAATCAATATAGTTACGATGAAAACATAAAGTACAGTCACAGCTGCAGCTTCACTGGCTGCGAACTTGCCGGAATAGATGCCACCGAGGACGATTACCGGCAGTGGCAACTCCCAGATCGCGTCCTTGACCGCCGCCCACAATTCGCCCGTATCGAACCGGGATGCCACGCGTGGCAGTTGCCGTCCCACCCACATGGCGTGGAGGCTGAGTACCAGGATCATCAGTCCGCCCGGCATCAGGCCGGCCAGGAACAGATCGCGGATGGTCACCGGCGGCGTGGTGCCCAGCTGGCCAGCCACGAAGCCGTACAGGATCAGCGGTAGTGATGGCGCAAACAACAGGCCCAGGCTCCCGGAAGAAGTCACCAGGCCCAGGCTGTAGTTCTCCGGATACTTGGCCTTGACCAGCGCCGGATACAGGAATGCACCAATGGCTACGATGGTCATGCCGGAAGCACCGGTGAACGCGGTGAAGAACGCGCAGGCGACGATCGCGACGATCGCCAGGCCTCCCGGCAACCAGCCCAGCAGAGCCATCGATAACCGAACCAGGCGCGTGGGGGTGCCGCTTTCTCCCAGCAGGTACCCGGCCAGGGTGAACATTGGAATAGCGATCAGGCCCGGTCGGTCGCTAAGGCGGTAGTACTCGACTGCCACAGCAATCAGGTCGTACCCAGCGGCGTGGAAGCCAAGCAAGGCTATCGCGGCAATGACCGCGAACAGCGGCATGCCCAGCGCCGCCAGGATCAGGACAATGAGCGCGCCAGTGATCACAGGCCTTCATGCTCCGGCGGTTGCGCAAAGGCGGAGATCGCAAAGCGCAGGCTGAGCAGCCCAAAGCCGATCGGGAAAACCAGCATGGGCACCCAACTGCTGATGCCGGCCACGAAGTCCGTTGGTGCTTCGCGCTCCATCTGCAACATGCCCCAGCCATACCAGGCCAGCATGCCGCAGACGGATGAGGTCGCCAGTTGGGTCACCATCCAGCTGGCGCGGCGCCAGAACGGCGGCATCAATCGCGGCAACGCATCCACGGCGATATGCCGGTGCGATCGGGCAGCGCCCAGCGCACCCAGCAAGGCCAGCCAGAGGACACCCATCTGGCTTACCGGTTCGGCCCATTCAAGGCCACTGCCGAAAAACATTCGTAGCCCGATCTGGACCAGCGCCACCAGGATCAGGGTGCCGAGCAGGCTGGCCAGCAGAAGATCCTCGACCTGGTGCAGGCGAGCCAGGAATCTACTCAGCATGTGCTCAGTTCCCGCCTCGCTGGCCGGCCAGCACACGCCGGATCGTGGCCAGCACGGCCGGCGAATAGGCGTTCATCTGTTCCAGTTGGCGGGCCGTGGTCACCCCGATCTCGCGCCAGCGTGCGGCCTCCACTGGTGGTGTCGGCAGCAGTTGCGTGCCACCCAGTTTCATCGCTGCAAGTGCCTGCACATTCTCGCGCCGATTGGAAGCGTCAATCCGGTTCATGGCAGCGCTGAATGCTCGTGAAAGTGACGCCTGGTCGGCTGCAGTCAATTTGCCATAAGCCTTCTCGTCAACCAGGACATAGGCCGGGATGTAGGTCAGTGGCAGATCAACGATGTACTTGATCTTGCTGTGCCATTGCAGGATGACCGCGCCCGAGAAAGTATTAGTTACGGTGTCGACGAGACCGGTCTGGAGACTGGTGAAAACGTCGGACAGCGGCAATGGGACGGGCGTAATGCCCCCGTTCTTGAAAGTCAGTTCGCCTATCCTGTCATTGGCGGGAACCCACACCTTGGAGCTGCGCAGGTCGTCGCGACTACGCAATAGGTGGGTGCTCATCAGGTAGCCGAACCCGCCGCCGGCCAATCCGAGCATTTGCATTCCGCCCTTCCGGAAACAGTCGGCGAGCATTGGGTCGACCACCTTGCGGACTGCGTCGACCTCAGCCTGGCTGTTGAACTGGAACGGCAAGCTGTAGATCGGTGCGTCCTGGCAGATGCCGTCGAGGTCGCTGCCGGTCACTGCCCCGCCCTGCAACTGGCCGAGCCGGACCTTGCGCAGGACCACGACGTCGCTGCCCATGACGCCGCCGGGGAAGAACTTCACGTTGACCCGACCCTGGGTTTGCGTCAGCACCTCGGCCGCAGCGGCACGCAACTCACGCATCCACACCGAACCATCCGGCGCAACCGTGGCGATCTTGATGGCCTGTTGCGCTGCCAACGGCATCGATATCAGGGCGAGCACGACACTCAGGCCCCAGCGAATAAGCTTATTCATCAGAAATAATCCTTGCCGCTTTCCTGCAGCTTGCGTGCCAGCTGCTGGGCCAGCGTATTGGTCAAAGTGAAGCCCGGGGATTTCGGATCAGCCGCCAGCACTTCGACGAGCAGACGGTCGTGCAACTCCTGGTCGTAGACCAGGCGGGCGTAGTACTGCGCCATCAAGGTCTTGGCATAAAGATTGTGCCCGCCAGACAGCTCGATCGCTTCCTCGAAATATTTCCGACCCAACTCGGGCTTGCCACCGATTGCTTCCGGTCGGAGCGAATTCAGCACACCCAGGTAGACGTAAACCTGGCCGTGATCATGCCCGGGGTCGAGCGCAACAACCCGTTCAAGCAACGCCTGGATTTTCGGTAGGTCAGCGATGGCGACCATGTCTTCGCTATGCGCTTGCAGGTAGCCGGACCAGGCAGTAGCGAGCGCATAGATCGGCGCCGGATCCTTGCTGTTGGCCAGTGCTGCCGCGAAATGGTCCTGATCTTGGTCAAGAGCAGCACATAAGCCGGCGTCGATCAGACACTCCCCGCGTCGGGCGTAATCAAGGGCTTTTGCCGACAGACGCTGCGCACGTTCGGCATCATCGCCGGTGAAATTTCCGGCATAGGCGCCGTTGAGTTTTGCTGCCGCCAGCAACATCGGGGCATTGCCGGGCGCACCGGGCTTCTGGCCGGCAATCAGGCTATCGAGCAGGAGCAGATAGGCGGGCAGGCCGTCGCGTACGGTTGCCGGGTCTTCATTGTCGAGAATGGCTTTGCCAAGGTTGTCGGCGAAGCGATCGCCCGCTTTCTGCACCAGCGATGCGCAACCGGATAATGCAAATGGCAGCAGGACGGCGAACCAGAGGCTCGGAAACGGACGGGTCATGCTGCCATTTTCACACAGTCTGAAGCCGTTCATGTGATCCGGGATTCCATCGCTTCGAGCGCTTCCAACGTGTTTTGCATCAGCGTGGCCACCGTCATCGGCCCTACCCCGCCCGGCACCGGGGTAATCCAGCTGGCGCGCTCGCGCGCTGCTGCGAACCCGACGTCGCCAACCAGCCGACCATCGTCCATGCGATTGATGCCGACGTCGATCACGACGGCACCCGGCTTGATCCATTCGCCTGGAATCAATTCTGGCCGCCCAACAGCTACAACCAAAATATCGGCCGCGCGAGTCTGAGTTTCGAGAACATCACGCGGCGTGAACTTGTGGCAGCAGACGGTAGTGCAGCCAGCGATCAGCAACTCAAGCGCCATCGGCCGGCCGACATGGTTGCTCACTCCAACAATAACCGCTGTCTGCCCGCGAACTGGCCGGTCTGTGTAGGCCAACAAAGTGGTGATGCCGCGCGGAGTGCAGGGACGCAGGCCGAATTGCCGCAGCGCCAGGTGCCCGACGTTTTCCGGATGAAAACCGTCCACATCCTTGCGCGGATCAATGCGGTGCACCAGTTCCCGGCCATCGCGATTTCCGGGCAGAGGCAGTTGCAGGAGGATCCCGTGGATAGACGGATCCGCGTTGAGCCGGTCGATCAGATCTCCGATATCCGCATCTGTCGTGGCGGCCGGCAGATCGAAATCGTGGGCGTTGATACCGACCTTGGCGCAGGCGCGTCGTTTGTTGCGCACGTACACGGCCGAAGCCGGATCATCGCCGACCAGGATGACAGCCAAGCCAGGCCGCGAATGGCCGCTGGCCACGCGCGCCAGAACCCGACCCGCCAAGTCATCCAGCAGTGCGTCGGCGATACGCTTTCCATCGAGGATGCGTGCGGTCATGCCGCGATTATCCCCGATGCGTGACCTTCCCGACCAGCTGTTACACCAGCCCGCGCAGAGGCAGGGCCGGCAGGTGTCGAAAACTCAGGCGGCGCGACGGCGTTGAGACGGCTTGCGGGCAGACGGCTTCTTGGTGCTGCGGCGCTTGGCCGATACCGGCCGCACACCCAGACGGGCGAGCATGGGGTTGAGGCGTTTTTCGGCTTGGCCGCGGGCTTCAGTGACCAGCAACAACGCCTTTTTCTGAAACTTCGATACTTCACCCTCAACCTGCTTGCGCAACTTGCGGGCGGCGAACTCGGCTTCCTTCACCATGGCTTCGGCCTTGGCTGGCAGGTGATTGATGTCGCGAGCCGCATTCGTGCAGCTCTGGACGACTTGCTTTCGGCCTAGGGAAATCGCGCCGATGCTGGCCAACAGCAACTTGCGAGGCTGGAATTCAGTGCGGCGAGCCGCGGTGACCGGATGTTTGGAAGTTTTGCGGACCATGCTGCACCTCGTTGGTTGTGGGGTTTGACCAATCCCTGGCCGGTATCTCCAGATGCAGTCTCGGCCTCGGCAACTGAGTTTTCACACTACCGTTTGAAACGCTTGCATGAACCGGCAGGCCGCGACATCCTGCCTTGTCCTTGGAGATCGAACGATGGCAACGAAAAAGTCGGGTTGGGCCAGGTTTCCCCATGACAACAAGTCCTTTCACTACGCCGGCGATAATCTCCGGAAGGCTTGGCCGGCCCTCCACGCAGGCGACGGCGAGCCTTATCCAGATGCGAAACGCGCCGCAGCACTGATCAAGGCGGCCGGGAAGTCTGCGCCCAAGGGCAAGGATGCCGCCGAGCTGGCACTGGCGCTTCAGGCTGCCTGGAGCGCGTTCCACCATGGCGACTTCGAACAAGCCTTCGAGGCCGGGAAAGCGCTCGGCCCGGTAGGCGCATCAGTTGCGATCAAGGCCATCGGCATTCATGCCAGCTATCTGGTTGACGATGAAGCCGAGCAGCTAAAACGCTACGAGCAGGCTGCGAACATGGCCGAAGCTGCCATCGCTGCCCTGCCCGACGAGGCCAATAGCCACTATCGGCATGCCTTTGCATTGGGCCGTTACAGCCAGGGAATCAGCATCGCCAAGGCGCTCAAGATGGGGTTGGCCGGCAAGGTCCGCGATAGCCTTGAGGCCACGCTCAATCTCGACGGCAAGCACGCTGAAGCCCATACCGCGCTTGCCCTCTACCACGCTGAAATCATTGGCAAGATCGGAGCCCTGATTGGCGGCATGACCTACGGTGCAAAAGCAAGCGAAGCAGAAAAACACATCGCTACTGCACTCAAACTCACTCCCGATTCACCAATCGCCCATGTCGAGCATGCCAATCTGCTCTTGCTCATCTACCGTGACAAAAAGGAAGACGCCGCAGCAACTGCCTTCGAGAAAGCAGCGAAACTGAAGCCGAAAGACGCGATGGAAAAGCTTGATGCCGAATACGCGCGCGGGCAGATCGAGTGAAAGGGCATAGGTAGAAGTACGGATGGCGCGCTGGCTCCGCGTCCATAAGATGACAACCAAGGATCGAGAGCTTCGGTGAGCGGACAAGGAAGTCCGCCTCCTTCCATCCACTTGGGATCGCCAATGTCCGCCTCGCCACGCCACGTCACCGGATTCACCCTGGTCGAGCTGATGGTCACGCTGTCCATTGCCGCGACCCTCGCGGTGATCGCGGTTCCGTCGTTCTCCGGCGTGAGCCAGCGCGCCACGATCCGCGGCGCCGCCGACCAGATGCTGTCGTTCTGGAATGTGGCGCACTTCGAGGCAGTGAAGCGCAACCAGATGGTCAAGGTCGGCGTCAAGACCGACACCAGCGGCGCCTTCTGCCTCGGCGCGGCCACCACCAGCGATCCAGGCGACACCACGCCCTGCGATTGCCTGTCGGCAGCGCCAACCAGTAACGTTTGCGACGTCGCGCGCTACCCGGCCGACCAGGGCGAATGGAAGCGGGTCTCCCTGGTGCGCGTGACGATCGGCGGTACGACCTCGCTGGCATCGACGCAGCCGGTGGTGATCGAACCCAAGCGCACCAACCTGACCGAACCGACGGACCGGGGCACGATCAGCCTGGCCGGCCCGCCGGGACAGAATCTGTACAAGCTGAGCCTGAGCATCGATCAACTCGGCCGTGGCGTGCTTTGCGAATCGAACACCGCCGCCAGCAAGTTGCCCGAATACAGCCACCGTCATTGTGCCGATTGACCGCGACCCCGAAGGGCCGACCATGAAGACGAGTGCAGCCAACAATCGCGGTTTCGGCATCGTCGAGATGATGTCCAGCATCGCTTCCGGAATGGTCGTTTCCGGTGCGGCGCTCAGTTTCCTGATGGCCAGCATGACCAGCAACACCAACTACGTCCGCACGGCCAGGTTCACCCAGGACCTGCGCAACACCATGGACTACGTCACCAGCGAATTGCGCCGGGCCGGCTACGACGAGAACGCCATGCGCTTCATCGCCTTGGGCGCAAGCAGCAACGCCAGCTCGGCGTTCGCACCCATGCAGATCGTCCGCGGCAACGCCAACAACAGCTGCGTGATTTTTGCCTACGACGGCAAGACGGCTAAAACGACCGCCGGCACCGGGCCCGGCTTCATGGACGTCGCCAGCGGCGAGATCCACGCGCTTCGGCGCGCGACGCGGACGGTCAACGGCGTGTCTGTCGGCGTCATCGAGGTCGGCCAGACCAGCGCCACCGCTGCAACGATCGACTGCGACAGCGACGGCCCCGACTACACGACCTATCCGGTCGCCTGCAATGCCGCCAGTGGCTGGTGCGCGCTCAGCGATCCGCAACAGCTCGACGTCACCAGCTTCCGCATCGTCGACAACTCCATCTGGAATCCACCGACCGCCGCCAACCTCGGCTCCAAGGTCAGGGATCTCGGCGTCACCATGGCGGGCGTGCTGATCGGCAAGAACGAGTATTCGCGCTCGCTGCAGACCAACGTGCGGATCCGCGCCGAATGCCTGCGCCCGATCGCTGCCGTCGACCCGCCCGATACCACCGGGATGCTATGCGATACTGCCCCGGGTGCTTGATCCTGCTTGGAACATTGCTACCGAGACGCCATGCCTAAGTTCCGCAATGCGGGCCGCAGCAAAAACCAGCGAGGCGCGGTCACGCTGTTGGTCACGCTCGTGGTGCTCGGGATACTGGTCGTTATCGTCCTGTATTCGGCGCAAGTTGCGTTTTTCGAGCAGCGCACCGCCACCAATGAAAATCGCTCGCAATTGGTGGCGCAGGCCGCCGAATACAGCATCAACCTGGCCGGCGAATACCTGACGGCAAAACGCGGACAGCTGGTCTCCAACCAGGCCGGCACTACGGCCACTGGCGGCTGGCTGGCGACCAACGCGGCATCGGGCCGCCATTGGGTATTGTGCTCAAGCGTCGCGGGCTTTCCGAATATCGCCAACCTTCCCGACGGCTCGCCGCACCCGTGCATGACCGAGCGCGACGACAGCGTGTCGGCCGACTACCCCGCCAGCTCCGGCGCGGGCGGCCGCCGCGGGCAATTGTATTTCTACAGCCTGGATGGAACGTCCACGGTCCCGGCGACGATCCTTCCGTACCAGGACCTGATGCCGGACGCGGTCAAACTCGAAACCGCCAGCGTCGGCGTCGGTGGCGCGGCCAGGTTTGCCACCCGGACCACCGTGCGTGCCGTGCTCTGCCGCGTCGACAGCAGTTTGCTCACGCCCGCGTGTCGCGCTTCGCCGGCCAAGGGCAACCGGATCGCGGTGACGATGATCGCCAACGTCGTCCTGCCGGACGAGAACTCCAGCGCCACCTTCAAGGAAACCTGGGCGACGCTCGGCAGCATCAACTCGAGCGCATCCATACCGCTGGTCGCATCCGGGAAGATCAGCACCGGCGGCACCATCACCATCGTGCCGAACGCGAACGCCGGCGGCTACGGCCTGCCCGGTTCGGTGTGGTCCCCGAACGACGTCCAGGTGGAAAACAGCACCGGCGGTGGCGCCGCCAGCATCAGCACCTGTTACATCGAGGACTTCATGCGTGGCGATTCCAAGCCCAACCTGGACCGGGCCAAGGAGATCTGCCCGACCTCCGGCAGCAATCCGCCTTGCCACTGCCCGAATTCGAAGGCAGACAGCGATTACTGGTTGTCCGGGTCGGCATCGGGAAACAAGCGCGAGAACGTCGACGTCCTCGATCGCGACGGCAACGCCGGCGCCGCGGGCAGCCCGAAGCCGCCGGACATCCAGTTCTTCCCGGGCGCAGGTCCATCCGACGTCACCGTGCCGACCAGCACGCCGATCGCCCTGGACAAGGCGGTCGGCTCGGCGCCGAATACCGCCCTGTCGAACGCCTCCGCCGCCTCCGACGACTCGCCGTTCGAATGGATGTTCGGGGTCAATTACGTGGTCGCCGACCACGATGTCACCGGCACCACGCTGAGCAATTGCGGTACCGAAAGCCCTCCGACCCAGAACTGCGCCGACTACGCCTTGCGCGAGGACCTGGGCGCCACGGTCATTGAGGGCAACTGCGCGGCCGACCAGTTCAACTCCGATTCCTATGGCCTGTTCTACGTCACCGGCGACTGCGTGATCAGCGCCGTGACCGTCGGCTCGGCCAAGGCGCCGGTAATCATCGTCGTGTTCGGCGACGCGACGCTGAAAAATGCCACCTTGTACGGCATGCTGTTCGTGCATTCGAACAACATTGCCACCGAGACTTCGTCGACCCACTACCGCTTCAACATGCAGGACGCGACGATCTTCGGCTCGCTCACGGTCGAAGGCAATATCACCCTGACCGGCAACTCGATCCTGGTATACGACGACACTTCGTCGAATGTCGATCCGTTCAAGCTGCCGACCAAGGTCCGGTTCGCCCGCGTCCCGGGCACGTGGCTGGACAGCGGCAAGGATTTCTAGGATCGCCATGACCCAGCCATCGACGCCGCGGCGGCAACATGGATTCAGCCTGATCGAAGTGCTGGTCGCGGCGGTGGTGTTGGCGGTCGGCCTGCTCGGCCTGGTATCGCTGCAAGCGGCGCTGATGCGCGCTTCGAACGACGCGCGGGCCTTCACAGAGGCGACGGCATTGGCGAAGGACCAGCTGGAAACGCTGCGCACCTTCAACAACATGAAGACCGGCTCGTCCTACCAGGCCTTGACCGACGGATCGGATTCGCCCGGCACCTTTGGCGGCACCAGTTTCAGCCGTTCCTGGACGGTGGCGCGATTTGTTTACAACCAGGACCCGGACGGAAACTCCGCCACCGCCGACGGCAAGTTCGTCACCTACGCCGAAGATACCGGCGACACGCCGAACGCCTACAACGGCCATGCCGCCACCGGTTACGTCGACAATACCGAGTTCAAGCGCATCGCCGTCAACGTGACCTGGACTGACGTCCAGGGCACGTCCCGCAGCGTCACCCTCGAAGACGCGATCGCCGCGGTGGCGCCCAGCGACAGCGCACTGATCGCCAAGAGCGGCTCGGCGGTCATTCCGCGCACCATCGAGGTCATCATCAACGATCCGACACTTACCAACGGCGTGGCCAATGGCGTCATCCCGCTGGCGTTCAGCAGCGACCCCAGCGTCGATGGCACCAGCACCGCGGCGACCAACCCGCAACCGAAATTGCTGGGCGCCGATTTCCGCGTCGCCGAGACCCGTTACGACGTCCTCACCTACGGCACCGTCAGCAACGGCACGGCGGTGGCGCAGTCGAAAGTGGAAACTACCGTGGTCGGCTGCACCTGCAGCTACGCCAACGCCGACAATACCGTCACGGGGTTCCGCCCGACGTACTGGAACGGCTTCCGCTACGTACCGCCGGAGCAAGCCAGCAACAAGCAACCGGCGGGTTGGGTCAGCGCCGACAACGAGAGCGCCAAATGCACCGCCTGCTGCCGGGACCACCACGACCAGGTCGGCGGATCCAGCGTCGCCGGCACCGGCGCGAAATTCGATCCGCGCCGCACTACCCACGCGCATTTCAGCCACGACGTGTCCGGGAACCTGGTCAATTCCAACAACGCCGGCAGCTACGAGGAATCTTGCCGGCTGATCCGCGTCGACGGCGCCTTCCGCGTCGCCGCCGACGCCTATACCGACCAGGTCAACCTGCTGGAGACGAAGAACGACTTTGGCACGACGCCGTACGTACCGACGGCGCAAGCCGCGAGCAACTACCAGCGGTTCGCGCTGGCCTTCCTCGACGCGCGGGTCGTCAACAACG
>JANXRY010000036.1 GCA_025356635.1 Gammaproteobacteria bacterium
AGCCGGAGGGCGTCAGATCGTGTTCGCAATGCGGATCCACGATTGCCACTCCTCCGATCCTGACGGGAGGTCACTAACATGCGCGTTATTGCCAAGCACGCCGTGGACGGCGGCGCGCCGATCTGGCGCAAGCCGATGCTGACCACGCCGTTCTTCGAATGCTACGAGCCGCTGATCGAGACCCGCGCTTTCCGGCAATGGGCCGGCTACAACACGCTCACCACTTTCTCGTCGGTCGAGCATGAGTACTTCGCGATCCGCAACACCGCCTCGATCTTCGACATGTCGCCGATGATCAAGTACCAGATCAACGGGCCGGATGCGGAAGCATTCCTGAATCGCCTGGTCACCCGCGATGTGCGCAAGCTCAAGACCAATCGCGTCACTTACACGATGTGGTGCGACGACGACGGCCACGTGATCGACGACGGCACCATCTTCCGGCTCGGCAAGAGCAAATTCCGGCTATGTACCGCCGAACGCCAGCTGGACTGGTTCCTGTATGCGGCGATCGGTTTCGACGTGAAGATCGAGGAAATCACCCAGGACATCGCCGCGCTGGCCTTGCAGGGTCCGACGACCTGCGCGGTGCTCAAGAAGATGGGACTGGTCGGTGTCGAAAACCTGAAGCCCTTCGAGATCGGCAACTACAAGGAACTGGGTTTCGACATCATGGTCTCGCGCACCGGATTCACCGGCGACCTCGGCTATGAGCTGTGGATCGCCTCGGCCAATGCCCGCGCGTTGTGGGACGCCCTGATGGTCGCCGGCGAAGCCCGCGGCATCCGCCCGATTGGCTACGCCGCGCTGGAGATGGCGCGCATTGAAGCCGGGTTGCTGCTACCCGATTCCGAATTCGTCAACGCCGAGTTCACTTTGCGCGTCAATCGCGCGCACACGCCGTTCGAACTCGGCATGGATTGGCTGGTGGACATGGACAAGGGCCACTTCAACGGCCGGCGCGCGCTGCTGCGGCAGAGGCAGGAAGGAATCAAGCATTGCCTGGTCGGCCTGGAAGTCGACGGCAAGAAACCGGCCATCGACGCACTGATCTATGACAGCAAGGACGGCAAGAACCGGGTTGGCGCGGTGACATCGGCGATGTGGTCGCCCACCTGCAAGCGCAACCTGGCGATGGCGATGATCGATGCGCCGCACTTCAATCGCAAGGACGAACTCTGGGCGGAAATCTACATCAAGCGCGAGCTGGTCTGGCAACGACGCATGGTGCCGTGCCGGATCGTCGAGCGCCCGTTCTATTCGCCTGAGCGCCGCAAGCTAACGCCACCCAACGACCGCTGAGAACACCGGGCCATGACTACCACTGTTCGTTACGCCAACAACCGCCCGGCCGTCTCGCTTGAAGAGACGATGACCCTGCCGGCGCGCTATTACACCGATCCGGAAGTGTTCCAGCGCGAGCTGCAGGCCGTTCATCTGGACATGTGGCTGCACGCTGGCCGCACCGAGCAGTTGCCTGACGCCGGCAGCTATTTCCTGGTCCGCTTCGCCGGCGTCAACGTCATCGTACTGCGTGACCAGAACGGCGACATATCTGCGTTCCATAACACCTGCCGGCATCGCGGAACGCTTCTGTGCAAGGAACACCAGGGCACGATCCCGGGCAAGATCCGTTGCCCCTACCACGCGTGGACCTACGACCTGGAAGGCAACCTGGTCGGTGCACCGCACATGGAGAAAGTGGAAGGCTTCCGGATGCAGGACCACCCGCTGGGCAAGGTCGCCGCAGCCACCTGGGACGGCCATGTCTTCATCAACCTTTCGGCCCAGCCGGTTCCCTTCGCTGAACACCTGGCCGGCCTCGACCGGAAATTCGCCCCTTGGGGCATGGCTGATCTCAAGTGCGTGGAGCGTCGCGTCTATCACGCCAAGGCCAACTGGAAGCTGATCTTCCAGAACTACTCGGAATGCCTGCATTGTCCGATCGCGCATCCGTTGCTCAACAAGCTCTCGCATTACATGAGTGGCGACAACGAGCCGCCGCAGCCGACTTATCTGGGTGGCCGCATGGACCTGCGCGAAGGCGTGCAGACGCTATCCATGAACGGCCTGAGCAATCGCCCGCCCTTCCCCGGCATTTCCGCCGAAGACCGCCAGCGTGTTTACTACTACGCTTTCCTGCCGAACTTCCTGCTGAACCTGCACCCGGACTACATGCTGACTTTCCAGCTCTGGCCAGTCGCGGTTGACCAGACCGAGATCGTCTGCGAATGGCATTTCCATCCCGATGCCATCGCGAAGCCGGATTTCGACCCGAGTGACGCGGTGGATTTCTGGGAACTCACCAACCAACAGGACTGGGAGCTTTCCGATCGCGCGCAGGAAGGGATTTCCAACCATGGCTATCAACCCGGGCCGTACTCGAACCGCGAAGAGCTGCTGTTCGGCATCGACCGCTGGATACTTGAACGGCTGGCGCGTCGGCAATGATCCGGATCCGGTAGCCGCCCGACCATGAAGAAACCACCACGCCCGCGCCAGTACATCCTGACCCTGTCCTGCCCGGACCGGCGCGGCATCGTGCATGCGGTCTCCGGCGTGCTGGCCAACAACGGCTGCAACATCCTCGACAGCGCCCAGTTCAACGATGTCGGGTCGGCGATGTTCTACATGCGCGTGCATTTTTCCGACGAGCTTGATGGTGGCATGGCCCTGCGCGGCGCCTTCGAGCAATTGGGCGCCGAATTCGCAATGAGCTGGAAGCTGCACGATGCCAGCTACAAACCGCGCGTACTGCTGCTGGTGTCGAAGACTGGTCATTGCCTCAACGACTTGCTGTACCGGTACTCCAGCGGCCTGATCCAGGCCGATATTCGCGGCGTGGCGTCCAACCACGAGGATTTTCGCGCTCTCACCCAGTCGCATGGTCTGCCCTTCCACTACTTGCCGGTAACGCCGGAGACGCGGCAGCAACAGGAGGCCGGTTTGCTGCAGCTGGTTGCCGACGAGGCAATCGAACTGGTGGTGCTTGCGCGTTACATGCAAGTCCTGTCGCCGGGGTTGAGTCGGGCATTGCGCGGCCGCGCCATCAACATCCACCATTCCTTTCTGCCCAGCTTCAAGGGCGCCAATCCGTATGCACAGGCGCATGCCCGCGGCGTGAAACTGATCGGGGCGACGGCGCACTTCGTCACCGATGACCTCGACGAAGGTCCGATCATCGAACAGGACGTGGTCCGGGTCGATCATGCTTTGAGCGTCAAGGAATTCACCGCGATGGGTCGCGACGTCGAATCGGTGGTGCTGGCCCGCGCAGTGACGTGGTTCATGCAGCATCGGGTCCTGCTCAACGGCAACCGTACCGTCGTGTTTCGTTGAAGCAGGACAGCACGATGTCCGCCAGACGACCCACCAAGCCAGCCACCAGGCCCATGCCTGATGCCGAGTCACGACAGCGCGAGGCGCCGGACATCCGGCGCAAGCTGCTGATCGAGGCGACCATGCGTTCGATCGCACGATTCGGCTATGCCGGCACCACCATCGACACCATCTGCACCGAGGCCAAGGTTTCCCGCGGCCTGATCAACCACCATTTCGGCAGCAAGGAGGAACTGATCCGGCAGTCGTACAAGGCCCTGCGCGATGAGTGGCTGGCGCAGACGCACGGTAGCCTGCTGGGCAGTTACGATCGACCCGAGGATAAACTGCGGGCGATGATCAAGGTCAGCTTCGGTCCGACCATGTTCAAGCAGGACTACCTCGGCATCTGGGCCGGATTCTGGAGCGCCATCGGCAAGTCGGCGGCGCTGCGCAAACTCAATCGCGAATTGTTCGACAAGGATCGCGATGCCTACCAGGCCATTTTCGAGGAAATCGCCCGCCTACGCGGCAAGTCGATCGATTCCCGGCGCGCGGCGCTTTCGATCATTGCCTTGATCGACGGTTTCTGGCTCGAATGGTGTCTCGATCCATTGTGCTTCACCGCTGAGGAAGCGGAAGCGGCATGCCTGGGTTTCGTCGTCATGACGTTTGCCTGATGCCTACAACTCGTTCATCGGCTCGAACGCCGCGGCATCGCTGGTAGCGCGCAGCCTGCGCACGTGATGGGCGATGCTCCAGCGCCAGAGCAACCAGCCGATCGCGCTGAAACAGGCCGCGCCTAGCGCCAGATGCAGCGCGCTGTCACTGAGCCAGGGCGAAAGCACGCCGGCGATGAACGCATTCGAAAGCAGGCTGACGAAGGCCTGCATCGACGAGGCGCTGCCGCGTTGGTTCGGATACAGGTCGAGGATCGCGAGGGTCAGGATCGGGAAAACCAGGGCGATGCCGAAAGCGATCATCGCCGTGGGCAATACCGAAAACGGCACGCTCGGATGCGCCACCAGTGCGTGGTAACCGATGTTCCAGACGGTGGCGATGCCGCCGACCGTGAAACCGATATTGGCCAGGCGTTCGCCGCCGATCCGGCCGGCTGCGTGACCGCTGACGAAAGCGCCAGCGATCATGCCGCCGATGGTCGGCGCGAAGAACCAGACGAACTGCTGCGCGTTGAGCTTGAGGATATCGAGCACGAACGCTGGCGCCGACGAGATGTACAGGAACAACGCGCCGAAGTTGAAGGTACCGGCCAGGGCCAGTAGGCGGAAGCGACCGTCGCTCAGGATTTTTTTGTAGACCCCGGCCAATACCGGAAGATTCATCGGCAGGCGTTTTTCCGGCGGGTGGCTTTCCGGCAACCACCACGTGACCATGACCAGCAAACCGAGCGCGAACACCGCCAGGAACCAGAAGATGCCGCGCCAATGCGTCCAGCCCAGGATCCAACCGCCGATCACCGGCGCGATCGCCGGGGCGATACCGAAGATCATCGAGATCTGGCTCATCAACTTCTGCGCGTCGTGGCCGTCAAGCGCATCGCGGACGATGGCGCGACCGACGATCAGGCCGACGCCGGCGGACAGGCCCTGGATCACCCGATACGCGAGCAATTGCTGGATCGTGTCGGCAACAGCGGCGCCCGCCGAGGACAACACGAACACCACGATGCCGGCGAGGATCACGCGCTTGCGGCCGAGTGCGTCAGAGAGTGGGCCATGCACGAGTGACATCGCTGCATAACCAAGCAGGTAGAGGCTGATGGTCTGCTGCATCGCCACCCTGCCGACGCCGAGATCGCCCTCGATGGCAGTGAACGCTGGGAAAATCGTGTCGACAGAAAACGGACCGAACATGGCCAACGCACCAAGGATGAAAGCCAGGCGCGTGCGGGTAATGCCGAGATGCGGGATCATGGTTGAATTCTACCAGTAGCGCTGGCACCGCCCCTTGTCGCCGCCGGAAAGCACCCCATACTTGGCTGATGGCGACTCCCGTTCCTGATCTTTCCTTGCAGCGCCCGACCGGCGAACGTCCGACCGGGCAGATCCTGCAACGCCTGCTACCCTTCCTGAAGCCCTACTCCGGTCGCATCCTGATCGCGATGGCCTGCCTGCTGGTCGCGAAGATCGCCGGCCTGGCCGTGCCGATGGTGCTCAAGCGGTTGATCGACACGCTCGGCATCGAACCGACGCCGGCGCACGATCTGATCAAGGTCATCCCAGTGGCGCTGTTGCTGGCTTACGGCGTCGCTCGCTTGTCGGAACGCGTGTTCACCGAAATGCGCCAGATCGTCTTCGCCCGGGTCATGGCGCGCAGTTCGCGCATGGTCATGCTGTCGGTGTTCCGGCACCTGCATTCGCTGTCGCTGCGTTTCCATCTCAATCGCAAGACCGGCGGCGTCACCCGCGACGTCGAGCGCGGCGGCACGGCGATCTCGGACCTGCTCGACTGGACCTTGTATACCATCGTTCCCACACTGATTGAGGTGGTATTGGTAACCGGCGTATTGGTCTTCCTGTACGACGTCTACTTCGCTGTGATCACCCTCGTGGTGCTCATCGCGTACATCGCCTGGACGGTGGCGGTGACCGAATGGCGCACCAAGTTCTACCGCGCCTCGGTCGAGGCCGACACCAAGGCCAGCGCCCGCGCGGTCGATTCGCTGCTCAACTACGAGACGGTCAAGTACTTCAACAATGAAGGCCACGAAGCCGCGCGCTACGACATCAACCTGCGGCAGATGGAAGAGGCCAACGTCAAGAGCTACAAGTCGTTGGCGGTGCTCAACGTCGGCCAGGCCGCGATCATCGCCATCGGCGTCACTGCCCTGATGTGGAAGGCCGCGCACGGCGTAGTGATCGGCAAGCTCAGCGTCGGCGACCTCGTGCTCGTGAACGCCTATCTGCTGCAGATGGCGATGCCGCTCAACTACCTCGGCATGATGTACCGCGAGGTCAAACAGGCGGTGACCAATATCGAGCGGCTCTGGGGCCTGCTCGACCAGCAGCAGGAAGTACGCGATAGCGAGATTGCGCAGCTCTTGCAGACGCGCCGGCCGAGCGTCGGATTCGAGAAGGTGTTCTTCTCATACGACACTCGCCGAGAAATCCTGCACGGCATCGACTTCGATATCCCGCCCGGCCATACCGTCGCCGTGGTCGGGCATTCGGGCAGTGGAAAATCCACACTCGCGCGCCTGCTTTATCGCTTTTACGACGTTGACAGCGGCCACATCCGCATCGATGGCCAGGACTTGCGCGATCTGACCCAGGATTCGGTGCGCGCGGCGGTCGGCATCGTTCCGCAGGACACCGTGCTGTTCAACGATTCGATCCGCTACAACATCCGCTACGGCCGGCCGAGCGCCAGCGACGAAGAAGTCGAAGACGCGGCCCGCGCCGCGCATATCCACGACTTTATCGTCAGCCTGCCTGACGGCTACGACAGCGAGGTCGGCGAACGTGGCCTGAAGTTGTCCGGTGGCGAAAAGCAGCGCGTCGCCATCGCCCGCGCGCTGCTCAAGAATCCCGCCATACTGATCTTCGACGACGCGACTTCGGCGCTGGATTCAGCCAGCGAAAAAGCGATCCAGGCCGAACTCGACCGGATCGCCATCGGCCGCACGACCTTGGTGATCGCACACCGGCTTTCCACCGTGATGGGCGCCAACCAGATCCTGGTCATGGATGCCGGCAACATCGTCGAACGCGGCAGTCACGCCGAACTGATCGCCCGCGACGGTCACTACGCGGCGATGTGGCGGTTGCAGCAACAAGCTCGCGAAATTCCCGAGCTGCTGTAGGAGCGGTGAGGGCTGCAACCGAAGGTACCGCCGGGCTTCGTGTCGCGGCCCTCATCGCTCCTAAATAGCAGCGAGGTACGGCGCCGCGAACCAATACAGTGCGCACAGCAGCACGGCCACAAGAAGCAGCTTGATCATGAATCCGGCCACTTTCGTGACTGCATACAGGCACAGCAGCGCGATTACGATTCCGACCCAGCTCATTTGCGCCGCCCGATGATGACTGCCGGCATTGTAACGGGCTGAAGCCGAACGAAGCCGGTTGTGCTAGCGTGACTCGTACCCAGACTGCGTCGAGACTGACATGCGCCTGCGACTTCCCCATCGCCTCGCGGCCATCGCCATGTTTGCGATCTGCGCAAGCGCGCTTCCGGCGCTCGCGCAGCAACCACCGCGACCACCCGGCGGAATGCAAGGTCCGCCTCCGCCACCACCGCCCGGTGCGATGCCCCCGGGTGGCCAACAAGACCCTGGCGGTCCACGTATGCCGCCACCGCCACCGCCGCCCCCACCGATGCCGCAACCGCAACCCGCAAGCGAGCCAATCGTCGCCGCGCCCGCTCCCCCTACCGCTCCGGCCGCCGCTCCTGCAGCCACGGCCGCGGACGAGCCCGCTGCATTGCCGGCAGCGCCCGCTGCGCCGGCTTGGCCGAACGACAGCACCTTCGCGACTAGCCCTGCGCCCGCCATCGCGGCCACCGCACCAGTACCGGTGCCGACCGTGGTCGAGCGCATCGTCACCCGGGAAGTCACGCGCTGGCCCTGGTGGCTGGCCTTGGTTTTGCTGGTGATGGCCGGTGCCTGGTGGCGCAGTCACAGCAGGGCTGCGCGTCTCAGCGCCGAATCCGATGCGCTCGAACGCCGGCAGCGACACCTGCAAACGGCACATCGTGAGCTCCGGGAAAAGGCCGATCAATTGCAGCACACCGCTGTCCAGGACGGCCTGACCGGCACCATGACCCGATCGGCGTTTGCCAGCGAGTTCGACACCGTGCTCGCGCATGCCGCGCATTTCGGCAAGCCGGTCGCCCTGCTGATGTTCGACCTTGACCATTTCAAGCAGATCAACGATACCCACGGCCATGCCGCCGGCGACACCGCGTTGAAACTGGTCGTCGGTATCGTCCGCGAGAAACTCACCAGCAGCGACCTTTTCGGTCGTTTCGGCGGCGATGAATTCATGATCGGCTGTGCCGGCAGCGATGGCCCGCAAGCCCTGCAACTGGCCGAGGAAATCCGCGCTTCGCTGGTCCGCCATGTCAGTGAGCGCCGGGCCCAACCGGCCGACCTGAGCTTGAGCATCGGCGCGGCGGTCGCCGATCCGGACTCGGGTTATGACGTCGATCGATTGTTCCAACGTGCCGATACTGCGCTTTACGCGGCCAAACGCGCCGGTCGCAACCGCGCCGTGCTCGCCGACCGGACCATGCCCGATATCGACAGCACGTTGGCACCACGCAGCCTGGCGAAATCGAACTGAGCCACGCCCGAACCGAGCCTTGTTGCCAGCGGTAGAATGGGCGGTCCCTTTCGCCGCCACCGTCCATGACTGAACCCGCCCGCCCCAGTTTTCATGGATTTGAACAAATCCCGCTGCGCGAATACGCGGAGCGCGCCTACCTCGACTATTCGATGTACGTGGTGCTCGACCGCGCCCTGCCCTTCCTCGGCGACGGGCTCAAGCCGGTGCAGCGTCGAATCATCTATGCGATGAGCGAGTTGGGTTTGAATTCCGGCGCCAAGCCGAAGAAATCGGCACGCACCGTTGGCGATGTGATCGGCAAGTTTCACCCGCACGGCGATTCCGCCTGCTACGAAGCGCTGGTGCTCATGGCACAGCCGTTTTCCTACCGCTACCCGCTGATCGAAGGCCAGGGCAA
>JANXRY010000042.1 GCA_025356635.1 Gammaproteobacteria bacterium
CAAGAGCCCGCGCATGCGCGGGCTCTTGTTTGCGGAAGGAACTTTGACCCCGTTCTTCCTGCTATTTCCGTTGTTAACCCCGTTATTGAACGGTAAAACTGACCAGTATTCGCATAACTGCGAATACGCGCATTCGCATAGATATTTCGCGAAAACCTAGACTGCTGCGAAGCAACACGCGTCCGCTGTGTGCTTTTCCTTGAATCTCTCTTCGATCTGAATAAATTAGGCCAATTACAAAAATGCTTTTCTTGAAGCCCTTCAAAGCCGCCTTTCGGAAGTATGTAAGTGCAAGCTTTACGTCCTTAGACACCCCCAGCCCGGCAAAGTGAAGTATCCCGAGCTCGTGAAAGGCGCGAGGTAACGGTATCTTCGTCACCACGTGCTCTAGCCAACGCTTAGCCTCTGCAAGATCCACCGCTACCCCATCCCCGCCCTTCAGGTAAATCTGAACCAAAGCCATGGCAGCCCCGGTGTCATCTTCGAGCGCCAGTTTCCGGAATCCTTCCACGCACTCTGAATACTTTCCGCTATCGAGTAGTCGAAGCAACGATTGAACATCATCTTGGCGGGGTGAAGCGTTTGTATTCAACTCTATTCCTAGGACTTGTGTGATGCGGAGCTTGCAACGATACGATCATGGCTCAGGAGTCTTTGGTATTGACTCTACAACCTTGGCAGCTGCCTCCTTTATTTCCTGCCGTAACGCCTGCGCTTCCAGGTATGTTGCAGCCGCGCCGTCACCACCACCTGCCACCATGCCAGTTGCCAAAACCGCAGTCCGGACTGTCGGTGAAGCCATGACAGCAGTCGCCGTTTTCGCAACCACTCCTGCGGTTGCTACTACGCCGACTCCTTGCCCAGCAACGTTTGCCGCCACGAAAGTCTTGCTGTTCGTATCGGCATGTTTCGTATCGATACCCACCGAAGACGGCTTTACAGTTCCCAGCGAGGCTCCAGTCACTACTCCCGAGCCAGCTCCAAGAACGGCATTCACCAGAGGCTGAGGAAGAGATGGGGGAGCAGTAGGCTTAGTGAAGTTCTGTGCAGGACATGAATTCGTGGCCTGGCAGCCAACAGATGCCCTGCCGTCTGGGTCTTTAAACCGATACGGGTTATCCGAGGCGTAGTTATAACGGCCGAAGTTCCATGCCGTCTTGGTCTCCACGGCCATCGGATCAACCGAGAGGAAGCCACCGATGGCGGGGTCATAATAGCGCTGAACAAAGTGACCCGCCGCGATTTTCCGGCGCCGACGGTGCGTGGCCTTGATGCGGCGCGGGCTGGCGGTGGCTAAAACGGCTGACACGCGGTTTTCGGTTCCTAAAAAATCCCTTGATGCACTTTTTCGCCTACAAAGCCGGTTCCGTCAAGGCGTTGCCCACCTGTTGCCCACAACGGACCTGGCCTGGAGGATGTAGAGGACATCCCCCAGTCCAGGCGATGCTGCGCATCGGTTGTGGACAACACGTGGACAGCGCACGGTCACTTCGCTTCGTGGCAAGTGATCAAAGCCACACCATCACCCTGGCAAACCAGCGCGTGGCGATGCACTCAACGAAGCGACGCTAACGAGCCCACGCGCCACGCGAGCAGCTAAGCGAAGCAGCAAGCCATGGATGGCGCGCAGACGCGGCAACGCCGCGTGCAGGACGCTACCACCATCGCCGCAGGAGCGGCGCACCCTAACCAGTGCAGGGATGCACTGCGGCCCGGTGACATAACGCTAATTATGCGGCGAGCGCAGCGATGCATGAAGTGGCGCGCGACGGCGCGGCACTTTGCATAATCGCGCGTTATGTCGTTAGGGCCGCACAAGCCCCACGAGCGCCCAAGTTGAACGCCCACCGGAGCGCAGACGATCGGCGCGAGTGGGGATGGGGGACGGCCACTCCGAGCGAAGCGGCCCGCGGACAGGGGCGCAGCCGCTGTGCGCGGGCTAGACCAATGCTCTGCAAGCGCAGCGCGGGTGCAGGCAAACGCACGGCAGGACGCCGTGCGTGCCTGGTCACGCGTACTGCCCAACGAAGACGGCCAGGGACGGCCGGTCAGAGCTGGCGCGACGCTTGCTGCGGTGCGGAGTGGAGCGGCGGTGGCCGCGGAACGTAGCGCCGTTGCAAGCGGCGTGACAGCGGTGGAAGGCGACACCAACCGGGCTAACCGCTAACCGCTGTTGCTGTTCGCCTCAGTCGTCGACGTCGAGGGCTTCGCGTTCGTGGCGATTGAGGTTCGCGGCCGGGTGGGTTGCGGCATGCACCGCCTTCAGTCGCGCGATCGATACATGCGTGTAGCGCTGCGTGCTGGTGATCTGGCCGTGGCCGAGGATCTCCTGCACGTGGCGGATGTCGGCGCCGTTGTCGAGCATCGCTGTGGCCATGGTGTGCCGGAACAGGTGGCAGGCGCCGCGTTTGGCAATACCCGCCTGCTGGAAGTAGTCGCGCACACGCCAGCTCAACCCATCAGGAGATAGGGGTTGTCCGTATTGATTCAGGAACAAGTGCTTCACCGACGGATCGCTTAGCAGTTCGGGTCGCGCCTCACGTTCGTACTTGGCGATCCAGGCCAGCGCCCGTTCGCCGACCGGCACGAAGCGGTCCTTCTTGCCCTTGCCCAGCCGCACATGCAGCGTGCCGCGTTCGCGATCGATGTCGCTCAGGATCAGGTTGGCCAACTCGGTGCGGCGGATGCCAGTGGCGTAGAACAGTTCCAAGCAAGCGCGATCGCGTAGGCCGTCGGGCGTGTCGAGGTCGGGCAGCGCCAAGACCGACTCCATTTCCTCGAGCGTGAGCGGCTCGCGCAGGTCGTCGCTGCGTTTCGGCAACTCCAGGTCGGCGGCGGGATTGGACGGCACCACGCGCTGTCGCACCAGCCAGCGGAAGAACATCTCCACCGTGAACAGCGCGATGCGCTGGCCATTGATCGCCATCGGCGCGCCGTTGGCCTTGCGGTACAGGAACAGATAGCGCTGGAAGCGCTGCACATGGGCGTGGGTGACGGCCTGCGGGCGCTCGATGCCCCGCTCGGCGCACCAGGCATGGAAGTGCGCCAGGCGGCTTCGGCGCGTGCGCTGGTCGGCCACGCTGCGATGCAGGGTTTCCAGGTGCTGCAGGTAGCGACGGATCCACGCGGCCAGGCTGTCGGGTGGTGACGGCGCCAGCAGCGCCTGCAGGCGTTCGGTCCGCGGGCCGGCCACACTCAGTGCTCGCCGGACGCATGGCCGTTGAGCTTCCGACTACGTGGTTTTTCGGCAACAACCGCGGTCAGCCGGCTGGAACCCGCGCCGTTGCTGGCGTTGCGGGCGATTTCGGCACCCCGCGAAGGGGCCGCGACCCCACCGCGAAGGCCCCGCGAACCCCCCGCGAAGTTGGGGTCGGACCCCCGCGAAGTGGACGCTTTACCCCGCGAAGTGGGTGCGGCGGCGGGTTCGGTGAGCGCCATGCCGATCCCGGCCAACTGGGCCTGCCCGGCATCGGCGTCGCCGTCGAAGCGCAGGCTGTAGGCGTACAGCTGGCCTTGCTTGCCGGCATGGGCGAGCACGTAGTCCAGCTGCACCAGGCGGTCGAGGTGCACGCGCAGTTGCGTGTCGCTCAGGCCAAGGTGGGCACGCACGGTGCGGCGGGTGAACTGCACAGCGCCGCGTTCCATGCCCGATGCCGTGGCCTGCTCGCGCACCCAGGCATCGAGCGCAGCCAGCACGCGCCGGGTTTGCGGCGGCAACTCGTCCAGCGAGCGGCCGAGCACCGCGTGCGCCAAGCCGTTGGCCAGGGCGATGTCGGCGGGGGTGACTTCGATGTACTCGACGGCGGCGCCGTCGACCTCAAAGGTCTCGATCTTGCGTTGGTGCTGATGCAGCAGCGCGATCGCATCGATTAGAGCCAGGTATTTGACGTGATCGCGGCGCAGCCGCACGCGGTCGCTGGCGAAGGTCAACGACTCGGCAAAGGGGTTCACCACTGCCAGCGGCCGCAGAAGCGACTGCGCGGCGCGGTGCGCCGCCAGCACGTGGCTGGCGCGCACGTTCGCCTGCAGGCCGGCCAGGGTGCGCGCCTGGCGCTGGCGTTGCTGGATCGCCGCCGTCTGCTCGGCGGTCTCGTTGATCGTCAACACGAGACAACGATTCAACAGCTCTTCGTCGATGTCGATCGCGGTCGTGGTCAGGCACAGCATCACGGGGCCTTCGACCCGGTACTCGCTGGTAACCAGTTTTCCCGTCGCTGGATCCTTGCCGGTGCTGGCGATGGTCAGCTCGCCCTGCGACTGCAGCATCTTCAACGCATAGGCCGCTTGCCGCACGCCCTCTTCCTCGGCGATGGCCAGAATCTTGTGCTTCAGGTCGCCCTCGCCCAGGTAGAACAAGCTCTGCCCGGTCATCGCCGAGTAGTGGACGCGCTGGTCTTCCGGCATCAGCGACAGCAGGCCGTCCATCAGCGTCGACTTGCCGGCCGCAGAGGTGCTCTGGATCAGGATCGCCAACGGCCGATCGAGCAGCCGCGACACCATCGCCAGATACCCGACCAGCGCATTGGTGCCCTCGCCGACCACGCCGATCGCTTCGACGTCAGCGACGATGCGCTCGGCCAACAGCGGATCGCGCAGCAGCGCCAGGCCGGCCGCTTCGTCGGCTTCGCTCATTGCCGGCGTGGCTGCGGCGTCCGGCTGCAGCGCGCCACGGATCGCCTGTTCTTGCAGCGGCTCCAGCGCGATCACCAGCGCGGCCAAGTCGGCGCTGATGACGTTCTCGGCCGTGCCCAACTCCAGCGCCGCCGCCTTGACGAACGCGGTGCGCTGGCGCGCCTGGTACAGGTCCAGCGTGTCCAGGTGCAGGTGCTCGCCCGCGGACAGGCGCAGCGTCACCTTCAGCGATTCGGCTGACAGGCAGCGGGCCAGGCCCCGTACCCGGTAGCTGCGCGGGCCGCGGGTGAAGCGGATGTCATCGGGGCCAGTGATTTCCAGCGAAGGGCTGGCAGGGAGGGCCACCGACAAGGGCATCGACAGGGCCGTGGATTCAGCCAGGGGAGCGCGATCGCCGGGTCGGGTCATTTTTCGGGCTCCTGGCCAAAACCTGTCAAGCAGAACAATTCGTCGGCATACTACTACTTTAGGTAGTATCTGCAACCACCCTGCGCAACCGGGACTTACGGTATGAGCCTGACCACTGCCTCCCCGACCCCGATGGCCCTGAGCAAGGAAGAACGCGCCTTCTTCGCCCGCCTGGGTGCCCGTATCGCCGCTTTGCGCAAGCAGCAGGGCATCACCCAAGTGCAGCTGGCCGAGACCTTGGGCGTCTCACAGCAGACCATCACCGCCTACGAGGTCGGGCGGCGGCGCATCCAGGTGTCGGCGTTGCCGGTGATCGCCCAGGCCCTGGGTGTCGCGGTCGAAGGGCTGCTCGGCGACGAGCGCAAGGCGATGAGCAAGCGCGGGCCCGCGCCCAAGCTGCAGCAGCAGATGAACCGCATCACCCAGCTGCCGCGAGCGCGGCAGCAGTTCGTCATGCAGGTGATCGAGTCGATGCTGGCGAACCAGCCGTAGTCATTGCCTCAGTAAAACAAGAGCCCGCGCATGCGCGGGCT
>JANXRY010000051.1 GCA_025356635.1 Gammaproteobacteria bacterium
TTCGATGCGGATGCCCTTGCCGCCTTCGGCGCACAAACGGAAGCCGGCGGTGCGGTTGTCGCGGCTCCAGATCGCCCGGGTTGGCGCAAACGTGCCGACCATGAAGCGCTTGTAGGAATTGATGTACGGCGCGAGAAAGCAGGTGATGTCCGGCGCGTATTTCAATTGCCCGGCCACCCAGTGGCGCATCAGCGCCGACATGGTGAATTCGGCGTCCGGATCGTAGAACAGGGCCTTGCCGCCATCCAGGCTCCACAGCGAATTGTGGATATGGCTGCTTGATCCGGCCAGATCGTTGCGCCATTTGGCCATGAAGGTGATTGCCTTGCCTTGTAGCAACGCGATTTCCTTGCAGGCGTGTTTGATGATGGCGTGCCGGTCGGCCATCTCCAGCACTTCGCAGTAGCGGACGTTGATTTCTTCCTGGCCCGGACCCCATTCGCCCTTGGAGTTCTCGACGGGAATGCCTGCCGCCTGCAAATTTTTCCGGATCGCCCGCATCACCGGCTCTTCGCGAGTGGTTTGCAGGATGTTGTAGTCCTCGATGTAGTGGCCTGCGGTCTTGGGCTTGACGTAGTTTTTCTCGTGGATGTCCTCGTAGCTTTCGTTGAACAGGTAGAACTCGAGTTCGGACGCGAACATGCCGGTGTAGCCGCGCTCGGCCAGGCGCGCGACCTGTTTCTTGAGGATGCCGCGCGGGCTGTGTGGCAAGTCGTGGTGGTGATGGTCCTGCACGTCGCACAGCACCAGCGCGGTGCCTTCGAGCCAGGGCACGCGGCGCATGGTTTTCAGGTCCGGCACCAGCACGAAATCGCCGTAGCCCTTGGTCCAGCTGGCCGCGGCATAACCCGGTACCGGCTCCATGTCGATGTCATTGGCCAGCAGGTAATTGCAGCAGTGGGTTTCCTCGTAGCCGCTGTCCAGGAAGTACTCGGCCTGAAAGCGTTTGCCGATCAACCGGCCCTGCATGTCCACCATACAGGCGAGCACGGTATCGATTTCACCGGCGGCAACCGCGTGCTTGAGATCGTTGAGGCTGAACAGCGACGGATTCATGCGGAAGATCCAGGGAAGGGAGGTTGCAGGGCCATCAGTAGCGCGCGTTGCAGGCGTTCCGCCCACTGGCGTTGGGCTGCGCCATCGGCAAGAAGATCGTTGCGGACTTCGATCATGGCGCAGGGCAGGCCACGCGCCTGGCCGTGCCGGCCGACACTATGGAAGACGCCGTCTTGCGGGCCGTAGGGCTCGTTGTCGCCAACAACCAGATCGTCTTCGGAGCGCAACGAAGCGAGCATAACCTCGGCGAGCACCCGGTCCTCATGCGAAATCACCCCGACATGCCAAGGCCGCGTCACGCCGTTGTAGCGCGGCGTGAACGAATGCACCGAGACCACGGCGGTATGCAGTCCAGCGGCCAGGCGGCTGTTGATCAGCGCATCCACTTCCTGGTGGAAGGGCTGATACAGGCCCATCTGGCGCAGGTGCCGCTCAGCCTCGGACAGGCCGGTGTTGCCGGGGATGGTGGTGTCCTCACTGTATTCGACGATCGAATCGGGTGCCGACACGTCGCGATTGAGGTCAAGCAGGAGCCGTGAACAGGTGGCATGGGCCAGCGGCGCGTCGAGCAGGGCCGAGAGTTGTCTCGCCAGTCCCAAGGCTCCGATGTCCCAGGCAATGTGCCGCTCCGAGTCGAATTCGGTCAGGCCGAGCGAATGGTAGTGGCCCGGAATGAAATTGCTGGCGTGTTCGCACAAAAGCAACACCGGCCCGCGGCCATTGCGATTGGCGATGGCGATCGGGGACTCAAAGGCAAGGTGGGTGGCGATCGCAGCGATGCGGGGGCGTCCTGGATGGGGCTTGTAATGTTTATTACAGCGGGGGTATATATCTGCCTTGATGTTAAAGCTCTAACATACTGGCCTCGATGTCAAGCCGCATAGCGGGAGCAAACGTTTGTCGCAAACCATCGTCGAGCGACTCAGGGAAGGGCTGGAATTGTTTTCGGCCACGGAGCGTCGCGTGGCGCACCAATTGCTGGCCGAGTACCCGGTTGCCGGCTTGCAAAGTGCTACCGACCTGGCGCGATCGGTTGGGGTGAGCACGCCTTCAGTGCTGCGCCTCGTGGCCCGGCTCGGCTTCGGTTCCTATGCTGAATTCCAGCGTGGCCTTCGTGGCGAACTCGTCGCCCAGCTCACCTCGCCCCTGGCCAAGCAGCCGCCGCCCAGGAAGCGCGGGAAGCCGGTCTTGCAGTCGGCCCACGACGAATTCGTCGAAGCTGTGGCGCAGAACCTGCACGAAACCTTCGCCAACCTGCCGGCGACCGAATTTGCGTCGGTGGTGAAATTGCTTGCCGATGCGCAGAGACATATCCATCTGATCGGCGGCCGTTTCACCGACGCGCTTGCCCTCTACCTGTCGGTGCAACTGCGCATCCTGCGTTCCGGCGTCAGCCATATGCAGGAACAGGAATCGAACTGGCACGACCAGTTGCTGGACATGGGCAAGCGCGACGTGCTCGTGGTCTACGACATCCGCCGTTATCAGCCGAGTCTGCTGCGCCTGGCGCAGGCGGCAGCCGGACGTGGCGTGCGGATCGTGCTGATGACCGACCAGTGGCTGTCGCCGATCGCACGGGTCGCCACGCATGTGCTCTCGGCGCGGGTGGCGGTGCCCTCGGTCTGGGACTCAAGTACTGCCCTGATGGCCTTGTCGGAAGCCCTGCTGGCCGATGTCAGCCGGCAGGGCTGGGAGGTGAGCAAGCAGCGCATGCGTGAACTGGAAGGCATGCGCGAACGCCTCGACGGCAAGCCGCGATAAGCGCCATGCCGAAAAAAATCGGTCCTTCGATCTTGCTGCATCCATTGGGCTGGTTGTGGGCCAGTCCCTTGACGCTCACCGGGCTGGTCCTGGGTCTGTGCACCTTGCCGTTCGGCGCACGCATGCGGCGAACGCGCTCGGCGCTGGTGTTCCATCGCTTCCCGTTCGGGCCGGGCGGGGCGCTGACGCTCGGCAACGTGATCCTGCACACCGGCGACAGCCTCGATGTGCTCACGCGCACTTATGCCTGCGCGGCCTACGGCGGCGACGAGCATGTTTGCCTGGGCGACCACGAACGCGCGCACGTGTATCAGTCGATGGTCCTGGGGCCGCTGTTCCCGATCCTGTATTTCGCCTGCGGCGGCATATCGGTGCGCAATCGCTTTGAACAGGCGGCCGATCGTTATGCGCAAACCGGGTCGGGTTGGTGGCCGTGGCCGGGTAGCCCTAACGCGGCAAGTTCATCTTCTTGAGTAGTGCCAGATAGCGCGGATCAGTACGCAGGCTGCGTAACAGCGGGTCGTACTTGATCTCGACCAGCCCACCGTCGTTTTGCTCCAAGGCTGTTTCCAACCAGTGCATGGCAGCATCGCCATCACCGCGCCAGGCATGGGCCTGGGCAATCTGGTAGGCGGCATTGAAGCCGTAATCGGCGGTCAGCTTCGCCAGTGCTGCATTCGATGCCTCGGCATTGCCGAGACTGTGCTCGGTCATGGCCCGGCCCTCGAGTTGCAGCGGATCGTAGCCGGTGGCCTCGAACTCGGCGCCGGCTTGTTCGGCATGGTCCTCAAGCAGGGAGACGACGCCAAGCCGGAAATGCGCGAATGGGAATTTCGGCTTGATCGCGAGCGCGTGCTCCTGCGCCTGCCGTGCCTCGGCGTACTCGCCCGAGGCATCGAGGTAGTAGCCGAGTGCCTGCCAGGGGCTTGGCATCAGCGGCTCGTATTCCGCCGCCTTGCGAGTGAGGGTAATTGCTTCGGGCAGTTGTCCGAGCGTGGCCTGTAGCGATGCGTAGGCCTGCATGAATTGCGCATTGCCGGGATTGAGTTCCAGTGCGTGCTGGTAGTCGTGCTGGGCGCCAGTCCAATCCCGTGACTGTGCCGCGCGGATATTGCCGCGCGCCCAATAGGCCTCGGGCAAATCGGGATCGAGCTTGATGGCGGTCTCGGCCGCCGCCAGTGCTCGTTGCTGGCGTGCTGCAAGTTCGGTCGCATTTGCGGCGTAATCGGATGCCCAGAATTCGGAAATTGCCAGCATGGCGTAGGCGTCGGCGAAACCCGGGTCGAGCTCAATCACCTTCTGGAAAGCCTTGACTGTCGCCTCGGCGTTCTCCGGCGTCGACAGGTTCTTGTCGTGCCGGGCCTTCAAATATTGCGTGTAGGCGACTGGATTGACCGCCCGACGCTGGCGCGGAGCCGACTGCGCCGGCAGAAGTTTCACTTTCAGCGCAGCGACGATGGCGCCGGCGATATCATCTTGCATGGCGAGGACGTCGGTGATTTGACGGTCGTAGGTTTCCGACCACAGATGAAAGCCATCGGCGACGTTGACCAGTTGCACGGTGACGCGGACGCGATCGCCAGAAGTACGCACGCTGCCTTGGAGGACACTGGCGACATCCAGCTTTTTGCCGATGCTGCGCAGATCCTCATCCTTGCCTTTGAACGAAAAACTTGAGGCCCTGCCGGCCACGCGTAACTGCGGTATCTCGGCGAGGCGGTTGAGCAGTTCCTCGGCCAGGCCGTCGGCGAAATACTCCTCACTCTTGTCCTGGCTCATGTCCAGGAAAGACATCACGGCGATGGCGGACGGGGCGATCGCAGGTGTGACGACCGGTGCGGCTTGCGTGACTGCAGGTGCCGGGGTCGGTCGCGATTTCATGAACAGTCCGCCGGCGATTGCCACTGTCATGAAACCGGCCACGGCCAGCCAGCGGTTGCGATCACGGTTCGGAGTGGCACTCGGCGCAGAAGGAAGCGCAGCAGTCGGCGTCGAGATCGGACCAGTCAACAGCGTCTCGATCCGGCGAACCAGTTCGGCACCACTCTGCGGGCGTGCCCCGGGCTCTTTCGCCAGCAGTGTATCCAGCAAGGCTTGCAAGTGCGCCAATTCGGGTGGCAGCCGCGGGATCGTCGCGTTGATGTGCTGCATGCCGATCGCCCAGCCATCCGTGCCCTGGTACGGCAATTTTCCGGTAAGCAGCTGGAACAGGACGATACCGAGGCTGTAAAGGTCGGCGCGGCCATCGACCTTCTCGCCGCGTAATTGCTCCGGGCTCATGTAATGCGGGGTGCCGATGCTGGTGCCTTCGTTGGTCAGTCCGGATTTTTGCGAGGCTGCCGAGGCAATGCCGAAATCGGTAAGCACGCAGGCGCCGTCCTTGCGGCGCAGGATGTTTTCCGGTTTGACGTCGCGATGGACCACGCCATGCTGGTGTGCGTAGTCGAGCGCGGCGGCAATATCACGCGCCACGCGCAAGGCGGTGCTCGGCGACATCGTTGCGCCTTCGGCCGCGGCTGCCGTTCCGCCTGGCTCGTAGGCCATGGCCATGAACGGCATGCCTTCGTGCTCGCCGACGTCGTAGATCTCGACGATGTGCGGATGGTGCAACTTGGCGGCGAAGCGCGCTTCGCGCAGGAACCGTTCCTTGGCGACCGGATCGCGAGCCAAGTGCGGTGCCAGCACCTTGAGCGCGACCAACCGGCCCAGCGAGTTCTGCATGGCAAGGTAGACGGTTGCCATTCCGCCATGGCCGAGGTCACGCTGGATCTCGTAGCCGGGAATCGAATTCACCTGGGCATGTCCTGGTTAGCGCAGCGCCGCATTGATCTTCCCCAACACGTTCGAACCCGGCGACAAAGCACGCGAATCCAGGCGATTCAAGGGTTCGGCGACAGTTTCAAGATGGCCATGCAAATCCTGCGCCTGCGGGTCGAGGTAAAGCAAGCCAGTGACGACCTCTCCTTTGGCCTGGTGCGCCTGCACGTAATTCATGGCGGCGATCCGGTCGCTGGGCTCGTAGTCGGCGTGCAGCTTGCGCAAGCGCAAGACCGTGCCGTCGTGCTGTTCGACCTCGGCCACTTCGCCTTCCGGGAATTCCACAATGATCTCACTGCGCGACTCGATCACATCGAGACGGTTCACCGCCTCATTGTGCGCACGCACATAGTCATAGCTCTTGGTGCTGCCGGGATGGTTGTTGAAAGCCACGCAGGGACTGATCACATCGAGGAAGGCAGCACCACGATGACGCATCGCTGCCATGATCAGCGGCACCAGTTGTTGCTTGTCGCCGGAAAAACTGCGCGCCACGAACGTGGCGCCGAGTTGCAGCGCCAGGCCGACCATGTCGATCGGCGTGTCGGGATTGGCGATGCCTTTCTTCGAGACCGAGCCCTGATCGGCGGTGGCCGAGAACTGGCCTTTGGTCAGGCCGTAAACGCCGTTGTTCTCGACGATATAAACCATGTTCACGCCGCGACGCATCGAGTGCACGAACTGGCCGATGCCGATCGAGGCCGAGTCGCCATCGCCGGATACGCCCAGATACATCAGTTCGCGATTGGCCAGGTTGGCGCCGGTCAGGGCCGAGGGCATGCGTCCGTGCACGGTGTTGAAACCATGAGACTGGCCGAGGAAATAATCCGGCGTTTTCGAGCTGCAACCGATGCCAGAGAGTTTGGCCACGCGGTGCGGCTCGATGTCGAGCTCCCAACAGGCCTGGATGATCGCCGCCGAGATCGAATCGTGGCCGCAGCCGGCGCACAAGGTCGAGATCCGGCCTTCGTAATCGCGCCGGGTCATGCCGATCTTGTTGCAGGACAGAGTCGGGTGGTGCAGCTTGGGCTTGGCGACGTAGGTCATTGCGCGGTGGCCTTGTCCGGGTGCAGGGAGACCACTTTCATCGCTGTCGCGCGCTCGGAGATGGCGCCAACGATGAAGCGCGCGGTGATCGGCGTGCCGTCGTAATGCAGCACGGGAACGAGTTTCGCCGGGTCGATGCCGAATTCGTTGACCAGCAGGCTGCGCAGTTGGGCGTCGCGGTTCTGTTCGATCACGAACACCGTTGGATGCTTGGCGATGAACTCTGCGACCGAGTCGGGAAACGGGAAGGCACGCAGGCGCAGAGTATCCAGTTGCACGCCCTGGTCATGCAGCGCCTCGTTCGCTTCGGCCATGGCCGGGCTGGTCGAGCCGAAAAAAATAGCACCGAGCAGCGTTGGTTTTTCTGCCGCATGCAGGATGGGTTGCGGCACCAGTGCTTTCGCCGTGTCGAACTTCCGTAGCAAGCGTTCCATGTTGTACAGATAATCCGGGCCTGCTTCGGAATAGCGCGCGTAGGCGTCCTTGGTGGTGCCGCGGGTGAAGTAGCTACCCTTGGCCGGATGCGTCGCCGGATAAGTGCGGTAGGGGATGCCGTCGCCGTCAGCATCAAGATAGCGGCCGAAGTTCTTGCCGGCTTCGAGTTCTTCAGCCGTCATGACCTTGCCGCGATCGTATTCGCGCGTGTCGTCCCAGGCGAAGGGCGCGCACAGGCGCTGGTTCATGCCGATGTCCAGGTCGCTCATCAGGAACACCGGGGTCTGCAGGCGATCAGCGAGGTCGAGTGCGTCCGCGGCGAACTGGAAGCATTCGGTCGGATCTTCCGGAAACAGCAGCAGGTGCTTGGTGTCGCCGTGCGAGGCGTAGGCGCAGGACAGGATGTCGGCCTGCTGCGTGCGCGTCGGCATGCCGGTCGAAGGCCCGCCGCGCTGGACGTTGATGATGGTCACCGGGATCTCGGCCATGTAGGCCAGGCCGATGAATTCGGTCATCAGCGACACGCCTGGGCCCGAGGTCGTGGTGAAGGCACGCGCGCCGTTCCAGCCGGCGCCAACTACCATGCCGATCGAGGCGATTTCGTCTTCGGCCTGGATGATTGCGTAACGATGCTTGCCGGTTTCCGGTTCGATCCGATACTTCTGACAGTAAGACTGGAACGCCTCGGCGCAGGACGAGGACGGCGTGATCGGGTACCAGGCGCAGACGGTGGCGCCGCCGTAAACACAGCCGAGCGCGGCGGCGGCATTGCCGTCAACGAAGATGCGATCGCCGACGGCATCGGCGCGGCGCACGCGCAGGCCAATCGGATGCGGCAGGTTTTGCTCGACGTAATGGCGACCGAAACGCAGTGCTTGCACATTCGAATCAAGCAATTTTGGCTTGCTCTTGTACTGCTCGCCGATCAGGGTTTCGATCACCGACGCTTCGATGTCAAGCAGCACCGAGAGCGCGCCGACGTAGACGATGTTCTTGAACAGTTGGCGCTGGCGCGGGTCTGAATACGCGGCGGTGCAGATTTCGGTCAGTGGCACGCCGATGACGTTGACGTCGTCACGGAAGCGCGAGGCCGGCATTGGTTTGCTGGAGTCGTAAAAAAGATAGCCGCCGGGTTCGATTTCCTTGACGTCGGCGGTCCAGGTCTGCGGGTTCATCGCCACCATCAGGTCGACGCCGCCGCGCCGGCCGAGCCAGCCGCGTTCGTTGACCCGCACTTCGTACCAGGTCGGCAGGCCCTGGATGTTAGATGGGAAAATATTGCGCGGGCTGACCGGCACGCCCATGCGCAGGATCGCTTTCGCAAACAGTTCGTTCGCCGACGCCGAACCCGAGCCATTGACGTTGGCGAACTTGACGACGAAGTCGTTGATCGCCGCCATCGGAGTTATTCCTGGCTTCACGCGGCCTCCCGGGTCTTGCTGCGGCAGCGCGGGCCGGCGTAGGCGAGCTCGAGCAAGGACTTCTGCATGTCCCAGGCACCGGTCGGGCAACGTTCGGCGCATAGACTGCAGTGCAGGCAGACGTCCTCGTCCTTTACCATCACGCGGCCGGTTTTCAGGTCGCCGGATACGTACAGGTCCTGGTCGGCATCCAGGGCCGGGGCACTCAGCCGCTGGCGCAGATCGGGCTCATCGGCGTTGATCGTGAAACTGATGCAGTCCATCGGGCACACGTCCATGCAGGCGTCGCATTCGATGCAGGTGTCCTTGTTGAACACCGTCTGCACGTCGCAGTTCAGGCAGCGCTGCGCTTCCTTGAGCGCAGTCG
>JANXRY010000086.1 GCA_025356635.1 Gammaproteobacteria bacterium
GTCAAGTTCGAGTTCGGTGCCGAAAAAAACGCCATCGCTGCGAAGACCGCATCATCGATCTTCGACTTGATGGAGAAATTCGCCGAGTACGGTTTCAACAAGTCGCACTCGGCCGCCTATGCGCTGGTCGCCTACCAAACCGCTTGGTTGAAGGCGCATTACCCGGCCGAGTTCATGGCGGCGACGCTTTCCTCGGACATGGACAACACCGACAAGGTGGTGAACTTCCTCGGGGAAGCACGCGAAATCGGCCTTACCGTGCTGCCGCCGGATGCGAACAGTTCCGACTTCATGTTTGGCGCGCTCGATGCAAAAGTCGTGCGTTACGGTCTGGGTGCGGTGAAAGGCGTCGGTCGCGGTGCCTGCGAGGCGATTGTCGAAACGCGGCGCGAGCGTGGGCCGTTCCGCGACCTGCTCGACTTCTGCCGGCGTGTCGATTCGTCCCGTCTCAACCGGCGCGTGCTCGAAGCGCTGATCCAGGCCGGCGCGCTCGATGCGCTCGGCAGCAATCGCGCGTCGCTGATGCTGCAACTACCGGAAGTGCTCAAGGCCACCGAGCAAATGGCGCGCGAACGCGAGGCCGGCCAGACCTCGTTGTTCGGCGGTAGCGGCGCCGAACCCGAAATCAGCCTTGAGCTACCCAACACCAGCGACTGGCCGCTGGAACAAAAACTGTTCGGCGAGCGCGAGACGCTTGGTCACTATCTCAGTGGCCATCCGCTGGATGCCTGGAAAGAGGAGCTCGCGGGCCTGGTCGGCAATACGCTCGGCGATCTGGAAAAGCTCTGGAACGATCGCAAGGATCGCCGCGGCGAAGCGCAGGTGGTCGTGGCCGGCATGGTCACGATGCTGCGCCGACGCGGCGACAGCCAGGCCTTCGTGCAGATCGAGGATCCACGCGGCCGGCTCGAGTGCGCTTTCTTCAACGACAGCTTCAGCGAATTCGCGCCGCTGCTTTCCCGTGACCGGATCATCATCGTCGAAGGCAGCCTGCGCGAAGACAGCTTCAACGGTGGTTTCTCGCTGAAAGCCCGGCAGTGCTGGGATTTTCGCGCCCTGTGCAGCCAGCACGGCCGCAGGCTCGCGCTGACCGCCGACCTGCGCCTACCGGGAACCTGGGAGCGGTTGCAGCAGGTCCTGGCCGGGTTCCGTCCGGGCGGCACGCCCTTGCGGCTGGACCTGATCACCGCTGATTCGCGCGGCACGCTGGACGTCATCGGCGGCCATTGCGTGCGCAGCGATCCCGAGCTGATCAGCGCCCTGCGCGCCCTGCCGGGCATCAGCGGCGTCGCCCTGGCCCTGCACCGCCCCTGGGGCGGCTAGCCCGTGTAAGATTTCGCCCATGAACCCCAACTTCCTCGACTTCGAACAACCCATCGCCGACCTGGAAGCCAAGATCCAGGAGTTGCGCAAGGCCAGCACCGGCCAGTCGGTGAACATCGACGATGAAGCCGATGGGCTGCAGGAAAAGCTGCGCGCACGCACCGCCGAAATCTTCCAGGCGCTCTCGCCGTGGCAGATCTCGCAACTGGCGCGCCACCCGCAGCGTCCATACACGCTCGACTATCTCGAGATGATCTGCGACGAGTTCCACGAGCTCGCCGGCGACCGCGCCTACGCCGATGATCCGGCCATCGTCGGCGGCCTGGCCCGGATCGATGGCCGCGCCTGCGTGGTGATCGGCCATCAGAAAGGCCGCGACACCAAGACCAAGATCCGGCGCAATTTCGGCATGCCGCGCCCCGAGGGTTACCGCAAGGCGCTGCGCCTGATGAAGCTCGCCGAGCGCTTCGGCTTGCCGCTTTTCACCCTGATCGACACGCCCGGTGCCTACCCGGGCATCGGCGCGGAAGAGCGCGGCCAGTCCGAGGCGATCGCCCGCAACCTGCTGGAAATGGCCGAGCTTCGCATCCCGATCATCTGCATCGTCACTGGCGAAGGCGGTTCCGGCGGCGCACTGGCCATCGGCGTCGGTGATTGCACTCTCATGCTCCAATACAGCACCTATTCGGTGATTACTCCCGAAGGATGTGCCTCGATCCTGTGGAAGACCGCCGACAAAGCCAAGGATGCCGCCGAAGCATTGGGATTGACCGCGGCGCGCTTGCTGGAACACCAGTTGATCGACCGGATCATTCCCGAGCCGCTGGGCGGCGCGCATCGCGATCCGACCACCATGGCCGCGACGCTGAAAAGCATCATGCTGGAAGAGTTGATGAAACTCGAAGCGTGTCCGGTCGGCGAATTGCTCGAGCAACGCTATCGTCGACTGCGCAGCGTTGGCGCTTACGAAACGGCCTGAAGATTCGGCGCGTGGCCGGGAATCCATTGCCATTTCCAGTGGCGCCAGTTTCCAGCCCAATCCTGGTCGGACTCAGCGGCGGGCTTGATTCCAGCGTTCTGCTGCATTGGCTGGCCGAACAGCCGACGATCCGCGCCCAGGGACTGCGCGCTTTGCATGTACAGCACGGCCTGCACGCAGACGCCGAGGGCTGGGCCGACCATTGCGGCGAACTTTGCGACCGGCTTGACGTGGGCCTGACCATCGTCCACGTTGATGTTCGCAGCGATCTCGGGGTTGGCCCGGAAGCCGCCGCCCGCGAGGCGCGCCATGCCGCCTTCGCCGCGCATCTGCAAGCAAACGAAACACTCGCCTTGGCGCATCATCGCGACGATCAGGCCGAAACGGTACTGCTGCGCCTGTTGCGTGGATCGGGCAGCGAAGGCCTGGCAGCGATGCGCGATACCCGCCCGTTCGCCGCTGGCAGGATCTGGCGCCCCCTGCTCGGTACGCCGCGCGCGGACCTGCTTGCCTACGCCGGCGCGCATTCGCTGGCGTGGATCGAGGATCCCTCGAACCAGGACACGCGCCTGGACCGCAACTTCTTACGCCACCGCGTATTGCCTGTTCTTGCCGAACGCTGGCCGCATGCCACCGCCGCGCTCGCCCAGAGCGCGCACTGGCTGGAAGAAGATGCGACTTTGCTCGAAGACGAGGCTCAGTCTCGCCTCCGAAAAATCATCGGCGACGATCCTGCGACGATTTCCGTCAGCGCTTTGCTGGCGCTAGAACCGGCATGGAGATCTCGGGTATTGCGTTGCTGGCGCAGCTCGCTCGGTTTCTTGCCCTGGCCGGAATCGGCGCACGTGGTGATCGAATCACAATTACTCGTGACCAGGCCCGATGCCCGTCCGGAATACCGCTGGCCGGGTGGCGTGCTGAGGCGTTGGCGCGACCGGCTCTACCTTGATCATCTGCGATCATCTTTGCCGGAAGAGTGGCGCTGCGATTGGGATGGTCGCGCCACGCTCGAGCTTCCGACAGGCGATTCGCTGGCTCTGCAGCCGGCATTGGTTGCGGGCGAGAAATTCCGGGTGGCAGCGAGAATCGGCGGCGAACGAATTCGACTGCCCGGGCGGGAGCACTCACACAGCCTCAAGCACGTTCTGCAAGCGCACGGCATTCCGCCTTGGGAGCGCGAGCGCATGCCCTTGCTGTTCGCCGCCGATGGCGAGTTGCTGGCGGTGGCTGACGCGGTACTGTCCGCGCGCTGGCTGCGCGAAGCGTCGGTACACGATTGCCGCCTGCATTGGCACCAACACGATTGACCCACTCGACCACCGACTGCACACTTCCACCATGGCCAAGAAGATTCCAGATTCTGCCGCCTCGCCAGTCGCCGAATTCGAAATGGCGCTCGACGAGCTCGAAAAGCTCGTCCTGAAGATGGAAACCGGCGAACAGAACCTCGACGAATCACTGGCCGCCTACGAGCGCGGCGTCGCGCTGTACCGCCGTTGCCAGACGTTACTCGAACAGGCGGAACTCCGCGTGCGCCTGCTCAGCGATCCCGCAAAACCCGATGCCGCGCAGGACTTCCGTGCCGATGGCAACTGAGCCTGCGCTGGCGCGGTTCGAGGCGGTGCTGGCGACGCACCTCCCCGCTGACAATACCACCCCTGCCCGACTGCATGCGGCGATGCGCTACGCCGTCTTGGCCGGCGGCAAACGCATCCGTCCGCAGTTGGTCTACGCCGCTGGCGAGCTGTGCCGCGAATCTAATATCGCCGTACTCGATTCCGCAGCGGTGGCGGTCGAACTGATCCATGCATTTTCGCTGGTCCACGACGACCTGCCGGCGATGGACGACGATTCACTCAGGCGCGGGCGGCCGACTGTGCACGTGGCCTTCGACGAAGCTACCGCGATCCTGGCCGGAGACGCCTTGCAAGCACTGGCGTTTCATGTGCTTGCGCTCGCGCCGATCGACGCCGCGATACGAATCTCACTCATCACCACATTGGCCGAAGCGGCGGGCTCGCTGGGCATGTGCGGCGGCCAGCAACTGGACATGGATGCGACCATGAGCAAGGATCAGGCCCCATTTTCGACGGAACTCGGCTCCGACGCGCTGTTCGGGTTACGCCAGATGCATGGATTGAAAACCGGCGCTTTGATTCGCGCCTCGGTGCGCATGGGCGCGCTGATCGGTACTGCCAATAACGACTTGTTGGCGCAACTGGATGGTTTCGCCCACGACCTCGGCCTGGCTTTCCAGATCCGCGACGACATCCTAGATGTCGAGTCCTATGCCGGGCAACTTGGCAAGACCGCCGGCAAGGACGCTGCGCAGAACAAGGCGACCTATGTCTCGGTGCTCGGCCTCGAACGATCGAAGGAATTGCTGACCGGGCTCTCGGAAAAGATGCGAGCGGCGCTGGCGCCGCTTGATGCGCGTGCCGATGGCTTGCGCGGTGTGGCAGACTTTGCAATAACGCGGGACCGCTGATCGAAGCGAAGCGAGGCGTTTTCAGGGGGCACAATGAACGGTAACGTGTGGTACTACCTCGGCTCGAACAGGGAAAAGCTCGGGCCGGTTCCGGCCGGGGACATCGTCGCCGCAATCAGCAGCGGAGTCATCACCGCCAGCACACTGGTGTGGCGCGAAGGATTGGTGGACTGGGTTCCGGCGTCGCAGGTTATGAGCGAACTTCGGGTTGCCTCGCCTCCTCCTTTTCCACCGCCGCTCCCGCCATCGGGTCTTGCGTTCCGCTCCGAATCCAGGACAGATGACATCGTCTATGCCGGATTTCTTCGCAGATGGGCGGCGCTCTTCCTCGACCAATTGATCATCGGCATTCCGCTGGTCGTGGTATTTGTCTTTCTAGCGATTGCCTTCGGTTCCTTCAAGCCCAGCGACGACCAATCCGGGATTGCGATTCTTCAGGTCGCGTACTACTTGCTCTACTTCATCGTTGGAGCGCTCTACTACGCCGGCCAGGAAAGCTCGAAACACCAGGCCACCTTGGGCAAACGAGTGCTTGGCATCAAGGTCACCGACAACGAAGGAAACCGCATCGGTTTCGGCAACGCCCTAGGTCGATGGGCGGCCGCGGCGCTCTCCTACCTGACGTTCTACGTCGGGTTTCTGATGGCGGGCTTCACCGATCGCAAACGCGCGCTGCACGACATGGTGGCGGGCACGCTGGTGGTGGATCGCTGGGCGTACAGCGATCATCCCGAGCGGCAGCAACGTGGCAACTCTGGTTGCGTGATCGCGTTTATCATCGGCGCCGTCCTGTTCATACCGATTGTCGCCATTCTTGCCGCGATCGCGATCAGCCAATACCAGGATTACGTAATTCGCGCGCAGGTATCCGAAGGTTCGTACCTGGCCGATGGCATGAAAACCGCAGTTGCCGAATACGTGCAGAACTACAATCGATTTCCTGCCAGCAACGCCGATGCCGGACTGGCGAATCCGGAATCGATTGCCGGCAGTTATGTGAGCCAAGTCGACATTGGCACTCAGCCTGGAAAAATCGTCGTGAGCTACTCGTCGCATCCGCCGCAAAAAGCCAACGCGACAATAGACGGTCATGTATTGGTCTTCTCCGCCGTAGTGCAAGGCGGAAACATCGAATGGATATGCAATAGCACCGCCGGCACGACCATCTTGAACAAGCATCGCCCAATCGTCTGCCGCGACTAAAGTCACCGTGGCGCGGGCCAGCTGACCCGCGCCAC
>JANXRY010000120.1 GCA_025356635.1 Gammaproteobacteria bacterium
CGCCGCTGTTCCGGGTCGACGTCGGCAAGCAGGTGTTTTACGCACTGGACGATGAGGAAAAACGCATTCTGCTCGAGCGGGTCGAGAAGGAAAAAATCCGTGGCCAGGTTTCGGTGACGCGCTTCAAGGGCCTGGGCGAAATGAACCCGGTGCAGCTGCGCGAGTCGACCATACACCCTGACACTCGACGCCTGGTGCAGCTGACCGCCGACGATCCCGGTGAAACCCGCGCGCTGATGGACATGCTGTTGTCGAAGAAGCGCGCCGGCGACCGCAAGACCTGGCTTGAGGCCAAGGGCGACCTCGCATCGCTGGAAGTTTGAATTCGTAAACTGGCAAGCCAACCCATTCATCCCAAGAGTACCCGCCGAATGCGCGCACACTTTCTCCCCACGATCTTTTCATTCGGCCTGGCCACAGGCTCGGCATTCGCCGCAGAGCCCGAGCTGCCGGCCGAATTGTTCGCCCGGCACGCGCAGTACTCGGACGCCCAGCTGTCGCCGACCGGTGAGTATCTTTCCGTGGTCACGCCCCTGCAGGATCGCCGGGGCCTCTCGATCATCCAGTTGTCCGGTGACTACCGCCAGAACATGATCAAGTTCGGACCCAAGGAAACCATCGCTGACGTCGCCTGGGTTAGCGACCATCGCTTGGTCGTTTCCAAAGCACGCGATGTCGGCTACCTGGAAAAACCACTTCTTACCGGCGACGTGTATGCAACCGACGCCGACGGCGGCAACCAGAAGCAACTGTTCGGCTTCATCCCCGACGACACCCATATTGCATCGCGATTCAAGGATGACGGTATTGCCCGATACATGGGGACACCCTACAAGGGAACCGGCGAGGCCTATTTTTCATTCTCGCCGTTTACCGTTTCCAGGAACGATACACAGTTCCGGATTTTTGCCGTTGACGCAACCACCGGCAAACGCCGTGAAGTGGGAAAATTTCCTGGCGGAAACATCGCAATCGACAATGCTGGCGATCCGCGTTTCAATTGGGGCGAATATGTCGGCGGCGAGCATTTCACCTTCTACCGGCCCACCGCCAGTTCGGACTGGGCCACCGTACCTGCGGCGGTTGCCGGCCTGACGCTGGAACCGCTCGGATTCGACCCGGACAATGTTCACGCCTACGTCAAGATAAGCGACAAGGGTGAGCCCGCTGCTCTCTACCGATTGGACTTGTCGACAGGAAATCGTGAGCGGCTGGCTGGCAATGCCGAGATGGAAATAGCGCGAGTGCTTTATGCCGGCCAGCACGGCGCACCATTCGCCGTTATGTACAATTCCGGCAAGCCCAAGATCGACTATATCGACCCGGCGTCGGACTTCGCGAAATTACATGCCGGCCTCATGGGCCTGTTTCGCGGCGAGCTCGTTGAATTCATCGATTTTACCCGCGACGATGGCAAGATCCTGTTCCTTGTTCACAGTGACAGGCATCCTGGCGCCTATTACCTGCTCGATCGCAGCACGATGAAACCGCAATTGCTCTTTGAGATCGCCAATTGGATCGACCCGGCAAAAATGGCACCGGCGCGGCCGGTTGAATTCAAGAATGCCAGCGGCCAGACGCTCTATGGCCTGTATACCGCCCCTGTAGGCAAGTCCGGGCCACTGCCTTTAGTGGTTATCCCGCATGGTGGCCCATTTGGCATCGAGGACCAATGGGGCTTTGACTCGGATGCCCAGTTTCTGGCGAGCCGAGGCTACGCCGTATTGCAGGTGAACTTTCGCGGCTCGAGCGGGCGCGGCGAGAATTTCGAGCGCTCGACCTACAGGCAGTGGGGCACCGGCATTCAGGACGACATCGCCGATGGCGTGCGCTGGGCTATCGCCCAGAACATGGCCGATACCAAGCGAATCTGCATTTATGGCGGCAGCTTCGGCGGCTATTCCGCGATGATGAATCCGATCCGGAATCAGGGCATGTATCGCTGTGCTATAGGCTTCTCAGGTGTCTACGACCTACCCAAGCGGCTGGGTTCCGATCCTGTAAATGAAAACAACTTCGGGCATGACTACGTCATCCGTACGATGGGCGATGACGCGACCGAACTCGTGGCGCAATCCCCGACGCGCCTTGCCAGCAAGATGGATGTTCCGGTATTGCTGATCCACGGAACCGCCGACCGGGTCGTCCCCATCCACCATTTGCACATGATGGAGTCTGCGTTGAATGCCGCCGGAAAATCGGTGGAGACGATGGTGGTGCCAAACGAGGAGCACGGCTTCTACGACGTCAAGAACCAGACCGAGGCGTACGAGCGCATCGAGGCCTTCTTGCGCAAGTACAACCCACCGGACTGATCCTCACGACTTCAATGGTGGGGCCCGCGAACCGGGTCTCGCCATTCAGGCGGCCAACCAGGCCTCGAAGAATTGCTCGATCAACGCCGCGACTTTGTCGGCGCGTTCCGGCAAGTATTCAACCGCGTCCTCGTCCATGTAAATGCATTGCGCCAGCTCCAGCTGCACGGCCTCGATGCCTTCCTGCGGCCGGCCGTAGTGGCGGGTGATATGGCCGCCCTTGAAGCGACCATTGGCGACCCAACCGAATTCGTCCTGGGCGCCGAGTATCGCTTCGATCCCCGCTTGCGTGTCCGGCCGGCAGCTGGCGCCGCTGGCGGTACCAACATTGAAGTCGGGCAGTCTTCCCTCGAACAGGAACGGCACCCGCGCGCGGATCGAATGCCCTTCCCAGAGCAGTACGCGACCATGAGCGGTCAAGATTCTTGATAGCTCGGACTGCAGCGCATCGTGATAAGGGCGCCAGTAGCGTTCGACGCGATCCGAAATTTCCGTCGGCGTCGGCTCCTGGCCGGAAAGGTAGACCGGCTCGCCGGTGAATTGCACGATCGGACACAGTCCCGTGGTGTTCTGGCCGGGATAGAGCGAGACATCGTCTTGTGGACGATTCAGGTCAACGACATAACGGGAATGGCTCGGCACCAGCACCGAGGCGCCCATTGCGGCCGCGAATCCATACAGGCGGCTGACGAACCAGTCGGTATCCGGCGCGGTGCATGCACGCTCGGTCATGCATGTGGCGAGCTCGCTTGGAATATATGAACCGTCGTGCGGCAGGCTTACCAGCAAGGGCAGCGTGCCGCGATGCAGGGAACAGATTTTCATGCGACTCCCATTCAGAACCGATCGGCACGATAGGGCTGCGGATCCACGGCAGAATTCCGACCGCAGATCAGGTCAGCCAGTAGCTGCCCGGTGCCAGCGCTGAGAGTTACGCCGAGCATGCCGTGGCCAGTGGCGAGCCAGAGATTTTTCCAGCCTGGCACGGCGCCAAGAATCGGCAGGTCATCCCAAGTCATCGGCCGCCATCCGAACCATTCCTCTTGTTTGACTGGCCCGACCGGTTCAAGCAGGTATTCGTTGGCGGCGCGCTCAAGCGCATCCAGCCGACGCCGGTTGAGCGAGTCGTCGTAGCCGGAGAATTCCATCGTACTGCCGAGACGATAGCCGCTGCCCCAGGCGGTCACGCAGACACTGCGTTCCTTGAGCACGATCGGCATGCGCGGCGCCAGCGTTGGCCGCGAATAGGTAATCGAATAGCCCTTGCCAGGCTGGATCGGGATCTTCAGTCCAAGTTGGCGCAGCATGGTCGGCGACCACGGGCCGAACGCAGCGATTACATCGCGGCCGCGCCTCGGGCCGTCACCGGTTTTCACGCCAATCAGCCGGCCAGGCTCCGTGATGAAACCCGTTACCTCGACACCTTCCTCGATCACTCCGCCCTGTTCACGCACCTGCCGCGCGAGTTCGGCGCTGTAACGGTCGGGACGCAGGTGCGCATCGCCGGGATACTCGATCGCGCCGGCCATGCCCGGACGTAGCGCGGGCTCATCACGTGCTAGCTCGACAGAGTTGATGACCCGCGTGGCGATGCCGAATTCCGCCAGTGCCGGTAATTCGCGACAAGCACGTTCGAATTCACCCATGTCGCGATAGATGTAACGAACACCGGAAGCCTGGAATTCGCAGTCCAGCTCGAAACGCTGTACCAACTCCTCGATCAATGCCCTTGATTGATGCAGCAAGGCTGCCTTCGCCAGTCCCGCTTGCCGCCAATCTCGGTGATTGCAGCGTGCCGCGAAGCGCAGCAGCCAATAGGCCAGCACCGGATCCGGTCGTGGCTTCACATACAGTGGCGCGTCCGGCGTCGCCATCCACTTCAATGCTTTCAACACGGTGCCGGGCGCCGCCAGTGGCGGGGCATGGCTGGGCGTGATCGTGCCGCAATTGCCATGCGACGTGGCGGCACCGGCCTGCCCACGTTCGATAATCCGCACCGACCGGCCCGCCTGCAGTAAGTAATGCGCGCAGGCCAGGCCGATGACACCACCGCCGAGGATCAGGACATCCGGATCGTTTTGCATGGCACCTATTGTAGGCGACGCATTGCCGGCAACTGCCAGTAAGTGAAGGCTCGCCACAGCCATTCCATCGGGCCGTAGTTGAACCTGGCCAGCCACCAGCGGCTCAGGCCCAACTGCAGCGAGTAGATCGATAGCACCAGCAACACCTGCCAGGCGCGCCCGACTTTGCCCCACAAGCCAAGGCCATAGCCATAGAACAGCAAGGTACCGATCAGCGACTGCATCAGATAATTGCTCAACGCCATGCGTCCTGCGGGCGCAAGCCAGGCTCCAAGCCCTCGTCCACACCGGCCGTTGAGCAAGGTCACCAGAGTCGCGCCGTAAGCGAGCGCCAGTACCAGCCCGGCGAGCAAGTAGGTAACTATTTGTATGGCCTCGCCAAGGCCAAATCGACCGTTGGGCGGTGCGGTACCCAGCGCGGTACTGAGTGTCATCAACGCGAACCCGACCGGCAGGCCAAAATTCCTGCCCCGTCGGAACCATTCGGCGTACCTTGCCGGATCGGCAAACCAGCCGCTACGAATCAGTGCTGCACCAATCAGGAACGCACCCAGCAACAAAGGCAGGAACAGCGGCAGGCCGTCGATTTGATCGACTGTATCCCGCTTTCGTTGCCGCACTGCCTCCTGATAAGTGCCGACCGAATACGCATGCACTGCGATCGCACGACTTGCCTGTTTATCGGCATGCACCGATATTTCCTCGGCAACCTTCGCCGGATCGCGAGGTAATCCCGCCGTCAGCGAGGTCAGGCTGCCGCTCACCAGGACCAACAGCAGCACACCGCCGTACAGCGCGGCGCCGCAGGTCGCCAATGCGCCCGCCGACATCGGGTGAGGATCACGTTCGCCGGCAATCCGAAACAATCCGTGGCGCAACTGGCGCGCCAGCAGAATCACCAGCGCACCGAACGCATAGCTCACCAGGATGTCACCGGACCAGATCAGCAAGGCGTGCATGCAGCCGATCGCCAGCAAGGCCAGAGTGCGACGCAAGTAGGCCGGCAGGAAAGATCTTCCGGCTCGATGCGCGCGATCGATCATTACGGCGAAGCCCATTCCAAAAAGAGTGGAAAACAATGTCCAGAACTTGCTTTGCACGAAGAAGTAGACCAGCGCGTCTGCCAGCCAATGGATGCCGTGCATGGCCGGGTCGATGCCATCAGCGGAAATGTCCTCGAGTGGGCGGGAAAAAAACTCGACGTTCATGAGGAAGATGCCCAGCAAGGCAAAACCTCGGACGACGTCCAGCGCCTGGATGCGCTCGTCGTTCCTGATTGGCGCGAGCGCCTCGGCGGAGTTGTCAGTCATTGCCCCGGATCTCCCTGCTCTAGCTCCCATTAGGACAAGCGCGAGGGTCGGCACACAATGGGGCATTGGTCCTTAGACGCGACCCGAAGACCATGGATACGGTTGCACATTGTTCTCAAAAAACCGTCTTTAACCGGATTTTTATGCTGCGCTGCACAAGATATGGTTGTTTATTAACCACTGTCAGATCTATTTTTGTGATTCACATACCGAATATTTCAGAACGTTGCGCCGCAACATGACGAAACGTGACGAATCCATCAGGTTCCGTGTGCGTTTTGTTGCACTTACTCAATTCCACTCAGGGGATACAAATGTCGTTGACTCCGAAGCTTCTTTCCATTGCCGTGATGATGGCCCTCGGCGGTACTGCCGCGGCTGCCAATACCAACAGCCCGGCCGTCGGCCGCGCGCTGGGCCTGATCCAGACCCA
>JANXRY010000055.1 GCA_025356635.1 Gammaproteobacteria bacterium
CAGCTTCGCAGGGGCCGACGGCGACGGCAGCGCCGCCGCCATTTCCGTGCCCGGCGACACCAGCATGAATCGCACCGCATCGAGCCGAAGTTCATCACCCGGCTTCAGGAAGCCCTGGCTGACCCGCTTGTTGTTGATGTAGGTGCCGTTGGCGGAACCGAGATCTTCAACTGCCAGGCCTTCTGACGTCGGTTTGACCAGAGCATGCCGGCGCGAAATTTCGTCAGCCGTCACCGCGATGTCGCACTCGACCGCGCGGCCGATCACCGTTGGACCAGCCACCGGATAGACCTTGCCAAAGACCGCACCGGACACGCCGCGCAACATGTACTTGGGTATCGCCATGCGTACCCGGGTGGCGCCGTTGTCGTCGTCGCCCGAGGACATCATCCCCGGCGAAGATGGACGCGCAGCTTCAACCACCGCGTACTTGGCCATGACCGGCCCGAAACCGAGGGTATCGCCGGGGCGCAGGGCCATGATGTCGGTAACCGGCTTGCCGTTCACACTGGCCGGGCCACCGCCCACCGGTACTTGCAGGTTGGCGCCGGTGGCGGTGACGTGGATCGTGCAATGCACCGGCTGGATACCGGGTTGCGTCAGGACGACCGCGCCCTCGGGACCGGAACCGATGCTGTTGACGCCCGGACTCAGCCAGACCTGGCTGTGCTCGCCGTTGGGAAACACCAGTTTCATCGTCGCTCTCCCCCGTGACGCAACGGTCGCACGACCGTGTGGAACATCTTAGCAGTCCCGCCGTTGGCCACGGATCACTTGACCACGCGCAGATGGCCACCACGTGGCTTGCCCTCATCGCCCCCCGGATCCGGGGCGCTGCTGGGCGGCTCGTCGGTCGGCAGCACGCCATCTTCATCCGGAAGCGCCATGCCCTGGCCGGTTTCCTGGGCGTAGATCGCCAGGACCGCTTGAACCGGCACCTGCACGGTTTGGCTGACGCCACCAAAACGCGCCTTGAACCGGACCTCTCGACTTCCCAGTTCGAGCTGGGCGACGGCACGCGCGGCGATGTTGAGCACGACACGACCGTCCTTTACTGCGGATGCCGGCACCTGCACGCCCTCGCGCGCAGCGTCGACCAGCAGGTACGGGGTCATGCCGTTGTCGCCGATCCATTCGTACAACGCCCGCAGAAGATATGGGCGATTCGAAGTCATGCGCGCGGCATCACTCACGCCGGGAGCTCGCGCAACTGCTTCTCTTCAGGCGTGAGGCTGCGCAGATAGGCGGGGTTGCGGAAAATGCGCAGGCCGTAGTCCTCGATCGGCTTGGCTTCCTTGGGCAGGGCAATGCCGAACGAGGGCAGCCGCCAGATGATCGGCGCCACGGCGCAATCGGCCAGGCTCATTTCTGGATTCAGGAAAAACTTCGAGGCCTTGAACAGCGGCAGTGAGCTGACCAGCAATTCCTTCAAACGCTTGCGTGCTGTTTCGGCCTGGATCTTGTTGCCGCTCTTGATCGCCTGCGCCTGCGGCACCCATTCGAGTTCGATGCGCAGCATCGCCAGCCGCAAGCGCGCGCGAGAGAGCGGATCCACCGGCATGAGGGGCGGATGCGGATAGCGTTCGTCAAGGTATTCGCTGACCACCGAGGCGGCGTAGAGCACCAGGTCACGATCCACCAGGGTCGGCACCGAGTGGTACGGATTCAGGTCAAGCAGGTCTTCCGGCGGCTTGCTGGTGTCTACCGGCACCAGGTCGTAGACCACACCCTTGGCGGCCAGCACGAGGCGGACGCGGTGGCAGACGACACAATCGGAAGAGGAAAACAGGGTCAGGGTATTGCGCATACGCGGACTCGCGGCCATGGGGTGCTACCTCGTGGGACCTCAGGCGACGCCTGCCGCCGGTCGGTCCCGACCTTACCCTGCCGAAACGCCCGATTTTCCGCAAGCCCCGAAAGCACGAAAGCCGCCCTGGGGCGGCTTTCGTGGCCAAAAAGCCTGGAAGTCAGTGCACGTCGCGCCAGTATTCTGCCTTCAGCAGGTAGGCAAGCAGGGTGAAGAAGGCCAGAAACAGCACCACCCAGACGCCGATCGACTCCCGGTGGGTCGCCGACGGCTCACCGGTGTAGGCCAGGAAAGCGCTCAGGTCGCGGGCGACCCGATCGTACTGCTCGGCATCAAGCGTGCCCTTCTGCGACTCGGGAATCTGAAAGCCGACGATGCACTGGCTCTGGAATTCGCCCTTGGCGCAGGGTTCGTCGCCGTGCCTGGGCTCGGTTACCGCGTGCTGGACACCCTGCATTTCCCAGAGCACATGCGGCATCGAGGCGCCCGGGAATACCGTGTTGTTCCAGCCCAGCGGCCGGGCTTCGTCAACGTAGAACGACTTCAGATAGTTGTAGATCCAGTCAGCGCCTTCTTCCTTGGTGCGTGCTTCCACGCTCAGGTCCGGCGGCGCCTTGCCCAGCCACAGCGTGGCCTTGGCCGGATCCATGCCGGTGTTCATGGTCTCGCCGATCTTGGCCTCGGGCGAGAGCATCAGGTTCTGCTTGACCTCTTCCTCGGTCAGGCCGAGGTCTTCGCCCATGCGCGAGTAACGCTGGTAGGAAAGCGAATGGCAGCCCGAGCAATAGTTCATGTACAGCTCGGCACCGCGTTGCAGCGAAGCCTTGTCGGTCAGGTCGATCTGCGCCGATTCCATAGCCGCGCCTTCTTCGCCGGCCAGCGCCAGCAACGGCGACACCAGCAAGGACAGCGCGAATGCCCTGAGAACAAAAGTACGGAGCTTAGTCATGCGTGGTCACCCGCTCTGGCACCGCCTTGAAGGAGCCCATACGGCTCCAGACCGGCATGGACAGGAAGAAGAAAAAATAGAACGCGGTCAGGATGCGCGCCATCAGCGTGTGGTTGTCACTGCCCGGCTGCGTGACTAGCCAGCCCAGGGTGACGAAGGTGTAGACGAACAGCCCGATCATCACCTTGTGCAGCATCGGCCGGTAACGAATCGATTTGACCGGGCTGCGGTCGAACCATGGCAGCCCGAACAGGATCAACACCGACGCGCCCATCACGATCACGCCCCAGACCTGGGTGCCGAGGAACGACGGCACGCAGCGCAGCATCATGTAGTAAGGCATGAAGTACCAAACCGGCTCGAGCGGGATCGGCGTCA
>JANXRY010000062.1 GCA_025356635.1 Gammaproteobacteria bacterium
GGTGCTCAACGACATCACCGAGAAGAAACGCGCCGAGCAGGAGCTGCGTTACCTCGCCAACTTCGACACCCTGACCGGCCTTCCGAATCGTGCGTTGCTGTCCGAGCGACTTGCACGCGCGATCGTGCGCGCGCGCCGCCACGACACCATGGTCGCGGTACTGTTCCTGGACCTGGACCGCTTCAAGGAGATCAACGACAGCAAGGGCCACGCCATCGGCGACCTGGCGCTGGCCGAGGCGGCGCGGCGATTCCTCGGCGCCACGCGCAAGGAGGAGACCTTGGCCCGGCTCGGAGGCGACGAATTCGTATTGATTGCCGAAGGCGCGGACCACCGTGCGGCAGCGCTGATCGCTGCCCGCTTGCTGCAGTCGCTTTCCGAACCGCTGGTATTGATGGGGATGCCGCACACCATCGGCACCAGCATCGGCATCGCCTTCTATCCCAACGATGGCCGGACTTCCGAGGAGCTGATCAAGCACACCGACATCGCCATGTATCGCGCCAAGGCGGGCGGCGGCGGTTATCGCTTCTATCAGGCCGAGATGAGCACCGAGCTTGAAAAGCACCTGGACATCGCCCAACGGCTCGGACCGGCGTTGGAGGCAGGCCAGTTGCAGCTGTACTACCAACCAAAGATTCGCCTGGCTACGGGAGAATTGTTGGGTGCCGAGGCGCTCCTGCGCTGGCAGGATCCGGAGCTTGGCTGGATCAGCCCGGCCGTGTTCATTCCCGTCGCCGAGCAACGAGGGATGATGAGTCGGCTCGGCGATTGGGTCCTGCGCGAATCCTGCCACCAGCTCAAGCAATGGCGAACCGAGGGCATCGCGATGCCAGGGCGCCTGTCGGTCAACGTCTCGGCGCGGCAGATCGAAGACCCGGAAGTGCTGGGGCGGATGCTCGAGATCGTGCACGCCGCCGGCGCTGCCCCGCACTGGCTGGAACTCGAGCTGACCGAGAGCAGCATGATGGGCAACCCGGAGCACTCGGTCGAAATCCTGGGCCTTCTTGCTGCCGCCGGGTTCGGTTTGTCGATCGACGATTTCGGAACTGGCTACTCGTCGTTGTCCTATCTGAAACGGTTCTCGGCCGACGAGATCAAGATTGACATCTCGTTCGTGCGCAACATGCTCAATGACAAGAACGATTACGCCATCGTCAACGCGATCATCGCCATGGCGCACAGCCTTGGCATGAGCACGACGGCCGAAGGCGTGGAGTTGGAAGGCCAGGCCGAGGCGCTGCACGGAATGGGTTGCGACGTCGGCCAAGGCTACCTTTTCGGCCGACCCGAGGCCGCTGGGGTATTTGCCGACAAATGGCTGCGCGCGCAATGCCGCTGATTCCTTGACCGCGCATCCACCGACGCTTAGAATTGCCGCGCTTTCGGGCGGTTAGCTCAGCGGTAGAGCACTGCTTTCACACGGCAGGGGTCACAGGTTCAAGCCCTGTACCGCCCACCATTCCCAGACGATGCGGCAGCCGCGCGGCCCAGCAGGATAGCGGTATTCACATACCGCTGTGGCCGACGACCATGCGCACCAGTTCCGGCAGCGAGCCGGCGCGCATCTTGCTCATGATCTGCGCGCGCTGGTGTTCGACGGTGCGCATGCTCGTGCCCAACTCGTAGGCAATGAACTTGTTGGCTTCGCCGGCGACCAGATGCTCGAGTACTTCGCGTTCGCGCGGGGTAAGGGCCGCCAGGTTCCGTTCGATCTCGGCACGGGCGAGAGTATTGCGCCGGTATTTGTCGTCGATCGCCGTGGAATAGAACTCGAACCGATTCGGGCCGCCGGCCTTGGCGTGCCACATCGCGACATCGACGTTCTGCAGGAGAACGTCCGGCTCCGAGCCATCGGCCGGCGCGGTCGAAATTCCGACGCAGCCGGTAAGGGAAATACTGGCGCCTTCGACGGCGATCGGCTGGGCCAGGGAGTGCAGGATGCGCGTAGCCACCACTCTGGCGCCCTCTAGTTCCGCCGTTCCTTCCAGCGCGATCAGGAATTCGTCGTCGCCTGGACTCGCCAGCAGATCGGTCTTGCGCACGCAACGCCTCAATCGGGCTGCGACTTCGATCAGCACCATGTCGCCGACATGGTGCCCGTGGCTCGTGTTCACGGTGTTGAAATGATCCAGGTCGACGTAAAGCACCCAGACCGGCCTTCGATCCCTTGTCGCGCGGTCGATCGCGGCCTGGACGTGCTTGCGGAATTGTCGCTGGTTGGGAAGATCGGTCAGCAGGTCCGCATCCGGGCGGATATCTTGTCCCGGAGTCCGTCGCGGTCGCAGTACGACCAGGGTCGCAGACTCACCCTGGTATCTGCATCCGCGTTCCGCCAGCTGGACCTCGATCATCGTCTGATCAAGCCGATTAAGCGAGCGCACGACGCTGCGACGGTGGGGGTAGGCCTCGACTTGCGCGACCAAAGGTCCGTCCATGGTGGCGGTCGGCAGGAAAGCGCTCGCCGAGAGGCCGATCAACGTGTCGCCCGAGTCGGCTCCCAGCAACAGGGCGGCGGCGTCATTGGCCTTTACGATCCGGCCGTCGGCATGGAGCAGGATGCCTTCGCTCGCCATCTCGAAGAGCAATCCGTACAGATCGGTATCGGCGGGCGGGGACACCTTCTTCACTGCGGCCCACTATCCATAAACGGCCCCGCGTCGGCAAGCCCATGCCGGCCTGCTCAGCGGACAGACGTGTCGTTTATCGAGTCGGCAAGCCGGAGGCCGCAATATCGGGCGGCGGCAAAGACGATCAAGAGTCCAGAATAAAAAGCCAGCTTGTGGAAAAATATCTGCGGAAAGAGCACGGCGCAGCCGAGCCCGAAGAATGCCGAGGCGATGGCGCCGCTGACCAAGCCGTAGACTCTGCGGTTGGCGGTCAGCGCTCGTTCGGTCAATTCCTCGGAAAACTTCTTGCGCGTTGCCTGCAAGTCGGCGCCGCAGTCGATGCAGTGGGTCGCCGCCTTGCGATTTTCGGCCAGGCAGGAGTTGCAGAAAATCACCTTGACTAGGTTCAAGTCGGCGCCGCAATTGCTGCATTCAGTCGCCGAATTGGGATTTTCCTGCTTGCACGCAAGACAATACATCATGACCGCGGATACTCGTTGAAAGGCGCTAGTTCCGGATAGTAACGCCTACGGCGGGCAGGTGCCCTGGGTCACCGTCGGTGCACTGGAGCCTTTCCATCCGCCCGAGCCGGACAGGTCACTGGCCAGATAGGTGCAGGTCGCGGTCGGGAGATAGTCCGCTTCGGTACTCATGGTGAGTGCGACCACATCGTTGATGTTCACCAGCGGCAAGGCGATGGTCGTGTACTCGGTCAGGGATCCGTTCGGCGCGCTGGGTGAACCGATCGATTGCACGGTATAGGGTCCCAGCACCGCCGCACCGTTGACGGTGACCGAACTCACCGCGTAGTTCTTGCAGACGGTCTGCTTGCCGGCCAACCAGTTCGTGTTGGTGCTTGTGGCAGTAAGTACCACGCCGCCCGACGGGCCGGTGCAGGTGATGGACGGCGACTGCGTCGGCACCGTCGGCGTGTAGTTGTAGTTCTTCAGGCGCAAGGACACCGGCACGCCGAAGACCACCGGATTGGGCGTGATCGTGATCGGATTCGGCAAGGTGAAGCCGGTGATGCCCGAGGTGGCGTAGATATAGCTGGACGCTGGCGAGGTATCGATGACCGGTCGGGCGCCGCTGCTCAGCGGATACGTGCCGAGGATGGCGACCTTGTAGGACGCGCTGGTGCCGGTGCCGGTGCCGCCGGTGATGATGAATAGCTGGCTGTCGGAAAGCGGACTGCCTTCGTCGCTGTCGATGGTCCGGCCCACCACCGCGAGTTGCGAATTGGAGGCGTAGCTGCTGGCGACGACCGACGGCGTGTGGCCGGCGGCGGCGCTCAACAGGATCTTCTGCACCATGCCGCGGACCGGCCGGGTCGGATCGATGATCGTGGTCGAGCCATTGAGCACCGACGTGCAGCCGACCGCGGGGCCGCCATCCGCGGCCGGGACCGTGCATTTGAGCAGGTTGTTGTAGACCAGCACGTCCTGCCCGCCGGAATCGGCCGGCTGCGCCGGCGTCCAGTTGGCGATTTCGGTCAGGTTGATGGAGGTGAACGGGATGAGCTTCATTACCGCGTCTTCCTTTTTCGCCGGCGACAAGGCGCAGCCACCGGTGCCGTTGTCCAAGGCACAATTGGCTTTCGCGGAAAGAATGGCCAGGATGACTTCCGGCTCCATGTAGTCGACGTAGAGGCCGCGGGCATGCAGCCACTTCTGTTGGCCGCCGTCGATGGTGATCGTGGCCGGCACGTTGAGCGACGTGCTCGTGCTGTCGCTGCTGCTCGGACCTTCCAGCCCCGCCACCGTCCCGCTGCCGAGGGTATTGTTGAACGTGCCCGATGTGCCGTTGTTGACGACCCGCG
>JANXRY010000008.1 GCA_025356635.1 Gammaproteobacteria bacterium
CCAAGTTGCGCAGCACCTATACCGACAAACTGCCGGAGATGATCAATCCGGTTACCGGTCGCGTGCACACCAGTTACCACCAGGCCGGTGCCGCCACCGGCCGGCTCAGCTCGAACGATCCGAACTTGCAGAATATTCCGATCCGGACAGCCGACGGCCGACGCATTCGCCGCGCCTTCATCGCGCCGCCCGGAAGGGTGTTGGTGGCCTGCGATTATTCGCAGATAGAGTTGCGGATCATGGCGCATTTATCCGAAGACGCCGGATTGACCAAAGCCTTCGCCAGCGGCCAGGACGTTCATCGCGCCACCGCCGCCGAAGTGTTCGGCGTGCCGCTCGCCGATGTCAGCGGCGATCAACGCCGTGCCGCGAAAGCGATCAACTTCGGCCTGATGTACGGCATGAGCGCCTTCGGCCTCGCGCGCCAGCTCGGTATCGGCCGTGGCGAAGCGCAGGACTACATCGCGCTGTACTTCGCCCGCTATCCGGGCGTGCGCGAGTACATGGACCGGACCCGCGCACAGGCGCGTGAAGCGGGCTATGTCGAGACCTTGTTCGGCCGCCGACTGACGCTGCAAGAGATCCATTCCCGCAATCAGGGCCAACGTGCCGGTGCCGAACGCGCGGCGATCAACGCGCCGATGCAAGGCACCGCCGCCGATATCATCAAGCGGGCGATGGTCACAGTCGATGCCTGGCTGCAATCGTATTCGACGAAAGCGTTGATGCTGATGCAGGTGCACGATGAACTGGTGTTCGAGGTCGAGGCCGGCTTTGCCGGAACCTTGGCAGCCGAGGTGAAGGCGCGCATGGAAGCCGCCGCGGAACTGCGCGTTCCGCTCGTGGTCGATGTCGGGACCGGCGCCAACTGGGACGAGGCGCATTAATTTACGACTTCTTAACGACTGTCGCCGCCAGTTAAACGCTGCCTGAATACCTGGCGCAACCATGACTTCTGGTTCACGAACTTCTCACCCCTGCCGGCGTCTACTGACTGCGACGGATGCAATGTCCGCCGTGGATCGACTCCCTCCCCTGAGATCGATCCATAAGGAGCCCGCTTTCCCCGGCAGGCTCCAAACCCCGGCCCCGCAAGCTTCCCCTGGCTTGCGGGGTTTTTTTATCTCTACCCCGCCAACCAATCTCTGGGCGTCAAATACTCGGCCAATCGAGCCTCGGCGCTGCCGGGCTCTGGCCTGTAGCCGTATTCGAAACGCACTCGCGGCGGCAGGCTCATCAGGATGCTTTCGGTTCGTCCACCCGACTGCAAGCCGAACAGCGTCCCGCGATCCCATACGAGGTTGAATTCCACGTAGCGGCCGCGCCGGTACAACTGGAACTCACGCTCGCGTTCGCCATGCGGCGTATCTTTGCGCTTCTCGACGAGCGGCAGATAGGCTTCGAGAAAGCCATCGCCGACCGCGCGTTGGTAGGCAAAGCATTGTTCGAAATCGCCATCATTCAAATCATCGAAAAACAAACCGCCGACACCGCGGCACTCGTTGCGATGCTTGAGGAAAAAGTAACGATCGCACCAGGCTTTGTGCTCGGCATAACGGGCGGTGCCAAACGGTGCGCACAAGTGCTGTGCAACCTGGTGCCAGTGCCGCACGTCTTCGTCGAAAGGATAGAAAGGCGTGAGGTCGAAGCCACCGCCAAACCACCACACCGGATCGCGCCCCTCGGGGCGGGCCTCGAAATAACGCACATTCGCGTGCGTGGTCGGCACATAAGGATTGCCCGGATGGATGACCAGCGACACGCCGAGCGCACGCCAAGGCGCCCCCGCGAGTTCGGGCCGATGTGCGGTAGCCGACGCGGGCAGCGTGTTGCCGGTGACTTCGGAAAAGCCCACGCCGGCCTGTTCGAATACCGCGCCATTTTTCAGCACGCGGGTACGGCCACCACCCCCTTCGGGTCGCTGCCAGTCGTCCTGTACGAAGCAGGCGCCGCCGTCGGCGGCGGCCAGCGCGGCGCAGATCCGATCCTGCAAATCGATCAGGTAAACGTGGACGGCATCGAGAGGCTTCATTGGCAGGCTCAGGAAAATCGAGCCCGCATCATAGCCGCTGGGCCGCCGGTATAATCACCGCCAACAATGACCTCCGCCGCCGCCCCTGCCGACCGCCTGCATGTGAAACTTGATTCCGGTGGCGACGGCGGCGGCGAGCCTTTGCTCCGCTTCGAATTCGGCGCCGCTTCACCCGATCCTCGGCGTGTGCCCTGCGCTCACCTGGCGGGCCCGGCCACGGAATCCTGGTATGCCGGCGAAATCGGCGAAAGCGCCGATACCTGCGACGCCGCCTGGGCGCATAGCGAGCGCTATGCCTATTGCGCGCTCAGCGTGGATGAAGCCGATGGCGACATCGAAGCCGCTGCTGCCAACGCCTACCAACGCCTGCTGACCTGCGTGCGGCCGTCCGCACATCCCTATCTGTTGCGCGTCTGGAATTACTTTACGGCGATCAACGAAGGCCAGGACGACGACGAGCGCTATCGGCGCTTCTGCGTCGGCCGGGCGCGCGCTGTGGACGGCATGTTCAACGACCCGCCACCGGCGGCCACGGCCATCGGAGCCGTTTGCGCCGAAGGCACGCCGGCGCGGGTGCAACTGATCGCTCTCTGCGCGAATGTGCCAGCGACCGCACTGGAGAACCCCCGGCAAACGCCGGCTTGGCGCTACCCGCGCGAATATGGCCCAGTCTCGCCCGGGTTTTCGCGTGGCGCCTTGCTCGATGCCGACACACAAACGCCGCGCCTGCTTGCTTCCGGTACTGCCAGCATCGTCGGTCACATATCGCGGCATGCCGGCGATACCACTGCGCAATTGCGCGAAAGCCTCGCCAACCTGATGGCCCTGCTTGACCAAGGCCATCAGCGCTGTGGTCGCCGCTTCGAACTCGCTGGCTGCGAATCCTTGCGCGTTTATTTGCGTCAGCCGAACGATCTCGCCATTGCCCAGGCGGTGATCTCGGAATCGGAGCTGCCGGCCGGGCACGTGCTGTACCTGCGCGGCGACGTCTGCCGACGCGAACTCAATGTCGAAATCGAAGGCGTGTTCGCCGCGCGCTAGCGGGCCAATTCCACCCAGACCGGCGCGTGATCGCTGGGGCGATCCCAGCTGCGTGGTTCGCGATCGATCACCGACGCGATGCAACTTGAGCGCAGGGCATCGCTGACCAAGGCCAGGTCGATGCGCAGGCCGAGGTTGCGGCGAAATCCCGCCGCGCGGTAATCCCACCAGCTGAACTGCCCGCCTTCTTCGTTGTGCAAACGAAAACTGTCGTGCAGGCCGAGCGCCTGCAAGCGTTGCAGCGCCGCGCGTTCGGCGGTGGAAGTGAGGATGCTGTCGTCGTTCCAGATTTTCGGGTCGTACACGTCGCGATCGTCCAGCGCGATGTTGAAATCGCCCATCACCACCATGTTCGGGTGCGTCTTTATTTCATCGCTTAGCCAACCGTGCACGGCATCGAGCCAGCGCAGCTTGTAGTCGTATTTATCCGTGCCGATGTCCTGGCCATTGACCACGTACAGGTTGATGATGCGCACGCCGCCAACCGTTGCGGCGATGGCGCGTTTTTGTTCGTCGTCGAATCCGGGGATGCCGAGCTGCACATCGTGGGCCGGTTCACGGCTGAGGATGGCGACGCCGTTGTAGGTCTTCTGTCCGGCGAACACGCTGCGGTAGCCCAAACCAATCAGCGCCGTATCAGGGAAGCGCGCATCTTCGAGTTTTGTTTCCTGCAAGCCGACCACATCCGGCTGGCGCAGGCGCAGCCATTCCTCCAGGTGCGGCAGGCGGACATTGAGCGAATTGACGTTCCAACTGGCGATTTTCATGGCGCACATGCTACCTGTTCGCAGGCGGGATTGACCTGGATCATGCCGACAGGCGAGGCTAGGCGAACAATCACCAGACGCCCCGCGTAACCGACCCCGAAGGATCCCTTGGCCGTCGTTCCCCGTTACACCGCTGTCCTGCGCCGACTGCATTGGGGCATGTTCATGCTCGTGTTGCTGGCCTACCTGCTGATCGAACTGCGGGGCTATGCGCCGCGCGGCAGCGAGTTGCGTACTGGCCTGATGCGCACGCATATCCTCGCCGTTCGCCGGTAACCACGACCTGCACGAGGCGATCGAGGACATCCACGGCGAGCTTGGCGACATCTTCTACGGTGTGATCGGCCTGCACATCGCCATTGCTCTCTTCCACCACTTCGTCCGCCGGGATGATGCGCTGCGCCGGATGCTCTGATGGCTCAGGCCGCGAAGCCGTAATAGAACCGGCAGAGTTCCCGCTGTCGCTCTGGACTCTACGAGCCGGTCACAGGGTAGGTAAACCCCGCCCTATTCAAGGCGCCTGCGTTCTCTGCAACAACGCCGCCGGCTCAACAGCGAGCGCCTTGGCGATTCTTTCTATGTTGTAGATCGTGACGTTCTTTTCGCTTCGTTCCAGCATGCCCACGTAAGTTCGATGGACACCGGCCCGTTCGGCCAATTGTTCCTGCGACAAGCCGAGCGCCATCCGTCGCATGCGGACATGGGCTGCGAAGACTTCGACCAGAGGGCATTCGTGGGGCTTGAGCGCCATCCCAAGAATGTCGTGGGTTGCATACCATGATTCGACATACTAAGATTAGCAATGTCGGCAGGGGATGAATGAGCGAACACACCTCACGAGTGAGGTGCGACACCACAGGGGGCGTGCGTGCACTGGCGCGATGTGATCGGCGTAATGGCCGGCGTAGTGGCGCTGTCTGCGCTGATTCCCTACGCCCGCAGCATCCTGGCCGGGCATACCAAACCGAACCGTGCCAGCTGGTGCATCTGGTCGCTGGTCGGCATCGTATTGGCTGCCAGCTACAAAGCATCCGGGGCCGATGCCACGTTCTGGATCGCCGTTGCCTACGCGGTTAATCCACTTACCGTCGCGCTGCTGTCCATTCGCTATGGCGTGGGCGGCGCAAGCCGACTCGACCTGATCTGTCTGGCCGTGTGCCTGCTGATCCTGCTGCTATGGTGGCGGCTGCGTTCCGCACCGGTGGCGTTGTTTTTGACACTTTGCGTTGATGCGCTGGGCGCGTTGCCTACGCTGCGCAAGGCTTGGCAAGACCCGCGCAGCGAAGATCAACTGGCCTGGGGCATAGCCTGCGCCGCCGCTTTTCTCAACCTGTTCGCCATCGACTCGCCGAAGCCGCAGGTCTGGCTGTATCCGGTTTATGCCTTCCTCGTCACGGCCCTGATCTACGCCTTGTTGCTGCGGCAAAGGCGCACCGCATGATGCGCTGGCGGCATCCACAGCTCGCGCCCGGCGACAGCAGCGGCTACGGTCTCGGGGTGTTCGCCAGCGCGCCGATCCGCAAGGGTGAAGTGCTGCACGTACTGGGCGGCGCCAAAGTGTCGGTGGGCGATCTGGTCGCACGCACCCTGCGCGGCGAGGAACGCTGCGATGATCCATTGCAGATCGGTCGGCGCACATATCTGGTGTTGGACGACGCATCGCGCCTGTTCAATCACGCCTGCGCCCCCCCCGCAGGCCTGCGCAAAGCCAGCGAACTTTTCGCCCTGCGCGACATCCGCGCCGGCGAGCAAATTACGTACGACTACGCCATGACAGTCGCTCCTACCGATTGGTCGATGCCTTGCCAGTGCGGTTCACGCCACTGTCGAAAAATCATTGGCGACGTGACGACAGTTATACCGGCACAACGTCGCGAATACGAACGAGCGGGCGCGGTGCAGCGCTACATGCGCGCCGTGCAACGGGAACTGGATGCTGGCACTTACCGCATCCCTCGTTACGAGGTGCTAGCGATGGCGAAGATCAATGCCATGCCAGGAAATAACCGGTGATCCCGACCTTTCCGACCATGCACCCGATCACGCTGGAGATTCGCCCGGCGCTGCAGGCTCACCTCTCGCTATATCCGCCGTACTCTGACTTCGGCCATACCGCGCTGTGGGCGTGGGACAAATCCGGGCACTCCGGCGTGGCAATGCTGCATGGAAATTTGGTGGTGTTATTCCATACTACCGCCACCGCCACCGCCACCGCCACCGAGCGATTTTTTTACTCCTTCCTCGGTCACGAATGCGTGGATGCTGTCGCAGACGTGCTGCTAGAAAGTTCCGCGCAGGCGGGCTATCCGGTCGAGCTTCGGTTGGTGCCGGAAGAGGTCGCACTTCTGCTGAATCCTGCACGTTTCGAAATCATCGAGGATAGCGATCACCACGATTACGTGCTGACCTGCGAAGACCTCACCACCTACTCAGGAAGCCGCTACCGCCGCCAACGCAAATGGGTGAATCAGTTCAACCGAGTCAATGGCTGCGAAATCAGTACGCTGAATCTTGAATCGAATACCACACACAAACACATCACAGTGCTGAGCGATGTGTGGCGGGATAATCGGTGTGCTGCCGAAAGACCCATCGAAATCGATGGGCTATGGGGCTGCGGCGATTTTCCGATCCACCGATTGGTTTCACATGCCGAGCATTTGGGGCTCTTCGGCATCGGCATCTGGAGTAGCGCTAGCCTTATTGCTTGCGGCATCGTCGAACCCCTGCCCGGCGACTGGGCGATGTTCCACTTCTGGAACGCAGACGTCCGCCACGGTGGCGTGTACGAGGTGCTGATGCAGGAAACCGCCAAGGCGATGCTGGCGCAGGGCCGCACGCGGCTGAACTTTCAGGAAGACCTGGGGCTGTCGGGGTTGCGCCACAACAAACTCAGCTATCGGCCTGTTGGCTTCCTGAAGAAATACACCGTACGGTGGCGACAAGAGAGAAAACCATGAATCAGAAGAAGCTTCCGTATATCGTGCCGGTGACCATCGAGATCAGGGTGTCGCAGATGCCGCCCGGGCAGATCGGCTTGTTCGCGGTGCGCCGCCTGAAGCCGCGCACCATCATCGCCAGAACGAATGGCTGGGCGAACGCTCTTAGAGCACCGCCTCCAAGCCTTTGCGATCGATAAGGTCGAGCAGCTTGAGCGAAGCTCCGCTCGGCTTCTTCTCGCCGATCTCCCACTTCTGAACCGTCGACGCGCTGATATTCAGGATGGCCGCAAACACCGCCTGGCTGACCTGCGCATGCTTGCGGATCGACTTGATCTTGCGGTAGCCGATCGCCGGGACATCGAGATTGCACAGTGCATCGTACTCGTGCATGCGGCGCGCACTGATCACGCCAGCGCGGCGCAGGTCCGCCGCGGTGTTGTGCACTTCATCAAGGATCCGACTACGGGGCTTGGTCGTCTTCGTCGCCATGGCATATCTCCACTATGGAATGGGTCGCCAAGGCGCTGGCGATCGCTTTGTCATCGAGCCGCAACAGATCCTTGGCGATCTCCTGGAGGGCTTGCAGCTCGGATTGATCGATATTGGCGCGTTCGTTCTTGTCGAAGCCAAACATAAAATACCATCGGTTCCCCAGATTCGTAGCAACTAACGTACGCGCTGCGCCGCGTTTTCCGCGGCCAGCAGGCGCGATCCGCTTTTTCACCACCTGCCCGCCGAGATGGGCGTCTATCAAGCCTTGTTCCATTTCCGCGATGGATCGACACAAGTCGGCATCGGTCAGGCTGGATTTCCTCATCCAGCGGGTAAAAGTAGCCGTTCTGAATGCGCGGTTCATCAAAGCCATACTATATCACCAGGTGATATAACACTCAAGGCACGAATTTTACCCCGTGCAACGCCAGACGCGACGACAACTTGAAGCGCTTGCTCTAAGCCGCAAATCCGTAACTACGCAACAACGCATCGGGCTCGGGTTCACGGCCACGAAACGCGATGAAACTTTCCAGCGCCGGCCGCGAGCCGCCGACGGCGAGGATTTCGCGTCGATAGCGCTCGCCGGTCGCGGCATCGAACACGCCGGCTTCCTCGAACGCAGCAAAGGCATCGGCGCTCAGCACTTCCGCCCATAGATAACTGTAGTAACCGGCCGCGTAACCGCCGGAAAAAATATGCGTGAACGCATGCGGCCCACGATGCCAGGCCGGTGGCGGCAATACCGCGACTTCGCGCCGAACTTCGTCGAGAATTTCCAGTGTGCGTTGTCCGCATGTCGGCTCGAATTCCAGATGCAGGCGGAAATCGAACAAGCCGAATTCCAGTTGTCGGACCAGGAACAGGCCGGCGTGGAAATAACGCGCCGCCAGCATCTTTTCATACAGCGCTTGCGGGAGCGTTTCGCCGGTCTGCCAATGTTTGGCGAAACTATCGAGCGCCACGCGCTCCCAGCCGAAGTTTTCCATGAACTGGCTTGGCAACTCGACCGCATCCCATTCGACGCCATTGATGCCGCCGACGCTCGGCCAATGCACGTCAGTGAGCAGATGGTGCAGGCCATGGCCGAATTCGTGGAACAGGGTCAGCACGTCGTCGTGGGTGAGCAGCGATGGCTTGCCGTCGCCGGGCGGGGCGAAATTGCAGGTCAGGAAGGCGATCGGACGACGCGAGTTCGCGCCATCCAGCAACGGCGTTCGGCAGACATCCATCCAGGCGCCGCCACGCTTGCCGGCGCGAGTGAAGTGATCGAGATAAACGCCGGCGCGAACCCGGCCGTCGGCGTCGAGCACATCGAAGAACTGCACGTCTGGATGCCAGACATCGACATCGTGGCGTTCGACCAGGCGCACTCCGAATACGCGTTCGGTCAGCGCAAACAGGCCGGCCACGACTTGCGGCAAGGGAAAATAAGGCTTGAGGTCTTCCTCGGAAAAATCGAAACGGCGCTCGCGCAATTTTTCGCTGGCGTAGGCGACGTCCCAGGGTTGCAAATCGTCGATGCCGAGTTCAGCGGCGAAAGCACGCAATTCGACCAACTCATGTTCGGCCACCGGTTTGGCGCGGGCAGCGAGATCGCGCAGGAAAGACAGCACGCGCTCGGGTGTGCCGGCCATCTTGTCGGCCAGCGAGAGTTGCGCGCTCGACGCGAAGCCGAGCAGGTTCGCCGTCTCGTGACGCAGCGCGAGGATCTCGCCGATGCGCGCGGAGTTGTCGAATTGGCCCGCATGCGGACCTTGCTCGGAGGCACGAGTGTTGTACGCCGTGTAGACCACCTCACGCAGGTTGCGATCATCGGCGAAAGTCAGGATCGCCTGCACCACCGGGCCCTTGAGCGTTGCCAGATGGCCGGGCCGTTGCTTGTCTTTGGCCGCATGCGCCAGCATGGTGCGCGCGGAATCGGGCAAGCCGGCCAGCTCAACCTCGCTCACCGGGCGCGTCCAGGCATCGGTGGCATCGAGCACGGCTTCCTCGAATTCCGTTTCAATTCGGCTCAGCCGATTCTGGATTTCACGAAAACGCGAACGCGCTGGTTCTTCGAGCGCTACGCCGGACAAGCGGAAATCGCGCAAGCTGTCGTCGACAATGGTTTTTTGCGCACGATCTAGCGCGGCGAACGCCGGTGCGTTGCGCACGACTTCGGTGGCGAGAAACAACTCGCGGTTCTGGCCGAGTTCGGTCGAATGCGCGGTGATCTTCTCCAGTGCCGCCGAATAGACCTCGCGCAGTTGCGGCGAATCCTTCACTCCATGCAGGTGCGAGACCGGGGCGAAGCTGCGGCCGAGACGTTCCTCCAATCGTTCCAGCGGCGCGATCAGGCTATTGAAATCGCGCGCGGCCGGATCGGCCACGAGCCGCTCGACTTCCACGTGGTAGTCGGCCAGTACTGCTTCGATGGCGGGAAGGACATGTTCCGGCGCGATCGCCGAAAACGCGGGTAGTTCGCCGTCGGCGAGCAGGGGGTTGGGCGTAGTATTCATGCCCAAGAAGGTGGCGCCAGGCCCGCGCGATTGCAAGGGCGGCGACCATGCCGGAGGCCAGGATGCTGTCGCAGGCGGAGAGCGCAAGACGCGAATTGCTCGGCCGCCTGGCCCGGCTACCGCTGTTTGCCGGCCTGGACGGGGCCAGCCTGAGCGACCTCGCCGATGCCATGCAATGGCTGGCACTGCCCGGCGGCACCACTTTGTTCGAGCAGGGCGAAACTTCCGATTCCCTGTACGTGCTGCTGTTCGGCCGGCTGGCGGCGGTGCGTACCGGCGCCGACGGGCAAGCGCGCACGCTCGGTAGCGTGGCGCCGGGCGAATGCGTTGGCGAGATCGGCCTGATCACCGGCGATGTCCGCAGCGCCGGGGTGTTCGCACTGCGCGATTGCGAATTGCTGCGGCTGCCACGCGAGGCTTTCGAAAAATTGGTGGCGATGCACCCGGCGGCGATGCTGGGGATGGCGCGCATTGCCCTGCGCCGCAATGGCCCGAACCAGGGCGCACCGTCGGTGCCGCATTGCTTTGCCGTGCTGCCGGTGCAGCCAGGGCTGGACGTGGAAGGCTTCGCGCGCAAACTCGCGCTCGCGCTGGGCGCCGATCCAGCGCATGCGCTGGTATCGGCCGCGCAGGGACAGTATCGCGAACCCGGCTGGTTCAATGCCCGCGAGGCGCATTCGCCGACCTTGGTCTACCTGGCCGATGGCGATGCGGCGTGGCAGGAACGTTGCCTGCGCCAGAGTGATTGTGTGTTGCTGCTCGGCGAAGGCGCACGACCACCGCGCTTGCCGGCGCCGGAAACCAACCCGCATGTGCCGCAGCACCTGGTGATGTTGCAAACCGGCGTGCCGCCTCCGGGCAGTGCACAGGTCTGGCGTTCGGCCTATCCGGGCGCGACCGCTCACCATCATGTGCGCAGCGATGCCGACCTCGCCCGATTGGCGCGACACTTGTCCGGCCGCGCGGTTGGCGTGGTGCTCTCCGGCGGCGGTGCGCGCGGCTTCGCTCACCTGGGCGTGGTCAAGGCTTTGCGCGAAGCCGGCGTGCAGATAGATTACGTCGGCGGCGCCAGCATCGGCGCAGTGCTCGGCGCTGGCGTGGCCGCCGACTGGACGCACGAGCAGATGGTGGACGTGTTTCGACGCAGCTTCGTGGCCACCAATCCACTCGGCGACTGGACCCTGCCGCTGGTCTCGCTGCGGGCCGGGCGGCAGGTCTCCCGGCGGCTGCGCGCAGCCTACGGCGAGCGTGACATCGAGGACCTGCCGCTGCCGTTCTATGCGGTGTCGAGCAACCTCACCGCCGGCCATCTGGAAGCACACGACAGCGGCTCGTTGTGGTGGGCGCTGCGCGCGAGCTGTTCGATCCCGGGCATCTTGCCGCCGGTGCTGAGCGGCGGTCGCGTGCTGGTGGATGGCGGCGTGATCGACAACCTGCCGGTCGCGGAAATGCGCAAGCGTCTGTCCGGGGAAATCATCGCCGTCGATGTCGGCGGCAGTTACCGCCTGTCCACGCAACTGGAAGAAACCGAACTGCCGCCGTGGTGGCGATTGCTGCCGGAGTTTTTCGGCCTGCGCCGGCATCCAAGCCTGGCGCAGGTGCTGTTGCGCGCCGGCATGGTCAATTCCGACGCCACCGTGCAACGCCGGCGCAAACAGACGCGCTTGCTGCTCAAGCCGATGCTCGACGGCATCGATCTACTGGAGTGGAAGGAATTCCAGCGCGCGATCGACCTCGGCTACGAATTCACCCGGCGCAAGCTGGAAGAGTCGCGTGACGCGCTGCTGGCCGAGCCGGCGATCCTGCCGAAGTAAACTCAGCGCGTCAGCCAATCCATCAATCGCTTGCCCCAGCCGGTGTAGGGCGGGTCGAGCAGTTTCATGCCGTTCCAGCGCGACTGGTACAGCACCGGCATCGCCTTGCTGAAGGTCATGAAACCGGCGTGACCGTGATAGTGGCCCATACCGCTCGGGCCCACCCCGCCAACCGGGAACCCGGTCTGGCCGAACTGGATCAGCGAATCATTGACGCAGACCATGCCGGCGCAGACGCGCTCCAGCGTAGCCTCGATGCGGGCGCTGTCGTCGTCGAAGGTGTAGAAGGCCAGCGGCTTGTCGCGGTCGAGCACATAGGCCAGCGCGTCGTCGTAGTGGTCGTAGCTCTTCAGCGATAGCAACGGCCCGAAGATTTCCTGCTGCATGACGATGGCGTCGTCGGGCGGATCGAGCAATAGCGTTGGCGGAATCAATTCCAGCCCGGCCGGAATCGTTTCGCCCGCGGGCAGGTACTGGCGAACTTGCGTGCCGCGCCGGCGTGCATCTTCGAGCCAATCGCGCAGGCGCCCGGCCTGGCGGGCATCGACGATCGCGGTGTAATCCGGGTTGTCGGCGATGGTCGGATATCGTTGCTGCATGCTAGCCAGGTAGGCATCAGCGAAGGCGTCGCGCTGCGCGCGCGGCACCAGCACGTAGTCGGGTGCAACGCAGGATTGCCCGGCGTTGAAGCACTTGCCGAAAGCGATCCGCTCGGCGGCGCGTTTGATGGAAAATCCCGGTGCGATCAGCGCCGGCGATTTGCCACCGAGTTCCAGCGTTAGCGGGGTAAGGTTTGCCGCAGCGGCCGCCATGACCTTGCGGCCGACAACAGTGGAGCCAGTGAAGATCAGATGATCGAAAGGCAAGGCGGCGAATTGCGCCGCGACCGCGGCATCACCCTGCACGACCGCAACCTGGTCGGGCGTGAACACTTCGCCGACCACACGCTCGACCAGGGCGCTGGTGCGCGGCGAGAATTCCGAAGGTTTTATCATCGCCCGGTTGCCGGCGGCGATGGCGTTGACCAACGGCGCGAGAGCGAGCATGAACGGGTAATTCCACGGCACCATGATTCCGATAACGCCCAATGGCACGTAGCGCAGTTGCCCGCGGGCCGGTAGCGCGGCGAAATTCACCGGTGCCCGCCGTGGCTTCATCCATGAACGCAAGTGTTTGCGTGCATGCGTGATTTCGTCGAGTACCACCATCACGTCGCCGGCCAGGGTTTCGAAAGCGGCACGGCGACCGTAATCGGCCGAGGCGGCGGCAACCAATTCGTCCTTGCAACGACGAACCGCCTCGCCGAGGCGATCGAGCAAGGCCATGCGTTCGGCATAGTCCGGGATATGGGCCCGATGCGCGGCGCGCAAGCGTTTCAGGGCGGCGGCGGGTTCGATGGCGGGGGGCGTGGGCTGGCTCATATGGTCAGTCTAGCGCGACAGCATAGCCGGCAGAAGGCGAGGATACGCCTTGACAAGTCGTAACCCCTGACGTTACATTTACGAATGATCAAAACCTTTGCGCACAAAGGTCTGGAACGCTTTTTCGCCAGCGGCAGCAAGGCTGGCATTCAGGCCACGCATACCGCGAAGCTACGCTTGATTTTGTCGCTTCTCGATCAGGCCGTTACCGTAATCGACGTACAGGACTACCACTAGGAGATGCCCATGCGCAGGCACAATCCGCCCCACCCCGGCGAACTGCTGCTTGAGTTGTGGCTCAAGCCGTTGGGCTTGTCGATCACCGCTGCGGCAAGTCAGCTCAATGTCTCGCGAAAGACGGTTTCCGAAATCGTCAACGGCCGCGCTGCGGTCAGCGCAGAAATGGCTCTGCGGCTGGAACTGGCGTTCGGCAAGAGCGCGCAGAGCTGGTTGGCGCATCAAGCTGCGCATGATCTTTGGCAGCTTCAGGCCAGCGTCGCAACGTTGGGCGTGCATAAACTGAAAGCAGCGTAGGCCCAGGCGCAATGAGCAGATTCCGATCCTTTGAAGGCATTGCCCCGACATTGGGCCAGCGCGTCTATGTGGACGAGGCCGCCCGCGTGATCGGCGATGTCGTTCTGGGCGATGACGTTTCTATCTGGCCGGGCACGGTGTTGCGCGGCGACGTGAACTACATCCGGGTGGGCGCACGTACGAATATCCAGGATGGCACGATCGTGCATGTGAGCCACGACGGCCCGTACAACCCACCCGGCGGGTTGGCGACGATCATCGGCAGCGATGTGACCATCGGCCACGGCGCGATCATCCATGCTTGCACGATCGAGGACGCCTGCCTGATCGGCATGGGCGCGACCGTGCTCGACGGCGCTGAGGTCAAGCAACACGGCTTTGTCGGTGCCGGCGCCTTGATCGCGCCGGGTAAGACGGTCGGCAGCGGCGAGTTGTGGCTGGGCAATCCGGCCCGTTGCGTGCGCAAGCTCAGCGACAAGGACATCGAGCAGCTGTACTACTCGGCGCAGCATTACGTGCGCTTGAAGGACAAATACCTCGCGACTTTGTAGGAGCGCTCAATCGCCCGTGGCGAGCGCCACTGCCCGGCCGCTGAGTTCGGCGTAGATCTCGGCAGTATCGGGACGCATCCCGTGCCAGAGATTGAAACTTTCGGCAGCTTGTTCGACCAGCATGCCCAGGCCGTCGATCGCCTGCGTACAGCCGGCGCTGCGTGCCCAGGCCAGGAATGGGATGGCTGCTTCGCCGTAACTCAGGTCCACCGCCAGCGTGCGCGAAGTGATCATCGCCATCGGCAACGACATCTCGCCCTGTTCGCGACCGGCGGACGTCGCGTTGACGATGAAATCGAAAGTACCGAGATTACCCAGATCATCCCAGTAGCGCGTATGCACCCGGCCGGGCTCGCCGATCGCATCCGCCAGCGCATCGGCGCGATCCGGTGTGCGATTGACGATGAACAGCTCGCCGATACCCGCGTCGATCAAGGCCGGTGCCACCCCGTGCGCCGCACCACCGGCGCCCAGCAGCAAAGTGCGACGTTCGCGCAAATCAAGCGCATGGCGTTCGCTGAGATCGCGCACCAGGCCGATGCCGTCGGTGTTGTCGCCATGCCAGCCACCCTCGCGGCGAACCAAGGTGTTCGCCACACCGGCACGTTGCGCGCGTTCGCTGCTGCTTGTACACAGGGCCAGCGCGGCTTGTTTGTGCGGCAGGGTGATATTCGCGCCCTGGCCGCCGGCCGCTGCGAATGCGGCCAAGGCTTTGGCGAAATCTTCAGGCCCGGCGTCGATCGCTTCGTAAGTCATCGCGAGGTTCTGCTGGCGGGCAAAGGCTGCGTGGATCCGCGGCGATAGTGAATGCGCGACCGGGTGGCCGAATACCGCATAGCGCAAGGTCATGTCATGTCTCCTGCAACCAGCGCGCGGCGTCGAGCGCGAAATACGTAAGGATGCCATCGGCGCCGGCGCGCTTGATGCAGGTCAGCGCTTCCAGCGCACAGGCGCGTTCGTCCAGCCAGCCGTTGAGCGCCGCGGCCTTGAGCATCGCGTATTCGCCGCTGACCTGGTAAACGAAAGTCGGCGCGCCAAAACGATCCTTCACCCGCCGCACGATGTCGAGGTAGGGCAGGCCCGGCTTGATCATCACCATGTCGGCACCTTCTTCGAGGTCGAGCGCGACTTCGCGCAAGGCCTCGTCGGAATTGGCCGGGTCCATCTGATAAGTGAATTTGTTGCCCTTGCCGAGCGCGCCAGCTGAGCCGACCGCGTCACGGAACGGGCCATAGAAATTCGAGGCGAACTTGGCCGAATAGGCCAGGATGCGGGTGTTGATATGGCCGGCGGCTTCCAGCGCTACGCGAATGGCGCCGATGCGGCCGTCCATCATGTCCGAGGGCGCGACCACCTGCGCACCCGCCTCGGCATGGCTCAGGGCCTGCTTGACCAGCGCCGCGACGGTTTCATCGTTGATCACGTACCCCGACTCGTCGATCAGGCCGTCCTGCCCGTGCGTGGTGTACGGATCGAGGGCGACATCGGTAATCACGCCCAGTTCGGGAAAGCACTGGCGCAGGGCGCGGATGGCGCGCTGGGCCAGGCCTTCGGAATGCCAGGCATTGGCACCGTCCAGCGACTTGGCTTCCGGCGCGGTGACCGGAAACAGCACCAGCGCCGGGATTTTCAGCGCTACCGCCTGTTCCGCCACGCGCAACAGCTCATCGATAGACAATCGCTCGATGCCCGGCATCGAAGCAATCGGCGCGCGGCCGTCAAGCTCATGAATGAACACCGGCAGGATCAAATCGTTCGCGGTCAGCACCGTTTCGCGCACCAGCCGGCGGGAGAACTCGTCGCGACGCAGTCGCCGTGGGCGGGTCAGGGGATGGCACATGTGGTCGCTCCTTGTCCACACTTCAAGCGAAGTGTGCCCATGATACCCCCGGCATCGCGCTAGGATGGGCTGCGAGCCAGTTCACGGCTATGACTCAGTCGGAAATTGATGAACAATCCGGGCATGGCCAAGGCACCCAAGCAACCGCAGTTGACCAAAAGCGATCCGCTGCTGCGTGAGTTGCTGGCTGCTCAAGACCTGCCTGCGCTCGCTGGCGTCGCCCGGCATGGTCTGCGCGCCCTGGGCCTGGATGAAGTCGAGCTGATCTGGAGCCCGATGCCCGGCAGCACCGATCGCTGGCATACGCTCAGCGGCGAGCCCCCGAGTCCGGCGGCCCAGCTATTGCTCGAGAGAGCACGCCGGGACGGCAGGCGCGGCCCCTCTAGGCTGGACGAAACTCCGCAAGGCGGTCATTTCGTCCAGATGCTGGCCCAGAACGCCGGCCTGTGGATGGCCGTGACCGCCCATGTTGATCCGGACCGCGTCACTTCGGATTGGCAGAACTGGCTGCAGCCGCTGGCCCAGCGCTGCCAGTCGCTTCTGCATACCCTGCGCCTGCAGGTGGATGTCGAGCGGCTGGCCAATGCCGAGCGCCTGCAGCGTGCGCTGTACACGATCAGCGACATCGTCAGTTCCGACATGATGACCAGCGAAGTCCTGCACAGCCTGCACCAGGTGGTCGGGCGGCTGATGTACGCGGAGAATTTCTACATCGTCCGCTTCGATCCGAACCACGAGACGATCCGCTTCATCTACTTCGCCGACAGCAACGATCCCTATCCGCCCGCACCGGACCAGTTGTTCCGGCCGGAGGAAATGAGCAACAGCCTTACCCTGGCCATGCTTCGCCACGGTAAGCCGGTGCGCGGTGCGTCGATCGACATCCGCGCCAAGTTGAACCTGCAGCACGAAGACATTCTCGGGCCGGACAGTGTTGACTGGATGGGCGTTCCAATCGTCGAGGACGGCGTCGTGCGCGGCGGCGTGGTCGTGCAAAGCTACGACTCCGCCGTGCACTACAGCGAGAGCGACCAGGCCTTGCTCGGCTACGTGGCCCAGCACATCCTCAGCGCGCTGTCCCGGCGTGAAGCGCAGGAAGAACTCGAGCGCCGGGTTGACGCCCGCACCCACGAATTGCGCCAGGAGATCCAGGAACGCCAGCGCAGCGAACTACTTCAGCGCTCCCTGTACCGGATCGCCGAACTGTCGGTCGGCAACGAGAGCATTCCCGCATTCTTTGCTTTGCTCCACGAAATCGTCGGCGAGCTGCTGGAAGCGAGGAATTTCTACATCGCCCTGCTCACGCCCGATGGCGACGAACTGGATTTTCCTTATTCGGTCGATGCCCGGGACCGCCGCCTGCTGCGGCGCAAGCTGGGCCGCGGCCTGAGCGAATACGTCCTGCGTACCGGCAAGCCGCTGCTCACCGATCGCACCCACGTGGACGCATTGGAAGCGGCGGGTGAAGTCATTTCGACCGGCACCAAATCAGTGTGCTGGCTGGGCGTTCCGCTGCTGATCGCGGGCAAGGTGATCGGGCTGATCGCCGTGCAGAGCTACACGCCGGATTACTTGTATAGCGCGCGCGATGAGGAATTGCTGAGTTTCGTTTCCTTCCACATCGCCAATGCACTGGAGCGCCGGCAGGTCCAGGAATCCCTGCGCCATGCCAACTCCGAGCTGGAACTGCGCGTCAGCACACGCACCAGCGAGTTGGCCGATACCAATCGCGAATTGCGCAACCAGATCCTGGTGCGCGAGCGGGTCGAGAACAAGCTCAAGCACGAGGCGATGCACGACGCCCTGACCGGCCTGCCCAACCGCAACCAGCTGCTGGCGACGCTGCAACAGACGCTGGCCCGGTATCGGCGTGATCCCGGGCAGGAATTCGCCGTACTCTTCCTTGACCTGGATCGCTTCAAGGTTGTGAACGATTCCGTCGGACACCTGGTCGGCGACGAACTGCTCAAAGAAGCCGCGCGCCGGATCAGCCACTGTATCCGCGCGCCCGATTCCGTGGCCAGGCTGGGCGGCGACGAATTCGCCATCGTCATCGACCTCATCCACGAACCAACCGATGCGGTGATGGTGGCCGAACGGCTGATCCGCAGCCTGACCGAACCGATGCGCATCGCCGGCAAGGAGCTTTACACCTCGGCCAGTATCGGCATCGCGCTGGCCCACGAGCGTTACCGCCAGCCGGAGGAATTACTGCGCGATGCCGATGTCGCCATGTACCGCGCCAAGGCCGCAGGCCGGCAGCGCTTCGCCCTGTTCGATGAATACCTGCACGAAGATGCCTTGCGCCAGCTTGAGCTCGAGGGCGACCTGCGCCGGGCCCTGCTGCGCGAGGAGTTCATGCCCTACTACCAACCGATCGTGCGCTTGTCTGACTGCGCCACGGTGGGCTTCGAAGCGCTGGCACGCTGGATGCATCCGGAACGCGGTTGCGTGGAGCCCAGCGAATTCCTGCCGACTGCCGAGGAAACCGGCATGCTCGCGCAGATCGACTGGCAGATCTACGAACAGGTCTGTCGCGACATTCGACGCCTGGATACGGGTGGCTCCTACGTCACGATCAACGTCTCGCCGCGGCATTTGCGCGCGCCCGATTTCGCCGATCGCCTGCTCGGGTTGCTGAACATCCATGGCGTGCGCCCGGAAACGCTGCGCTTGGAAATCACCGAAGGCGCGCTGCTGGAAAATCCCGATCAGGTGGAACAGTGCCTGGCGCAATTGAGCATCGCCGGCGTGCATACGCTGCTCGACGATTTCGGAACTGGTTATTCTTCCTTGTCCTACCTGCACCGTTTTTCGCTGTACGGGCTGAAGATCGACCGCTCCTTCGTCGCCGCCCTGCAGGAGGGCGAAAGCGGTGGCAGCACAGCCATCATCCGCGCGATTCGCCTGATGGCCGACTCACTCGGGCTGGAAGTGGTCGCCGAAGGCATCGAGACCGAAGACCAGCGTCAACAGCTACGCCTGCATGGCTTGACGCTGGGCCAGGGCTACCTGTTCGCCCGGCCGGCACCGATCGATGCGATCGATGCCCGACATTTCACCCGCAAGGCCACGCACCGCTGAGCCCGCCCTCGGTGCGTCAGGCCGGCTCTGCCCGGAGCATGCGCTCGGCGCGCATCCAGCTGATCATGTCGCGCAGCAGTTCGTCGAGATCGGTTTCGCGGTAATCCAGTTCACGCATGGCCTTGCCGGAGTCCACTCGCAGTTCGTGGCAGGTGAACGCTGCGGCTTCCGGCGTGAGATCCGGCTCGCGGCGGGTGATGCGCGACACACCATCGACGATACGCGCATACGCCATCAGCAACCAGACGGGCATGGCGCGCTTTGGCGTGCGCCGCCCGAGTTGCGCTCCGACCTTTCCGATCAGCTCGAGGAAGCTCGCGTGCTGCCCGCCCATCAAATAGGTTTCCCCGAATTTTTCCCTTTGCCAGGCGCGCACCTGGGCGCTGGCAATCTCACGCACATCGGCGAAGGATCCTAGGCCGGGAGGGACGCCCGGCAACTTGCCCTGGTCGATCAGCAGAACGAGCGTGGCCCAGTTGTGTCGGTCGCCCGGGCCGAGGATGTGTGCCGGCTGGAAGATCACGAAGGGCAGGCCGGATTGGCGCACCGCATTTTCTGCCAGCGTTTTCGTCCGTTCGTAATTGATCCAGCTCTCCAGGCCGCGTTGCTCGACATCTTCGCGCAGCTCGCCATGCACCAAATGCGAATACGTCGCGATGCTCGAGGTGTGCAGGAAGGCGGCGACGCCAGCCGCCTTCGCCGCCGCCAGCAGGTTCTGCGTGCCGCCGACATTAGTGTCGGTCTGCGCAGCGTTGTGCGGTGCCCAGGTATTGGTGTCTGCTGCCGCATGGAAGACGGCATCGACGCCACGCATCGCCACGCGCAGCGCATCCGGATCGGTGACGTCGGCACGCACCAGCACGCCGCCGAGACTGGCGATCGCCGCATCCGACTCCGGGCGCCGTGACAATGCCCGCACTTCCGCGCCCGCCAGCCTCAGCTCGCGCAACAAGTGCGCGCCCAGGAACCCGCTCGCGCCGGTGAGCAGGACAGTGGCCATGCGCGGTTCTCCTCCAAACTCGATGCACCAGTCTAACGACACAATCGTGGACAATGCCCGGCATGACCGTGAAAACCGCACTGCCTGCGTTGCTACCCGAACTCGAAGCCGGCCTGCTCGCGCTCGGTCTGCCGACCGCGTTGGCGCCGCGCCTGCTCGATTACCTCGCCCTGCTCGAGCGCTGGAACCAGGCCTACAACCTCACCGCCATCCGCGAACCACGCGAGATGGTGGCCAAACACCTGCTCGACTCGCTGGCGATGCATCCGTATGTTGGCGCCGGGCCGCTCGCCGATCTCGGCACCGGGCCGGGATTACCCGGCATCCCGTTGGCCATCGCCCTGCCGGCGCTCTCGGTCGCCTTGGTCGAAAGCAATGGCAAGAAGGCAAGATTTCTTCGCGAGGCCGTGCGCAACCTCGGCCTAAGCAATGCCCGGGTCATCGAATCCCGGGCCGAGACCGTGGCCGAACCGGGCGCGTACCAGACGATCACCGCGCGCGCCCTGGATCGCCTGGCCGGCATTGTTGCCGTCGGCGGCCATTTGCTGGTGCCGGGCGGACGACTGCTGGCGCTCAAGGGCACTCGTCCCGATGAGGAAATCGCCGATCTGCCGCCGGGCTGGTCGCTGGCCGGGGTGCATCGGCTCACGATTCCGGGCCTGGCCGCGGAACGACACCTGATCGTGGTCACCCGGGACGCGGCCGACACGGCATAATTGCCGTCCCGTCCGCCCGACGCGGCGCGTCGGGCGTGCCCGAGCCAGGATTCCCGCATGACCCGGATCATCGCTTTCGCCAACCAGAAAGGCGGCGTGGGCAAAACCACCACCGCCGTCAACCTCGCCGCCGCGCTGGCGCAGGCGCCGCGCAAAGTGCTGCTGGTCGACATCGATCCCCAGGGCAACGCGACCATGGGTTCGGGCGTGGACAAGCGCGAGTTGGAAAATTCCGTCACCGAGGTGCTGCTTGGCGAATGTACGCCGCGCGCCGCCATCGTCGCCGCCGCCGAAGGTTACGATCTGTTGCCCGGCAACGGCGATTTGACTGCCGTCGAAATCCAGTTGATGGATGTCTCCGGCCGCGAGGGCAAGCTCAAGGCCGCGCTGGCCACGCTGGACAAGAACTACGACTACATCCTGATCGACTGCCCGCCATCGCTGTCGTTGCTCACCTTGAACGCACTCGCCGCCGCCGATGGCGTGATCGTGCCGATGCAGTGCGAGTACTACGCGCTCGAAGGCCTGAGCGCGCTGATCGACACGATTGAAGCGCTCAAGCAAAAACTCAACCCGCGCCTGGAAATCTTCGGCGTGGTCCGCACCATGTTCGACGTGCGCAACAACCTGGCCAATGCCGTGTCCGCCGAACTCACCCAGCATTTCGGCGATCTGGTGTTCCGCTCGATCATTCCGCGCAACGTCCGCCTGGCCGAGGCGCCCAGCCACGGCCGCAGCATCGTCGGCTACGACAAATCCTCGCGCGGCGGCATCGCCTACCTCGGCCTCGCCGGCGAGATCATCCGGCGCGAGAAGCAACACCAGGAGACGAAGTAATGGCGATCAAGAAGCGCGGACTGGGCCGCGGGCTCGAGGCCTTGCTCGGCGGCAAGTCCGCGGCTGCGCCAGAGGAAGCCCCCGGCGACGTCCTGCGCCAGCTCGCCGTCGGCTTGTTGCAGGCTGGCAAGTACCAACCGCGTACCGGCATGGACAGCGAGCGCCTGGCCGAGCTCGCCGATTCGATCCGCATGCAGGGTGTGATCCAACCGATCATCGTCCGTGAGATCGGCAAGGGTCGTTACGAAATCATCGCAGGCGAGCGCCGTTGGCGCGCTGCGCAACAGGCCGGCCTGGCGGAAATCCCTGCAGTCGTGCGCGAAGTCGACGACCGTGCCGTAGTGGCGATGGCGCTGATCGAGAACATCCAGCGCGAAGACCTCAATCCGCTCGAAGAAGCGGTCTCGTTGTCGCGCCTGATCGACGAATTCTCGCTGACCCACCAGCAGGCCGCCGAAGCGGTCGGCCGCTCGCGCGCCGCCGTGTCGAATTTGTTGCGCCTACTGGAACTGCCCGAACCGATCCGCAAGCTGCTCGAAGATCGCAAGCTGGAGATGGGCCACGCCCGCGCCTTGCTGACCCTGGCGCCGGCGGCGGCAACCGCACTGGCGATGGAAGCGGCCGAGAATGGCTGGTCGGTGCGTGAAGTCGAACGCCGTGCCCAGCAACTCACGCAAGGCAAGCTACCCACGAAAAAAACCGCGAAACCCATCAAGCGCGCCGACGCCGACATCGCCGCGCTTGAGCGCGAGTTGTCCGATCAACTCGGTGCGAAAGTCAGCGTGCAGCCGGGTCGTGCCGGGCGCGGAAAACTGGTGATCGCCTACCACGGCCTGGACACGCTCGACGGCATCCTGGAACGCTTGCGCGGCGGGAAACGGGAAGGCGAATGAGCATCGCGTTATCAGTGGTCGTGCCGGTGTTCAACGAGCGCGATAACGTCGCGCCGCTGGTCGGCGAGATCGTTTCCGCGCTGCGCGGCAGGATCGACTTCGAAATCGTCTACGTCGACGATTGTTCCAGGGACGATTCGCTGGCCGTGCTGAAGACGCTGAAAACGAGCACGCCGGAACTGCGGGTGTTCGCCCACGCGAAACAGAGTGGCCAGAGCACGGCGATCCGCACCGGGATCAAAGTCGCACGCGGCGAATGGATCGCCACGCTCGACGGCGATGGCCAGAACGATCCGGCCGATATCCCGAAATTGCTGGCGGCGCGCGATGCAGCGGCATCGGAAGTGAAATTGTTCGCGGGCTGGCGGGTCCATCGCCAAGACAGCGGTTCCAAGCGCTGGGCCTCAAAGATCGCCAACGCGATCCGTTCACGACTGCTGCGCGACGAAACCCCGGACACTGGCTGCGGCATCAAATTGTTCGAACGGTCGGTATTCCTGGACCTGCCCTACTTCGACCACATGCACCGTTATCTGCCAGCCCTAGTCAAGCGCGCCGGCTGGCAATCAGTGAGCGTGCCGGTCAATCACCGCCAGCGTTCGGCCGGCGTGTCCAAATACAACAACCTCGGCCGCGCCTGGGTCGGGCTCAAGGACCTGCGCGGCGTCGCCTGGCTGATCGCCCGCAGCAAGGTCACTGCCATCAACGAGATCGAGTGAGATGCATTCGGGCATGAACGAACAGATCCTCTGGCTGGCCTGGACCGGCCTGCACATCACGCCGTGGAAGCTCATCGGTTATGTCGGCACCCTGATGTTCGGCGGCCGCTGGCTGGTGCAGTTCGTGGCCTCCAAGCGCGCCGGCAAGCCGGTAATCCCGCGCGCGTTCTGGTACATGAGCGTGGTCGGCAGCCTGATGACGCTGAGCTACTTCCTGTTCTCGTCCAAGCAGGATTCGGTCGGCGTACTTGGCAACCTGTTCCCGTCGTTTACCGCCGTGTACAGCCTGTATCTGGACATCAAGCACCGTGGCTGGCACCGAAATCGGGCCAGCCATTAGCCCTAAGTCCTTGATCCGGGTCGGAACTCCATGCATAATCACCGGCTCGCTGCGACTTTCGAAGCTGTCCGCAACTGGCAGCGAGGCCGAATTCACCCGGGCTATGGGCGAAAACACTTAGATCAGAGGTACGCGCAATGAGCCGAGTTTGCCAAGTTTCCGGCAAGCGCGTGCAGAGCGGCAACAACGTCTCGCACGCCAACAACCACACCCGCCGCCGCTTTCTTCCGAACCTTCACGAGCGCCGCTTCTGGGTCGCTTCGGAGAATCGCTGGATCAAATTGCGCGTTTCCGCCCACGCCCTGCGCACCATCGACAAGAACGGCATCGACTCCGTCCTGGCCGAAATGCGCGCCCGCGGCGAAAAGGTCTAAGGAGAAATCACCATGGCATCCAAGCGCGACAAGATCCGCATGATCTCCACGGCCGGCACCGGTCACTTCTACACGACCGACAAGAACAAGAAGACCACGCCGAACAAGATGGAAATGCTCAAGTACGATCCAGTTGTGCGCAAGCACGTGGCGTACAAGGAAGGCAAGATCAAGTAATCCCGGCGGTTTCGGGATCACGAAAAGCCCGCCGAAAGGCGGGCTTTTTGTTGGCGCCACTTGCCATCAGGCTGACGGTAGTTATAATAAATGTTATAACACGGAGACCGCCATGAAACTGAAAATCACTGCCATCGGCAATTCCGCCGGCGTCATCCTGCCCAAGGAACTGCTGGCCCGCCTGCGCGTGGAAAAAGGCGATGAGGTCTACGCGCTGGAAACCCCGGACGGCATCCGCCTGACCACCTACGACCCGGTCTTCGCCGCGCAAATGGAAGTGGCCGAAGAGATCATGCGCAGGGACCGCGACCTGCTGCGTAAGTTGGCGCAATGAAATGATTCTCTGGATCGATCGCCGCCTCGCGCTGGCCATCCACGAGCGGCAATTGTCTGAGCACGGCGGCAGTTCCGGCGTACGCGACGAAGCCCTGCTGGAGTCGGCGCTCGCACGTCCGCAACAGCTGTTCGCCTACGGTGATCCGCCTCCGGATCTGGCCGCGTTGGCCGCCTGCCTCGCCTTCGACCTGGCCCGCAACCATCCCTTCGTCGACGGCAACAAGCCTACGGCGCATATCTGCTACTACGTTTTTCTCGCGCTCAATGACGCTCGCCTCGACGCCAGCCTCGACGAAATGTGCCTGAGGATGCTCGCCTTGGCCGCCGGCTCGCTGTCCGAAACCGACTTCGCCGAGTGGCTGCGCACGCACCTGCGCTTGCAGGTCGGCAAGGCAGTGAACGAACCGAAGGCGCGTTATCGTCGCGCACGATGAGTTGTTTCGCGTGGCCAGAGAAGAGTTGGGCGGCAGGTGTCGTTTGCTATCCTTGGGCGACTTCTCGCCCTGACTGGCGCCTTACTTGATGGGGATCATCAGGTGCTGGTACGGCGTCCCCGCCCACATCACGTAGGGCACCGACGTATCCGGCGTGGCGCTCTTGGGATACATGTCGTAGAACGACGGCTCGGCGCCAACGATCATCACGTGCGGTCCGGTCTGGATCCAGTGGTTGTCGGCGGTCGGCACGACCGCGTAGGGATCGGTGTTGCTGGCGTCGGTGCCGCCGCTGAGCATGTACATGAAGCCGATCTTGCCGGCCGGCGGCGCCTTGTGCGCGATCCACGCACCGGCCCACTCCATCGCCGACGCGTCCATGCACATCGGGTCCGGGCCGGGCGTGGCGGGGTTGTCGGCCATGCAGGTGAAGCCGTTGCTGCCGGCGCGCACGGTGCGCATGCTGCCATCGGCCTCGATCGCGACGACCGCCGCGTTCGCCGACACCTTGGCCGGCGCGGCTTGCATCGCGCTTTCGATCAGTTTTGCATCGGCGGCCGACGGCATCACGGCCATCGGGCCGGAATGCTGCATCGGCATGTCGCCGGCGACGGGCAGGGACAGGGCGGCGCCGAGCGCGGCGGTCAGGCTGGCGAGCGTGAGTTTCAATCTGGACATGGCAGTCTCCTTCGAGGGCAGGTGAACCATCCCTGGGAACGACTCCGGACGGCTTTCCGGCGTCCGGCAATCTGGCCCGATCGCGGGGGGTATGGGCCCCGCCATGATGCACCCGTTGGGTTACGCTGTCGCCTGCCGGCACTTCCCGGCATCCGTCCGGGGAGGGCGGCCGATGGTCTTCAATTCGCTCACCTTCGTGGTGTTTTTCCTGTGCGTGCTGGCGATCCATTCGCTGCCGCTGCGCTGGACCACGAAGAAGGTCAACCTGCTGGTCGCCAGCTACCTGTTTTACGCGGCTTGGAACCCGCCGTTCATCCTGCTGCTGTGGATTTCCACCGTGGTCGACTGGTGGGCGGCGAAGAAGTTGGTCAATGCCGAAGCACCGGCGACGCGGCGCGCCTGGATGTTGCTTTCGGTCGTCGCCAACCTCGGCATGCTCGCCTATTTCAAGTACGGCACCTTCCTGCTGACGAACTTCAGCGCGCTGATGGCCGGCGTTGGCGTGCACTACGTGCCGCCGAGTTTCGACATCGTGCTGCCGGTCGGCATTTCCTTCTACACCTTCGCGACCATGTCCTACACGCTGGATGTGTACCTGCGGCGCGCGAAACCCGCGACCAATTTCCTCGATTACGCGTTGTTCGTGACCTTCTTCCCGCATCTGGTCGCCGGTCCGATCATGCGCCCGACCGAGCTGGTGCCGCAGTTCGCCGAGCCGCGCAAAGCCAGTGCCAACATGCTGCGCTTCGGCCTGGCCTTGATGACGCTCGGCCTGTTCCAGAAGGTCGTGCTCGCCGACGGCTTCCTGGCCAAGGCCGCAGAATCGGTCTACGACGGCGGCGATCCGTCCGGCATGCTCGATTCCTGGATGGCGACGCTGGCCTTCAGCGGCCAGATCTTTTGCGACTTCGCCGGCTACTCGACCACCGCGATCGGCGCGGCCTTGTGCCTGGGTTTCGCGATGCCGGACAACTTCCGCTTCCCGTACGCGGCGATCGGCTTTTCCGATTTCTGGCGGCGCTGGCACATCACCCTGTCGTCGTGGCTGCGCGATTACCTGTACATCCCGCTCGGCGGCAATCGCCATGGCGTCGCCCGTACTTACTTCGCGTTGATGGCGACGATGCTGCTCGGCGGCCTCTGGCATGGCGCCAGCTGGACCTTCGTGGTCTGGGGCGGCTTGCACGGCGTCTACCTGTCGGTCGAGCGATTGCTGCGCACGCGCTTCGCTGCTTACCGGCCCGGGCCGCTGGCGCTGTTCGGGCTGGCGCTGCTCACCTACGCGTTGGTGAACATCACCTGGGTGTTTTTCCGCGCGCACAGTTTCGAGAAAGCCTGGACGGTACTCGGCGGCATGTTTGGCGCGCACGGCGATGCCAAGCCGATCCTGCCGACGGTGGATCTCGTGTTCACTGCGGCAATCATCATCGGCCTGGTGTTCGCGCACTGGCAGATGCGCGAGCGCACGCTGGAGTCGGCGATCGCGCGGGTGCCGGCGGTGGTGCTGGCCGGTGCGTGGGGATTGATGGCGTTCGCGATCGTGATCGCGCAAGGAGCGGGCAATGCCTTCATCTACTTCCAGTTTTGAAGCCGCCAATTCTGAAGCCGCCAGTTCTGATTCCGTCGTGCGCCCGGGCTTCGTGCGCCTGACCGCGGCCGATCGCCCCGGCGTCGCGCAGCCGGTGCCGGAGCGCGACGTCCCGGACAAGCCCTGGGGTCCGATCCTGCTGGGCGCCGCCGTTTTGTTCGTCGTATTGATGGCGGGCTGGGAGACTTACTGGCGCGCGTTCGACGCGGTGCCGGGCTACCACAACGGCAACGACGCCTGGGCGCTGCAGCGCCGGCGCATCGACGAGGGTGAAGGCGGCAAGACCGTGCTGATCGGCTCCTCGCGCGTGCTGTTCGATTCCCAGTTGCCGGTCTGGGAACAGGTCACCGGCGATCGTCCAATCCAGCTGGCGCTGGAAGGCACCTCCGGCAACGTGATGCTCGAAGACCTCGCCGCCGAGCCGAAATTCACCGGCCGCCTGCTGGTCGGCGTCGCGCCGGACCTGTTCTTTTCCGGCTTCGCCTACCGCGGCTCAGCCATTCCCTATTTCCACAAGGAAGGCCCCTCGCAACGCATCGGCACCTGGCTGGCGCGACATCTGGTCGAACCGTACTTCGCTTTCTACGATTCCGATTTCGCGCTGCCGACCGTGGTGCGTCGGCAGGACTGGCCGCTGCGGCCGGGCATGCACAAGTCCTCGCGGGTGCGCAAATTGATGGTGCAGGAGGCGGACCGAAATACCCATATGTGGAGCAAGGTCGAAACCGACAACGCCTACCGCGATCTGTGCCGCAGCATCTGGGCCGAGGAATTCCATTCGCCGCCGCCGCCGAACATGGACACGCCGGCAAAACTGCAGAAACTGATCGACGAACAGATTGCCCGGGCGGTGAAAGCGGTGGCGACGTTGAAGGCGCGCGGCGTGCGGATCGTGTTCGTGCGCATGCCCAGCGCCGGCGAGTACTACGCTTTCGAGCAGAAGGTGTTCCCACGCGCCAAGACCTGGGATGTGCTCTTGCAACACACCGGCGCGGTCGGCATCCATTTCGAGGACTACCCGCAGATGCAGGGCTACACTCTGCCGGAGTGGTCGCACATGTCCGAATCCGAAGCCCGGCGCTTCACCGCCGTGTTCGCGCCGCTGGTCGAGGCGAAGTTCCGCGAACAGGAACAGCCGGCGCTCGCGGCCAAACCCTGAGTTCCCTGGAGGGAGCCATGCCAAAGACTACTGGGTTGCCAGAGTCATACCGCAGTGATACCGTGACTGCATGAAAGTTGCCATCTCCCTTCCGGATCGCGTTTTTTCGGCGGCTGAGCGGCTTGCCCAGCGACTCAGGGTGTCCCGCAGTCAGCTCTATGCGCGGGCCATCGAGGAATTCCTCGACAAGCGCCAGGAATCACTCATCACCCAGCAACTCGATGCTGTCTATGCGGTCAACGACAGCAGGCTTGATCCTGTTTTGGCCAATGCCCAGATCGGAGCCATTGGCCATGAAGCGTGGTGAAATCTGGTGGGCATCCCTACCGGGACCGGTTGGCTCGGGCCCCGGCTACAAACGCCCCGTTCTAGTCGTTCAATCCAATCCATTCAATGCCAGTCGTATCGCCACCGTTGTGGTGGCCACGGTTACGTCCAATCTCGCCTTGGCAGAAGCACCTGGCAATGTTCGCATCAGCAAAGCCGAGTCCGGATTGCCGCAAGCATCCGTCGTGAATGTCTCGCAGATCGTCACCCTGGACCGCTCGGTACTGACCGCCAAGGTCAAAATGCTAGCCGGCACTGCCATGGAGAAAGTAGATTCCGGGTTGAAGATTGTGCTTGCCTTGGCGTAAGCAACGACCAACCAGACAATTGTAAGATCCGTGATGCCAAGGAGAACCCACCATGCCCGGTACCGTGAGACTCCACCGCGTGTTGAAGGCAAGCCCCGAGAAGGTTTATCGGGCCTTCCTTGAGGCGGACGCGATGGAGAAATGGCTGCCACCTTACGGTTTCACCGCCCAGATCCACCACATGGACGCCGTGGTCGGCGGCAGTTTCCGGATGTCGTTCACCAATTTCGGCACCGGCAACGGCCACACCTTCGGCGGCGAGTATCGCGAATTGGTGCCGCACGAGCGGATCGTCTACACCGACCGCTTCGACGACCCGAACCTGGCCGGCGAACTAGTGGTGACCGTCACCTTGAAGAAGGTCATGTGCGGCACCGAACTCAACGTCGTGCAGGACGGCATCCCCGGCGCCATTCCGGTCGAGATGTGCTACCTCGGTTGGCAGGAATCGCTGATGCAGTTGGCCACGCTGGTCGAGCCCGAGATCCCGAATTGATATACCTAACCTTGCCGTCGGTTCTCTAGCAGGTTCTGCACCACCGCCGGATCGGCCAGGGTGCTGGTGTCGCCGAGCTGGTCGGGATGGTTCTCGGCGATCTTGCGCAGGATGCGGCGCATGATCTTACCCGAGCGCGTCTTCGGCAGGCCCGGCGCCCATTGCAGTTGGTCGGGCGTGGCGATCGGGCCGATTTCCTTGCGCACCCAGGCGACCAGTTCCTTGCGCAGCGCATCGCTAGGCGCGACGCCGGAATTCAGCGTGACGTAGGCGTAAATGCCCTGGCCCTTGAGGTCATGCGGGAATCCGACCACGGCCGCTTCGGCAACATCATGGTGCGACACCAGCGCGCTTTCCACTTCGGCAGTGCCGATGCGATGACCGGAAACGTTGATCACGTCATCGACGCGGCCGGTGATCCAGTAATAGCCGTCTTCGTCGCGGCGGCAGCCATCGCCGGTAAAATATTTTCCAGGATAGGTGCTGAAGTAGGTCTCAATGAAACGCGCGTGATCGCCGTAGACCGTGCGCATCATGCCCGGCCAGGAACTGAGAAGAACAAGGTTGCCTTCAGTCGCGCCTTCGATCGTCGCGCCATTGGCGTCCACCAGTGCTGGCCGAATGCCAGGTAGCGGGAACGTCGCCGAACCAGGCTTGAGGTCGGTGACGCCGGGAATCGGCGAAATCAAAATGCCGCCGGTCTCGGTCTGCCACCAGGTGTCGACCACCGGACAACGACCGTCGCCGACGATGTCGTGGTACCAGCGCCAGGCTTCCGGATTAATCGGCTCGCCAACGCTGCCGAGCAGGCGCAGCGAGGCGCGCGAGGTCGTCTTCACCGGCGCGTCGCCTTCGCGCATCAGCGCGCGGATCGCGGTCGGCGCGGTGTAGAAAATCGTGACCTTGTGCTTGTCGATCACCTGCCAGAAGCGCGAGACGTCCGGATAATTCGGCACGCCTTCGAACATCAGCGAGGTCGCGCCGTTGGCCAGTGGTCCATAGACGATGTAGCTATGGCCGGTGATCCAGCCGACGTCTGCGGTGCACCAATAGATGTCGCCTTCGCGCAGGTCGAACACCAGTTCATGCGTGTAGCTGGCGTAGACCAGGTAACCGCCGCTGGTGTGCAGCACGCCCTTGGGTTTGCCGGTGCTGCCGGAGGTGTAGAGGATGAACAGCGGATCCTCGGCGCCCATGCGTTCGGGCGGGCAGTCGTCGGACTGGCCTTCGACCATCGCTTCCATCCAGCGGTCGCGCGGCATCTGCATCGCCACCGCGCCGCCGGTATGGCGCACCACCAGCACGGTCTCGACGCATGTCGCGGCGGGCTTGCGCAGCGCCTCATCGACATTGGCCTTGAGCGGAATTACCTTGCCGCCGCGCCGGCCTTCGTCGGCAGTAATCACCAGCCGGCTTTCGCAATCGCCGATGCGGCCGGCCAGCGAATCCGGCGAGAAGCCGCCGAATACCACCGAATGCACCGCGCCGATGCGCGCACAGGCCAGCATCGCCACCGCCGCGTCGGGGATCATCGGCAGGTAGATCGTCACCCGATCGCCCTTGCGGATACCGAGGTTGCGCAGTGCATCGGCCAATCGACAAACCCGCGCGTGCAATTCGCGATAACTGATCCGCTGCACCGGCGCGGCCGGGTCGTCGGGCTCGAAGATGATCGCGGTCTTGTCGCCGCGCATGGCCAGCTGGCGGTCGAGGCAATTGGCGGCGACATTGAGCTGGCCGTCCTCGAACCAGCGGATATGGAAGTCGTGTTTGTCGAAACTGACGTCCTGGATTTTCGTCGGCGCTTTCAGCCAGTCGATACGTTTCGCCACATCGCCCCAGAACCCGTTCGGGTCGGACAGCGACCGAGCAACATCACGACCGTAGTCCTCGCGGTTCATGCCCGTGCCGGCACCAGCGCGTAACCTTTCAGACGCGCAGAAAATTCTTCGAGTGCGCGCACACCGGAGGCTTCCGCTTCGGCGCACCAGATGCGCAAGGCATCGAGCTTGGCTTCGGCTTCCGCGCTCTTGATTTCATAGATGGCCAGCAGGCGCTGGCGATACGCCATCAATGTAGCCATCTGCGGACGTTCGGCGATCCAGCCGCGCAGGCGCGCGCCGCTGTTTTCGTCCAACCATCGACCATTGCTGCGGAAGGCGCGACGCAGACGGCGCGGCAAGTCGCGTGCCTCGGTCTTGAGATGCGGCTTGAGCACGAACTGGAAATAATCGGTGGCAACCTGCCAGCGGTGCGCCATCATCGCGCGAATGGTGTCGGCATCGGGTACAACAATGTTTGGGCGAACGTCCAGCGCCGGTGCGACTCGCAGCACCTTGGCCAGGCGCAGCGTTTCGAGTACGCGCAGCACGGCCCAGCCGATGTCGAATTCGTATTTGCGCAGCGCGAACTTGGCCGAGCTCGGGAAGGCATGGTGGTTGTTGTGCAGCTCTTCGCCGCCGATCCAAACGCCCCAGGGCACGAGGTTGGTGGCGGTGTCGTCGGTGTCGAAATTGCGGTAGCCCCACCAATGGCCGAGGCCATTGATCACGCCCGCGGCCCAGAACGGCATCCACATCATCTGCAAAGCCCACATCGCCACGCCAGGCAGGCCGAACAGTACCGCGCTGATCATCAGCATCAGCACCGGCCCGAAGGTCGCATAGGGTGTGTACAGATGCTGCTCGATCCAGTCGTGGGTGATGCCCTTGCCGTATTTCTCGATCGACTCGCGATCAGTACGCGCCGCGCGATACAACTCGACGCCGCGCCACATCACTGTGTCAATGCCCTTGAACTGCGGGCTGTGCGGATCCTCTTCGGTCTCGCATTTGGCGTGGTGCTTGCGATGGATCGCCGCCCACTCTTTGACGATCATCGAGGTAGTCAGCCAGCCCCAGAAACGGAAGAAGTGCGCCAGCGCCGGATGGAAATCCACGCCGCGATGCGCCTGGCTGCGGTGGTAGAACAGGGTGACAGTGAAGATCGTCAGCTGGGTGACGATCAGGAACCAGATCACCATCTGGCCAACACTGGCTTGGGTAAGGCCGCGCAAAAGCAAGGCAAAGACATCGGGAAACATGGATACAGTCTCGGGGGAAACAGCCGGAACCCGGCGGATACGCCATGATGCCCGGCGAATGTGACCGCGTCACGTGCCGGGCGACACAGATCAATCACAAACGGCGATTTCTTTACGACACCATTAAGCTTCGCGACGCGCGGCTAGAATTGGCGCATGCCTGAACTTCCCGAAGTCGAAACCACCCGCCGCGGCCTGGCGCCGCACCTCGAGGGCCGGCGCATCACTGGCGTGACCTTGCGTCGACCGGACCTGCGCTGGCCGATCCCGAGCGTGATCAAGCGCTGCCTGCCGCAGCAACAAATCCTGGCGGTGCGCCGGCGCGCGAAATACCTGTTGATCGACACCGAGCCCGGTAGTGCGCTACTGCACCTCGGCATGTCCGGGATGTTACGCGTCCTGCCGGCGGCCACGCCAATCGAGGCGCACGATCATGTCGACATCTCGCTCGACTCGGGTCGCGTCCTGCGATTCACCGATCCTCGCCGTTTCGGCTGCCTTCTGTGGCAAGCATCGGGCAGCACGCATGAGCTGCTCGCCGGCCTTGGCCCGGAGCCACTGACCACGGACTTCGACGGCGACTACCTGTTCGAGTTGAGTCGCAAACGCAAGGCCCCGGTCAAGACCTTCCTGATGGACCAGGCAGTAGTAGTCGGCGTCGGCAACATTTACGTCGCGGAAGCCTTGTTTCGCGCCGGCGTCGCGCCGACGCGCACGGCCGGATCCCTCAGTCGCGAGCGCTACCAGCGCCTGGCAACGGCGATCAAGGACATCCTCGCGCACGCCATCCGTCGCGGTGGCACGACCTTGCGCGATTTCCTGAACGCCGACGGTGCACCCGGATATTTCGAGCAGGAGTTGTTCGTGTACGGTCGCGAAGGCGAGCCGTGCAAGACCTGCGGGCGACGCTTGCGCGGCGATCGCCTCGGCAACCGGGCCACGGCCTGGTGCGGGCACTGCCAGCGCTAGCAGGCTATAGTTTGCGCAACCCGCGCAGACGGGACCGGGGACAGATGAACGAGGTAAACGCCGAGATCACCCAATGGTTGTGCGCAGCCCGCGAAGGCGATCGCGGCGCACTCGACCGGGTGCTGTCCACGCTATACCGCGAATTGCACAGCATGGCCCGACGCCAGTTGGGCAACCAGAACGACCAGACCCTCGACGCCACCGGCCTCGTGCACGAAGCCTACCTGCGCCTGGTTGGCCGCGTGGATGCCGCCTTCGAGGACCGCGCGCATTTTTTTGCCTACGCCGCCTCGGCCATGCGCAGCGTAGTAGTGGACTACGCCCGCCAACGCCTGGCGGTCAAACGCGGCGGCGATTTGATGCGGGTCACCGACTTGCCCGACGAGCCCAATGGCGGACTTCGCCTCGACGAAGAACTGCTTGGCTTGCACTCGGCCCTGCACCGCCTGGCCGGCGTTGACCAGCGTCTGGTGCAGGTGGTGGAGCTGCGCTATTTCGCCGGCCTGTCGGAAGCCGAGATCGCCGCCCTGCTCAATCGCTCCGAGCGCAGCGTGCGCCGCGACTGGCAGAAAGCGCGGCTGTTCCTGCTGGCCTCACTGCAAGGTTGAGGCCACAGACCGATGACGATTTCCGAACTCCCGGAACGCTGGTCGCGGATTTCGCCACTGCTCGACGAATTGCTTGACCTGGCAGGAGCGGCGCGCACGCAGCGGCTGGCGCAGCTCGTCGACGAAGACCCGGCGCTGGCGGCCGAACTGACCCGGCTGATGGCACTCGAAGCCGAGCGACCAGATTTTCTTTCGCAGCCAATCGTTGACGCGCAGCTGTTCTCGCCGCAGGCGGGCCAGGCGGTCGGCCCTTATCGACTCGAGGCGCCGCTCGGCGAAGGGGGCATGGGCCAGGTCTGGCTGGCGGTGCGCGCCGACGGCCTGTACGAACGCCGGGTCGCACTCAAATTACTGCGGCCGGGACTGGGCGACACCGGCTTGAACGCACGCTTCACCCGCGAGCGGCAGATCCTCGCGCGACTGGCGCATCCGCACATCGCCCGATTGCTCGACGCCGGCATCAGCCAAGACGGCCAACCCTTTCTCGCGCTTGATTACATCCGAGGCGAACCGATCACCACGCATGCGCGCAATCTCCGGCTGACGATCGCCTCGCGCCTGCAGTTGTTCGCCCAGGTCTGCGCGGCGGTCAGCCACGCCCACGCCAACCTGGTCGTGCATCGCGACCTGAAGCCGTCGAACATCCTGGTGACGCCTTCCGATGAAGTCTGCCTGCTGGATTTCGGTATCGCCAAATTGCTTGACCAGCCCGACACCGGCGAGAGCGAGATCACCCAGACCGGCAGTCGCACGTTCACTCTGCACTACGCGGCGCCGGAGCAGGTGCGCGGCGAAGTCATCACCACCATGACTGATGTCTACGCGCTCGGAGTGGTGCTCTACGAACTGCTCACCGACTGCCGCCCCTATGAACTGACCCGGGCCAGCGACGCCGCCTGGGAAGAAGCGATCCTGAGCAACGATCCGATCCGGCCGTCATTGGCGCTTTCGAAACTGGCGCGGGAAAGCCACGAAGCGTTCGATCGTCGCCGCGCCCGGATCGTTGCCGGCGATCTCGACAACATCGTGCTCAAGGCGCTCGACAAGGATCCGGCGCAGCGGTATTCGTCGGTCGAAGCGCTCGCCCAGGATTTACGCCGTTTTTCGGAAGGCAAGCCGGTGCTGGCCCGACCACAGGGCATGGTTTACCGTATGCGCAAATTCGTGCGCAGGCACGCACTCGGGATCAGCCTGGGCCTGGCGGCCATCGTGCTACTGCTGTCCTCGCTCGCCGTGGTTACCTGGCAAGCGAGCAAGGCCCTGGAACAGGCGGCACGCGCGCAGGCCATGCAGAATTTTGTGATCGCCCTGTTCGAAAATACCGGCGATGTTGGCGGCGAACGCCTGGATGCCCGCGCCCTGCTCGATGCCGGCGTCAGTCGCGCCGATACCGAACTGGCCTCGCAGCCGCTGGCCCGCGCCGAATTGCTCGGACTGATCGCCAGGCTGCGCTCGGGACTGGGTGACGACAGCGCGGCATTGGCCTTGCTCGATCAACAGCAGCTGGCGTTGCGCAACCTTGGCGATCGCGTGCCCGTCAGTCTCGTGCTCGAAGCAAGCGCCCTGCGTGGTCGCAGTTTGCGCGAACTGGGTCGACCGCAGGCATGCCTGAAAGCGATGGCGCCGTTGCTCGACCATGCCGGGCGAACGGCTGGCGAATTTCCGCTGCCGACGGCGGAATTCTATTCGCAACTCGGCCGCTGTCACGAGCGGCTCGGCAATGTCTCGCTCGCCCATGATCTGTTCGGAAAAGCGCTGGCGATTCGCAGCCTGGATCCGGACGTGGCGGCGCTGGCTGCGGAAAGCGAAACCGACCTCGCCCAGTTGATGCTTGATGCCAATCACTCCGATCACGCCGTTGCCGCCCTGCGTGGGGCGCTGGCGCATCTTCGATCCGCCAGTGGCGAAAGCAACGCACTGGGCACCGATATCTGGAGCATGCTTGGCCTGGCCCACGAACAGCATGGCAATCTGCACGAGGCGGAAGCCGCCTATCGGCAAGCGCTGGATATTTCACTCGGGCGATTCGGTGCCGGACATCCGCGCAGTAGCCAGTTGCAATACGCATTGGCGCGCGTATTGGCGCGGTCAGGCAAATACACCGAGGCCGGCGGCCTGCTCGATCTTGCGCATGAGTCGTTGTTGTCGCGGACCACACCCGACCTCGGAAAATTGGCCGCAATCGATGGCCTGCGCGGCTGGCTGGCGCTGGAGCGTGACCAGCCCAGTGACGCCTTGCCGGAATTGTCCGACGCCCTGGCCATGTGGCGGCGTCGCGATCCGACCAGCACGCATGCCGCAGAAACCTGCTGGCTGGCACGGGCACACCTGGCCACCGGGCGTGCGGTCGATGGACAGGAGCCGGTGCCTTGCTTGGATGGCTTGAAGATCGATGCCAGTGCGGCCGCCAGTGCTGCATTCGCCGAGCTGCTCGAAGCAGCCCTGGATCGAAATGAAGACTCGCGCGCAGCCGAGTTGCTGACGAAGGGCCTGCTCGTGCAACCAGCATTGTCCGGCAGCGATGCGATCCGTTCGGTGCAGGCACGCCTGGCTCTGGCCACGGGTGCCAGCGAGGCAGAAATGCAGATCACAGCGGCACTCGCCCGGCCGATCGACAACAGCGAAGGCCGCCAGCTGCACTGGCAGGCGCAGGCGCTGCGCGCGGCCTACGATTGCCGCAACGGCAATGCCATCGGGGCCGCGCTGCGCAGCAACATGCTTGCCGAAGCCCAGCGCCTCGCACCGGAGCGGATCGCCCTGCAGCATCGACTGGCGGCGATCACCGCTATTTGCGCTCCATGATTTTCTTGAATTCGGCGCGCGATACCGAAACATAACGTCCGTTGCCGCCGATCTCGACCTGCGGTCCGGCAGTCGCGGCGATGCCGTCGGCATCCACGCGCACTACCATGGTCGCTTTCTTGCCGGTATGGCAAATGGTCTTGAGTTCGACCAGATTGTCAGCCCAAGCCAGCAAATGTTGGCTGCCATCGAACAATTCACCGCGAAAATCCGTGCGCAGCCCATAGGCCAGCACGGGGATATCAAGGCGATCGACGATGTCTGTAAGCTGCCAGACCTGCGCTTTCGAAAGAAACTGTGCTTCGTCCACCAGCACGCAACCAAGTTCGCCGTGTTCGGCGATGTCGGCGCGGGTGATGGCCAACAAGTCGTCATCGCAGCCGAAAGCACGCGCGGGCGCCGTCAATCCAATCCGCGAGGCGACCACGCCGACACCGGCGCGATCGTCGATCAGCGGCACCAGGATCAGCGTGCGCATACCACGTTCGTGATAGTTGTAGGCGCTCTGCAGCAGCGTGGTGGTCTTGCCGGCATTCATCGCCGAATAGTAGAAATACAGCTTGGCCATGCAGCGATGGTATCAGTCGTAGCCTGCGCGCTGCGCGCAGCCCTCAAGATTCCCAGTTGCCGGTCATCGCCAGCAGCGCCAAAGCTTTGCGGAACTGGTTATCCAGCGGCGATGTGACGTCGATGCGCGCGCCGTTATACGGATGCACGAACGACAAGCGCCAGGCATGCAGCAGCATCCGGTGCACGCCGAGCATGCGGAACGCGCGATTGTGCCGGCCATCGCCATGGCTTGAATCGCCGATCAGATGATGCGAGAGATGCTTGAGGTGGCGGCGGATCTGCCGGTAGCGACCGGTCTGCGGCGAGCAGCGCAGCAGCGCGTAACGCGAAGTGGGATGGTGCTCGCTGGCCTGCGCCAGTTCGGCGGTTGCCAGCCGTTCGAAGGTGGTGATGGCAGTTTTCTTTTCCGGCTTGCCCGGCCCGCCGTCCAGGTCATGGTCAACGACGAAATCCTGCTCCGGCCAACCACGACAGACGGCCAGGTAATCTTTTTCGACCTCGCGCGACATGAAAATCTTGCCCAGCGTGGACGCGGTATCGCGATCGAGTGCAATCAGCAGGCAGCCGCTGGTGGCGCGATCGAGCCGATGCACAAGATGCACCGGCTTGCCGAACTGCGCACGCAGGCGTTCGTCCAGGAAGTCGTCTTCGCCGCGCGCCATCGGGCTGGCATGCGCCATCAATCCGGCTGGCTTGGCGACGACGGCGAGTGTGTCGTCGGCGTAGAGCACTTCAATCATGGGTTGGCCGGCTAAGTGCGAGAACTGCGCGGCCAGGCCGCAAGGAATGCGCCGAACGCGCCGAGGCCGGCAATCCAGGTTGCAGCGGTAAGACGAGCGACGTGCGGCCCGCCTGCGTCGAAGGCGAACAGCAGCGCCGCCACGATCAGCAAACCGGCACCGAGGATGGCAAATACTGTTTGCCGTTGGCCGTCGCGGGATACCCGCGCCAATTCCGCCAACTCGTTCGAATGCATGTGCAGCGAATGCGTGCCGTTGACCTGCTGCGCCAACCAATCGCGCAGCAGACGCGGCATGTCCGGCGCCTGCGTAACCAGCTCCGGCAAGCGTTTGCGAAATTCTGCGAACAGCGTGCGCGGGCTGTAGCGTTCGCGCAGGATTTCTTCCAGCACCGGTTTGGCCACTGCCCAGATATCGAGCCTGGGATCGAGCTGGCGAGCCACGCCCTCGACATTGAGCAAGGTCTTCTGCAACAGAATAAGTTGTGGTTGCAGGGTCAGCTCGTAACGCTGCGCAGTCTTGAACAATTTCATCAATACTTCGGCCAGCGAAATTTCCGACAATGGCCGGGTGAAGTAGGGTTCGCAGACCGAGCGCGTCGCCGCTTCCAGTTCGTCCAGACGCAAGTGCGCGGGCATCCAGCCGGCCTCGACATGCAGTTCGGCGATGCGCCGGTAATCGCGCTGGAAAATCGCCATGAAATTCTCGGCCAGATAATACTGGTCGCGCGCGGCGAGTTGGCCGACGATGCCGAAATCGAGCGCGATAAAGCGCGGATTGTCCTTGCGCGTGGCGTCCACCCAGATGTTGCCGGAGTGGGCATCGGCGTGGAAAAAATTGTCGCGGAACACTTGTGTATAGAACACCCGCACGCCCTTGGCGGCGAGGGCCTTGCGATCAATGCCGGCCGCGTCGAGCGCAGCGGTGTCGTCGGAACCAATGCCGTAAACCCGCTCCAGGGTCAGCACCGTCTCCGCAGACAGCGGCCAGTGCACTTCCGGCACGTACAGATCGTCGGAATTCGCCCAGAGCCGACGCATCAAGCTGGCATTGGCGCCTTCGCGCAACAAATCAAGTTCGGCGTGCAACGTGGTTTCGATCTCGGAAACGATTTCCTGCGGGCGGATTTTTTCCGCCTTCGGGTGATGGCGATCGGCAAGACTGGCCAGGCTGCGCAACAAGGCAATATCGGCTTCGATCTGCGCGCGGATATTCGGGCGCAACACCTTGATCACGACTTCACGGCCATCGTGCAGGGTCGCCGGATGCACCTGGGCGATGGAAGCGGAAGCGAGCGGTGTTGTGTCGAACCTTGCAAACAATTCGGCAACCGGCTTGGCCAACGCACGTTCGATTTCGGCGACCGCTAATTCACCCGGAAACGGCGCGACCTGATCGCGCAAGAGTGCGAGTTCGTTGGCGACATCCGGCGGCAACAGGTCGCGGCGAGTGGACAGGATCTGCCCGAACTTGACGAAGATCGGACCGAGTTCCTGCAGCGCCAGACGCAGGCGCTGGCCACGCGGCAAGGCATCCTCTTCGCGGCGCGTGGGCGTGAACGGCCGCAGCAGCCACAGCCAACGCCCGAAGGCAGTGTCTTCGAGCAGATTGTCGAGCCGGTGCTTGAGCAGCACGCGGGCGATGCCGATGGCACGAAAGACCGGCTTCATGCGCCTTTGCCATCGCGAGCGCGCAATCGGCTTACTCGCGCGACCAGGCGTTCAGCACGATCACGCAAGACATCAACGTCGTCATGGAAGGCGGCGAGTTCGGCTTTTCCCACCACGTCGCGACTTTCCTCGGTGACGAATTCGGCGGCATCGCGGACCAGGTTCCCGGCCACGCGACGACCGCTGCGCAGGCCGTCCCGCAGCCCGCGCGCAATTTGCGGTCCGAGGATCGAACCAAACACGTCGGCGAAGGGTTTGTCCCAATCGGGATCGAAACGCTGTGCCAGTTGTTGCAAGGTGCGCGCCAGGTCGGCGTCGCCATTGATGCGCAACTTGCCTACCGGCGGGCTGTTCGCCGCTCGCGCGAACGGCAGTTGCGAAAGCAGGCCGCCGAGGGTGGCGCGCAAGCCAAGATCGGGTTCGCTGCCCGCATCGGGCGGCCCGACTTCGAGGCGATCGCCCTTCACCGTGATCGACAAGGACAGGACCGGTGCTTCAAGCTTCAGTTCGATGCGTCGGCCGTCGAGCTTCGCCAACGCGATGCGTGTTTCAGGATCGAGCGCGAGCAGGCGATTCAGCGCGATCTCCAGCGCACGACCGGCAAGCGGCTTGAGGGAATCCAGTGGCGAAGGGCGGGAATTCATGGCGCCATTGTAGCCGCCAGCCGGCGCAGGCCCTCGGCGATGCTCACTTTCGGCGCATAACCGAAATCGCGGGTGGCCGGCGCCATGTCGTACCAGTGCGTGGTCGAAAGCTGTTCGGCCAGGAATCGCGTCAGCGGCGGCTCACCCTTGAGTGGCAGCAGGTGCCAGGCCGCCTCGCAGACCGCGCCGATGGCGTAGGCGGCCGGAAACGGCAATGACTTGTTCACCGTTGGGGCACCGGCGGCCTTGAGAAGGGCGTTGACGATCTCGCGCGCCGGCATCGGTTCGCCGTTGGAAATGAAGTAGGCCTTGCCGGCGCAGGCCGCACCCGGGGCCAGCGCCGCAAAAGCATCGAAATGCGCATGCGCGGCGTTGTCGATATAGGTCGTGTCAATACGATTATGGCCACCGCCGACAAAGCGCAATCGCCCCGCTTTCGCGCGCTCCACGAGCCGCGGCAATAACTGGTTGTCGCCGACGCCCCAGATCAGGCGCGGGCGCAAGGCCACTGTCGCGAGACTCGCGTTGTTCGCTGCCAGCACCGCTTTTTCGGCAATCGTTTTCGTGGTCGCATACGGCGCCTTGAAGTGTTCGCCATAGGGCACGGTTTCCGCCGTGCCGCCTTCGACCGGATGGGTGGCGCGATGGGTCACGCTCGGCGTCGAGGTGTATACCAGCCGGCCAATGCCGTGCGTTCTGCAAGCGGCGAGCACGTTCTCGGTGCCGAGCACATTCGGCCGGTAATAGCTGTCGTAACTGCCCCAGGCGCCGGCCTTGGCGGCGTTATGGAAGATCGCATCCTGCCCTGCGCTCGCACGCATGACGGCGCCCGCGTCGGCGAGATCGCCGAGCACCTGGCGAATGCCGAGCACATCGAGCGCTGGCGAATGATTGCGCTGGATACTGGTAACGACGTGACCACGTTCGAACAAACCGCGACACAGCGCCAGGCCGAGGAAACCACCGCCGCCAGTGACGAGTATTTTCACAGCGCCCCTTTGAGCCGCTTTGCCGCCCAGCGCGCCAGGATTTCGCGACCAATCTTGGCGTTATGGCGAATATCCACTGGGAATTTCGGATGCACCAGAAAAGTTTCGATGCGTGCGGTGTGCACAAAACCGAGGCCGAGCTTTTGCACCTCGCCAATGATGCGCGCGTGCTGGTCGCGTTTTATGCCCGGTTGCAGCTCTAGGCAGAGCACCGGCGTCTGTTGGCCTTTTTCGCCAACGCCGACCAAAGCGCTGCGCCATACGTCGGGATGGACGTTGAACACCGGTTCGATCTGCTCGGTATACAGGCCACCGAGTTCGGTGAGCACGCGATGCGATTTTCGCCCACAAAACCACAGCCGCCCATTCGGGTCGAAATAGCCGAGGTCGCCCATGCGATGGACGATGCGTTCGCCGCCGCCCTCACCCCAACCCTCTCCCGCCCGCGGGAGAGGGAGTTTTTCCACGATTTTTGCCAGAGCCGTGGCTTCCGGCCGACGGAAGTATTCGTCGGTTGTTGAAGGTCCGGCGACGGTGATTTCACCGATCTGGCCCGGTTTTACTTCCAGTCCGTCGTGCCATTCGGCGATGGCGTCGTCGCGGATGCCGATGATCCGCACTTCGTTCGGCGGCACCGGCCGGCCGACGCAGGTGCCGGCGCCGTGCTCCGTGGCTTCGCGCGTGCCCTGCAATTCGCGGCCTTCGATCACGGCAACGGGCAGGCATTCGGTGGCGCCGTAGGGCGTCCACAACTGCGCGTCTTCCGGCAACAGCGCGCGCATTTTCGCGACTACCTCGGGCGGCACGGGCGCACCGGCCGAGGTGACACGGCGCACGGCCGGAAGTTTGCCGCCGTGGCGCGCGAGCACATCCACCAGCGCTGGCGAACCGAACAACTGGATCACGCCGAAACGTTCGATCGCATCGATGAGCTTGCGCGGATCGGCTTTGGCCGGGCGCGTGGGGTCCATGTCGGGGATGATCGAAGTCAGCCCGAGCGCGGGATCGAACAGCGCGAACGGCGGAAAGGTCGGCAGATCAACGCCGCCAGGCTCAATGCCGAAGGCATCCCGCAGCATCTCGATCTGCGCGATGAAATGCCGGTGCCGATAGACCACGCCCTTGGGCACGCCGGTCGAGCCGGAGGTGAACAGGATCGCCGCTATCTCGTCGGGTTCGGTCGCGGCCAGTTGCGGTTCGGCATTGCGGCCGATCCATTCGAGATCGGCGAGCGTTCGCCCGCCGCCCCAGAATCCACGCTTGCCGACCGTCACGTGGATGCGCGCCGAGCGCGCCCAGCCGAGCACGCGCCGCGCAACATGCGCGAGCGGAATGCCGATGAAGGCGTCCGGCGCGGCTTCGTCCAGACATTGCCTGAGTGCGGATTTCGCGATGCCCGGATCGACCAGCACCGGCACGGCGCCAATCTTGAACAGTGCGAACATGAGCAGGAAGAACTCGGGCGAGGGCCGCACCATCACCACGGTGCGGGTGCCACGGGTGATACCGCTGCGCGTGAGTCCGGCGGCAATGGTGTTGGAACGCTGCTCAAGCTGACGATAACTGAGCGTGAGATCGTAGCGCGCGAAGCCGTTCACCCCACGCGAACCGGGGCAGCGCATGGCGATCTGCTCACCGCGCTCGGCGGCCATCTTCGGCAGAATCGCGGCGATGTTGCAGGGCTCGGTCATGACGCCTTTGTAGGAGCGATGGAAATCGCGACCAATGTACGCGCTTGGGTCGCGATTTCCATCGCTCCTACAAAGGATTCCGATCCAGGAAGTCGCGGATCGCCGGCACCAGCACGTCGGATTTGTCTTCAAGCACGTAGTGGCCGGCATCGGCGAACACGTGCTGCTCGGCATTCGGCAACGCGCGCTGGAAGACTTCGAGAAAGTGTTTGTCGAACACGAAGTCCTTCAGGCCCCAGCCAATCAAGGCGGGTCGATCGGCGAACGCTGGCAAGCGCTTGCCCGCTGCTTCCACCAGCGCCCAGCTCCGATCCGCCGGAGACAGTGGAATGTCCTGCACGAAGCGCAGCGTCGAAATGCGATTCGCCCAGGAATCGTAGGGCGCGTTGTAGGCGCGGCGAACGTCTGCCGGCATCCTGGTTTCCACGCCGAAGCGCGCGGCACCACCGGCGAAGGCATTGAAGCCGCGAATCAGGCCCGCACCGAGCATCGAATCGCGACCAAGCTTCAGTTGCCAGGGCAAGGCCTTGGCCGCAGGCAGCGGAAACGCCGCAGTATTCAGGATCACCAGGCGCTTGATCCGCGCCGCATGCTTGAGCGCCCAGCCAAAACCGATCATGCCGCCCCAGTCGTGCACCGCGAGCGTCAAATCGTCGCCAAGGTTCAGCGAATCGAGCAGGCGTTCGAGGTCGTCGATGCGCGACTGCAGGGTGTAGACGTAATGCGCATCGTCGGGCTTGTCCGACAGGCCCATGCCGATATGGTCGGGGACGATGCAACGGTCGTTGTCGTGCAATCCGAGTACCAGCTTGCGCCAGTAGTATGACCAGGACGGATTGCCGTGCAGCATCAGCACGACCGGGCCGTTGCGCGGGCCTTCGTCAAGATAGCTTTGGGTCAGCCCGTTCGGATGCAGGAAGGTTTTGGGCGCAAATGGATAATTCTGTAGCGTTCCCTTGGCGAGGACGCGCGCCTGCTCGGCGCTCAACGGCGCACTCACCAGACCACTTCGGCCATCGAGCAGTTCAGGCCCGAACCGATGCCGAGCAAGGCGATCCGGTCGCCTTTCTTCAGGCGGCCGAGTTCCTTGAGTTTGGACAATACGATCGGCACCGAGGCCGGGCCGATATTGCCGTGCTCGTTGAAGATGGTCAGCACTTTCTTGGGGTCGATGCCGAAGGCCTTGATGAAGGCCTCGGTATGCACCTTGCTGACCTGGTGGATCACGAACTGGTCCAGTTCTTCAACTGCCCAACCGAGCGCGAGGCGGGCGGCAATGAAGGTTTTCTGCGCGAGCTTGAGGCCTTCGATCAGCAGCATGCGGGTATCGGTGACCATGCGATCGAGGTTGCCGCGGCACAACGAATTCCACTCGGTGGCGGCACGGGTGACGCCGCCGCGGTAGCGCGGCGCTTCCGGAACAAGTTCGGCGCGGGCCATCACCATGGCGGCGGCGCCACAGCCGAGCGTGAGCGAAGCCAGTTCGTTGCGGAACTGCTCTTCGGTGACGTCCGGCGCCGACATCCGCTCCATGGTCTTCTTGTAAACCAGATTGGCGGTTTCGCCATCAACCACGAGTGCGTATTCGATCTCGCCGCGCTCGATCATCCGGCTGGCGATGTCCATGCCATTGAGAAAAGCCAGGCAGGCGTTGGCGACGTCGAAGTTCTGGCAGTTTTCGCCTAGGCCCAGGTTGCCGGAGACAATCGAGGCGGTGGACGGCTCGAGGAAATCGCGACTGACCGAGGTGTTGACCAGTAGGCCAATCTTGTCGCGATCGACGCCGGCATCGAGCAAGGCCTTCTCGGCAGCCATGGTGGCGGCATCCGAGGACAGCATGTGATCGTCCCAGAGCCGGCGCGAATAGATCCCGGCGATATCCTGGAGCACGTCGGTCTTGATGCCGAGCCGGTCCATCGTCGGTTGCAGGCGGGCATTGATATCGGCCGAACTCAGCGCATGCGGCGCGTCGATATGGGCAAGACCGGCGATGGCGACGTGCTGGAACAGCATGGGGTAGGCCTGGGGGGTAACCGTACAAAGTTACCCGTTTCAGCCCGCCGGCTCAACCTAAACGGCCGCGAACTGCGCCTAGGTCGACGGTTTGGCGGTGCAGCGGAAGGCCAAAAAGCGTTGCGCACCGTCGGCTGGCTCGGCCTTGGGCTGCACGGTGTCGGCCTGCAGGCTGGGCGCTTCGTTGCGCGCCAGGGTTTCCAGTTCATCACGCACGCGCAGCGGATCGCGCGAATACGGGCCGAGCCGATCCTTGACCGAAACCTCGATTTCCCCCCGCGCCTGGCAAGTGGAAAGATCGGCGCCGAGTTTGGCGACCTGCACCTTCTCGGCGCCGGGCGCCATTTTCACGAAGGTGCAACCCGGCAGCAACGCGACCAGCAACCACGCCTGTGCCCTTCGCGTTGCGTTCATTTTTCCGGCACTACCTGACCGTCGGCAGTGATGATCTGCACAGGGCCGAGGTTGAGTGCACGCACTGACGCCTCGACCTTGGCCAGGTCGCCAACGATCACCCAGGTCAGCGCCTGTGGGCGAACGATCTGCAAGGCCGCCGCGCGTATCGAAGTGTCCAGTTGCGCTTCAGTCCGCTGCTTGATCGTCGCCACGTAGTTATCCGGGCGGTGGTACAACGCGTTCTCGGTCAATGCCCCGAGCACCGCGGAGGCTGTTTCGAAGCTACCCGGCAGGCTGCGCACATCATTGACCTTGATCCGCTCGATCTCGTCCGCGGTCAATGGCCGGTCACCCACGAGTGCGTTTGCTTCCTTGAGCAGCTCGGCGGCGGACTCGGCGGTCTTGTCGGTCTGCACCGGCGCGTACAGTAGATATGGCCGCTGGCCGAGCGCGTCTCGCATGAAGCTGCCCGCGCCATAGGCCCAGTGCTTGTCTTCGCGCAGGTTCATGTTCAAGCGCGAAGTGAACGTGCCGCCGAAGGCGCCGTTCATCGTCTGGATCTCGATGTTGTTCGCAGCCGTGGTCGCTGGTGCCAGAAGCCCAGCCAGGATCAGCGACTGCTGCGCGCCGGGCTTGTCGATCAGGAACACGCGCGCGCTTGTCTGGTCGGCGACCATCGGGATAGCCTTCATGCCTGCGGCCGCTTTCGGCGGCTGCCAATCGCCGAAGGCGGCATCAAGCTGTCGGGTGACTTCCGCCAGGGTGGTATCGCCCGCAACCAGAATGCGCAGCTTGTCCGGACGCAGCCAGGCCGCCTGCCAGGCACGCAGGTCGGCGACATTCAGGGAGGCAATCGAGGCTTCGGTGCCAGTGCCTGCGAATGGAATCGCATACGGGTGGCCGGCGCCATACAGCAGCGGCGGCAGGAGGCGCAGGGCGATGCCACTGGGCTGGGTTTTTTCCTGGGCGATGCTGGCCAACCACTGGGCCCGTACACGCTCGATATCGGCGTCGCGGAAGGACGGGTTGCGGAGAATGTCGGCCATGAGCGCTAGCGACGGTGCCATCTGGTCCCGAAGAACGCTGCCGGTGGCGCTGCAGCTGTCGAGGCCGCAGCCGAGCGAGAGGTTCATGCCGAGGCGATCGCTACGGCGTGCGATCTCGACCGAGTCCAACGCTGTCGTACCTTCGTCAAGCATCGCCGTGGTGAATGCGGCCGTGCCCAGTTTGCTGCCGGCATCGCTGGCGGCGCCGGCATCGAACTGCAGCGACAAGTTGACCACCGGGATGGTGTGGCGCTCGGCCAGCACGACTTCGACACCGTTGCGCAGGTGGCCACGCTGTACCGCAGGGAAGCTCAGGTCGGGGTAATTGGCGACCTGGGGAATACCCTTGCTGCGATCCACGCCGGTAGCGACAACGCTGTACTGCCCGGTGGCAGCGCCCGGCATGTCGGCCGGACGGCCCGGATCGGCAGGCAGCTCGACGACTTCCTCTTCTTTGGGTGCTTCCTTGGTCGGGACCACCGTCAGCGTGTAGTCGCCCCGACTCAGCCACTGCCTCGCCGCGGCGAGCACTTCCGCCGGTGTCGCCTGCTGGTTCCAGGCCAGGGCCTGCTTCCAGGCATCGGGATTGCCTTCATAGACTTGGCCTTCGGCTAGGCGCGCGGCTTTGCCGGAGGCACGTTCCAGGCTGCGAACCGTCTGGGCGTAGGTCTGCGCCTGCGTTTGCACCAACTCTTCCGTGGTCGGGCCTTCTTTGAGGAACCTCGCCCACTCCTCGGCGACGACCGCTTCGACCCGCGCCGGATCCACGCCCTGCTTGACGTCGGCCTCGAGCACGAATTGGCTGACCAGCTCGAACGGAGCGATGCCGACCGAAACATCGTCAACCAGCTTGTCCTGGTAAACCAGTCGCTGGTAGAGACGTGAGGTCTTGCCGCCACCCAGTACATCGGCGGCGAGGTCGAGCAACGTCAAATCCTTCTGCCCGCGCGCCGGCACGTTCCACTCGCGATAGATGCGGGTCTGCGAAACACTATCGTCCATCTGATGGCGGGTTGAGGTGGTACGCGGCGCCACCCACTGCGCCTGGTGCGCCACCGGCGGGCCGGCCGGAATGTCTCCGAAATACTTCTGCACCTTGTCCTTTGCGGTGGCGAGGTCGATGTCGCCGGAAAGCACCAAGGTGGTGTTGGCGGCGCCGTAGTAGGTTCGGAACCATGTCTTCACATCAGCCAGCGAAGCGGCGTTGAGGTCGTCCATCGAGCCGATGGTGTCGTGGTGATAAGGATGATTAGCCGGATAGGTTTGCACCAGCATGCGACTGTCGACACGGCCGTAGGGCTCATTCTCGCCCTGGCGTTTTTCGTTCTGCACCACACCGCGCTGCTCGTCGAGGGTCTTCTGGTCGATCGCGCCAAGCAGATGGCCCATGCGGTCGGACTCCATCCACAAGGCCATGTCCAGAGCCGTGGTCGGGACGGTTTCGAAATAATTGGTGCGATCGAACCAGGTACTGCCGTTCTGTTCGCTGGCACCGGCTTGCTCGAATGGCGCGAAGAATTCGCCGGGAGCGTTTTCCGATCCATTGAACATCAGATGCTCGAACAGGTGGGCGAAGCCGGTCTTGCCGGCCGGTTCGTCCTTGCTGCCGACGTGGTACCAGACATTGACCGAAACCACCGGTGCCTTGCGATCGGTGTGCACGATCACCTTCAGACCATTGCCGAGGGTGAACTGCTGGTAGGGGATGTCGATCGCCAGCGGCGTCGCGGCAGCGCCAGCGATGGCCGGGCCTGCGACCAGTGCAAGGGCGAGGAGGGCGGGCAGGGCCCGGCGGCGGGACGGGAATCGAATCATGGGACACCTGACGACACGGGGACTGGGCATCCTAGCCGCGTTTGACGTTTTCTACACTAGGCCAATGGGCATAGTGGCGATCGGGCTGCTGGCGCTGAATCCAGGCAAACACAAATTGCGTATCCAAGCCATGGCCTTTCTTTCAAAACAGATCAAGCGATTGCGTCTGCGATCATGGTCGCTGTTGGCACTGCTGGCCCCAACGCTGGGTCAAGCGCAGGTTGTGTTGCGCTTCGAAGAAGGCATCGCCCGCAGCCCGGACTCGCAGGTCGAGCTTTATCGCGAGCAACACCTGGTACGCAGTGAAGGCGATCGCCTGACCGAACGCTTGGTGCTTTACCGTTGTCCGGATGGCACCGCCTTCGCCCGCAAGCGGCTGGACTACCGTGCCTCGGCATTGGCGCCGCAGTTCCGGTTCGAGGACAGCCGCCTGGGTTACGTCGAAGGCCTGCGGCAGGGGCCGGCACTGCAACTGTTCGTAAGGCCAGACGCGAAGGCGGCCGAGCGCAGCGCAGCGGTCAGTCGCAACAGATTGGTCGCCGACGCCGGTTTCGATGAATTCATTCGCCTGTCATGGCCGGCACTGGTCAACGGACAGTCGGTACCGCTCGCCTTTGCGATTCCTTCCCGGCTGGAGAGCCTGGATTTCACTGTGCGCCTGGCCGGTGAAGCCCGGATCCAGGGCGAACAGGCTTGGGTATTCCGGCTGCGACTGAGTGGTTGGCTGGGCTGGCTGGCGCCGCACATCGATGTCACTTATAGCCAGTCCAGTCGTCGCCTGCTGCGTTTTGAAGGCCTCAGCAACCTGCGTGACAACACGGGAGGAAATCCGTTGTTGGCACAGATCGTATTCGCAACGCCGGCGCGGCTGGCCAGCGAATCGCAATGGCAGGCCACGCTGCAGACGCCGCTGTCCGCTTGCCGGACCGGACGCTGAAACGGACGGCGGACAAGCCACGCGGACATTGCTCCGCGCCTCTATCTGCTTGTTTTTGCAACCTTCCGCCCTTGGCACGCATCCTGCTTTACGGAGACTAGAACGCCAGGAGGCCCGCTATGTCCCTCACCACCCAAATGCTACGCGGCACGCTCGCCCTGCTCCTGCTGCTGATGTTCGCGCTGCTGGCGCTGGCCGCGTCCCGCACCCCGGCGCAAGCCCTGGTCCGGATCGAACCGGCCTCGCTGCCGGCCCATGTCTGCCAGGTCGAAATCGCGCGTAACCACGCGCTGCTGTTGGCGCAGGTGCCGGCCGACCTGAATAGTCCTGGACGCTGGAGACAGTCCTGCCGGACGTAGATACTGCGCGGATGTTGAACGTCATACTCCACGCACCGGAAATCCCGCCCAACACCGGCAACATCATCCGGCTGTGCGCCAACACCGGTGCGCATTTGCACCTGATCGACCCACTCGGGTTCGAACTCGACGACGCCCGCTTGCGCCGGGCCGGGCTCGACTACCACGAATACGCCGCCGTGCAACGGCATGCCTCGCTCGACGCCTGCCTCGCGGTGTTGGGCGACGCCACCGTGTACGCGTTCACCACCAAGGCGACGCGCCGGTTCGAGCAGGCGTGCTTCAAGAGTGGCGACGCGCTGCTGTTCGGCTCTGAATCGCGCGGCCTACCGGACGACGTGCTGTCGCGCTTCGCGGACAACCTCAAACTGCGTTTGCCGATGCGGCCCGGGCAACGCAGCCTCAATCTGTCGAACGCCGTCGCCGTGGCGGTGTTCGAGGCGTGGCGGCAACTCGGGTACCAGGGCGCAACGCCCTGAAACGACAACGCCGCCTGGAGGGCGGCGTGTCATGAGGAAGGGATCTGACCCCTTTGTTTGAGCGGACCCCGTAGCGTTTCACCAGGCGTGAGGCCTTAATTCCCTCCTTGTGCTGCTCGAAACGTACTTCGGGTGTGTGAGAGGTGCGTCCGACGTATAGGCAGGGCTTGTCCGCGCGGCAGTCAGGGTTTTTGTCCAGGAACCTCTTCAGTTGGCGCACCGCGTCATCGAGCTCGATGACATAGACGTGGGCGGTGCGCGGCGGCGGGGTACGGGTCGGCATCGCGCTGTAGATTAACCCAGTTGTTGGGACAGTGAAGTACGATCTAACCACTCAGGTTTCGTCAGCGGCCGCAAGATATTTCGTCTCAACCCGCGAGATGGCCCAGCCGTAATGTGGCCTCATCTAGTCCATTCAGGGGGTGCCGATGCGTGTGGTTTACAGCGAAGACATGGTGGCGCCGGCACAAGGGGGTTCGCCCAGCGCGGCCAAGCCGACCGCGGTGTTGGCAGCGTGGCGGGCGCGCTGGCCAAACTTAGTGGTGCGCCCGCCGGTGCCAGTCACCTACGAGGAGTTCTGCCGGGCGCACTCGCAGTCGTTTGTCGACGACATTCTCGCCCTGCGCTTGTCCAATGGGTTCGGGACGCGCTCGGGGGCGGTCAACGCCAGCTTGCCCTACACCAGCGGCGCGATGCTCACGGCGGCGCGCTGGGCGCTGTCCGAGGGTGGGGCGGTGGCGGCGCCGGTCTCCGGGTTCCACCATGCGCACTGGGACGATGCGGAAGGCTTTTGTACTTTCAACGGGCTCATGGTCACGGCATTGGCACTGCTGGCCGAGCGTCCTGACCTGAAGGTCGGGATCCTCGATTACGACTACCATTACGGCAATGGCACCGAGGACATCCTCCAGCGCCTCCAGCCGGACGGTGTGGTGCACGTCACCGCCGGCGAGGTCTGGCAGCAGCCCGAGCAGGCCGAGGCTTTTCTCGAAAACATCGCCTCCGACCTGGAGAGCCTGGGCAACTGCGATCTCGTGCTCTACCAGGCCGGCGCCGACCCTCATGTCGACGACCCGCTTGGCGGCTTCCTGACTACCTCGCAACTGGCGCTACGCGACTGGCGGGTGTTTCATGGACTTCGTGAGAGGGGTATTCCGGTGGCGTGGAACCTGGCAGGTGGTTACCAGACTCCGTTGTCCAAGGTCATCGCGATCCACGAGAACACAATGCGCGCGGCGATCGAGGGTAATCCCCCCCCATTAGTAGCTGCGCTCAAAAGTGGAGCTAAGCAACAAGGGCTAGTTTCTGCCTCGGGGTGATGCCGCCGACAAACAAAGGGGTCAGATCCCTTTGTTTAGCACTGCAAAGCCGCACCGATGGCGGCGATGTAGAGGAGTAGTCCGCACATGCGTGGTGCAAACAAGAAGCCCGCTCAATGAGCGGGCTTTTCATGTGAGGAAGTGTCAGCATCCATGTTGCTAGGATGGGCGTTCTTCTCTGTCCTTCCTCATTTTGAGACCCATCCGATACCCCCACAAGGCAATCCCTGAAGAGAAGACCCAAACGACCACTGCGGTAACGAGGTCACTTGTCTGGATTCCCAAGGTAGATTGACTCGAACCCCACAAGTAAGTCGTTGTTGCAATAGCGGGCCCCGCGACGAACAGGCATATTTTCTTCCACCAAGGCACACGGTAGGTGCTTACGGTCATTTTATTCATTGGCTTGGCGTTAATGGCTTGACTGTCTCTTGAGTGCTTTTCACGGCGCAAGTCGTTTCGTAAGCAGCGCGAGCCGTGGTTTTCACCGTAAACAAAGGGGTCAGATCCCTTTGTTTCCTTGGCTCAGGCCGCCGCCAGCGGCCGGACCTTGCGCAGCCCTGCCTTGATTTCCTCGGCGGCAATCTTCAGGTCGTAACCCGACTGCAGGTTCAGCCAGTACTGCGGTGACTGGCCCAAGGCGCGACCGAGCCGAAGGGCGATCTCTGCGGTCACCGGCCGCTCCTCGCGCACGAGGTGCGAAACGCGCATGGGCGACACGCCGATGGCCTTGGCGAACGCGGCCTGCGACAGGCCCAGATCGACAAGCGCCTCGCGCAGGTATTCACCGGGATGGATGGGGGGAAGGCCGTTGCTGGGCTTGGTCATGATGGAATTCCTCAGTGATAGTCGACGATGCCGACATCGAAGGCATCGCCGTCCTTGAAACGAAAACACAGCCGCCATTGATCGTTGATGCGCAGGCTCCATTGCCCGGCACGATCGCCTTTCAAGGCCTCGAGGCGATTCGATGGCGGGAAGCGCAGGTCGTCAAGCAACGTGGCGGACTCGAGCTGATTGAGCCGCATCGCCGTGCGACGGGAAATTTCGGTCGGCAGCCGTCGCGACCTGCCGCCGGCAAAGAAGCGCTCTGTTTCCTTGTCGGCAAAATCCTTGATCACAAGCGCACTATAAACATTTTGTTTATAGGCTGCAAACTATCAAAATCCTGCAAGTACCCATCCCGGCGGAATCGGCGCTAGCGATTCAACCGTGCGTCACGTTTTGTGCGGCATGTCTCAGCCGAACAAGCCTTCCGGATACTCGGGCTTCTGCTCGCGCGACAGGATGATCTTCAGGCCTTCGGCGGGGGTAATCTCTTCGTGCAACACGCGCTGGACGAGCATGGAGATCGGTAGTTCGATGGCATGGCGATTCGCCAGGCGCATCACTTCGTCCACGGTCTGCACCGATTCGACCACTTGGCCGATTTCGGCCACCGCTTCACGCAACGATTGCCCGCGTCCCAGCGCCAGGCCGAGGCGCCGGTTGCGCGACAAGTCGCCGGTGCAGGTGAGCACGAGGTCGCCCAGGCCGGCGAGGCCCATGAGGGTTTCCGCACGACCGCCTAGCGCGACGTTTAGGCGCAGCATTTCATTCAAGCCGCGGGTGATCAGGCCGGCACGAGCATTGAGCCCGAGCGACATGCCGTCGGCGATACCGGTAGCGACAGCCAGCACGTTCTTCATCGCACCGCCGAGTTCGGCACCGAGCATGTCCGAACCGGTGTAGGCGCGAAAGGCCGGGCCGTGCAGGGCTGCAGCGACGAGTTGGGCGAAATCCTCGCGCTCGGAGTGCACAGTCACCGCCGTCGGTAGGCCGAGTGCAACTTCCTTGGCGAACGAAGGGCCAGTGACCACGGCCAGCGGCACGTCATCGCCCAGGCATTGGGCGGCGACTTCGTGCAGGAACCGACCGGAACCCGGTTCGAAGCCCTTGGTCGCCCAGGCGATGCCGACGCCTTCGCGTCGAAACGGCGCGAGAGCACAGAGCGTGTGGTTGAAGGCGTGGCTGGGCGTGACCACCAGGATCAGATCGGCAGTGGTCGCGGCACCGGCAAGATCATCGGTGGCGCGCAAGGACTCCGGCAAGGCGATGCCCGGCAAGTAACGCGGGTTTTCGTGTTGCTGGTTGATCGCCGCGATCTGGATGGCGCTGCGGCCCCAGAGCACGGTCGGGTAATCATGGCGCGCAAGCAATGCCGCCAGCGCCGTTCCCCAGGAACCGGCGCCCAAGACGGCGATGGCAGGCTTGGCGGTGCTCATGGCCCCGCTCGGTCAATCAGGCGTTGCCGCCCTCGGCCAAGGCGACCGAGCCTTGGCTCGCGACTTGCTCCGAACGACGACGCAAGCCTTCGGCATACAGCGCCTCGAAATTGATCGGCTGCATGTAAAAGGGTGGGAAGCCGCCGTTGGTGATCAGGTCACTGATCGACTGGCGAACGTACGGGAACAGCACGTTCGGGCAATAGGTGCCAAGCATCATGTCGAGCGTGCGCTCGTCGAACCCGGTCAAGCCAAAGATGCCAGCCTGCTCGACTTCCGCCAGGTACACGGTCTTATCGTTCAAGGTGCAGGTCAGGGTGGCGCCGAGGATCACTTCGTACATCGCCTCGTCAAGCCGGCCGACCTTCTGGTTGATGTTCAGGCCCAACTGCGGCTGGCCCTGTTCACTGAACACCTGCGGGGTATTCGGTGCCTCGAAGGAGACGTCCTTGACGTAGATCTTCTCGACAGTGAACTGGGCGGGCGTGGGCGCTGCGGCGTCGATGGCGACGGGCGCGGTCTGGTCGGTCATGGCAAAACTCCGGAATGTCGGTAAGACAGAAAGGCGGAAGGGGCTAAACGTCGGATTATGGCATGCGGGCAGGACCCGGCAAAATCAAGCTCAGGCCTTGCCCTTGAGCAGCGGGAGGTCGGCCTGTTGCCAGGCGGCAATGCCGCCATCGAGCCAGTAAACCTGTTTGAATCCGGCCTTTACCAGGCGTTTCGCAGCCTGGGCCGAGGTTGCGCCGGTCCGGCAGATCAGCGCCACCGGGAGCTCGCGCACCTTGGCCAGCGCCTTGTTTTCGGGGTCGAACTGGCCCATCACCACATTGCGCGAACCAACGACATGCCCTTTCTCATAGTCGGCGCTCGGGCTGACATCCACCACCAGCGCGTCTTCGCGATTGATCAGCGCGGTCAACGCAGACGGATTGACCGCTTTGTAGCCAACGAATAGCCGGGATATCTCGTGGTAGACGATGGCCAGGCTCAGGCCGACAAAGGCCAGGGACATGAAAGGATTTGCGCGGGCAAAGTCCAGCAAGGAAGCCAGGGTCATGGAAAGCTCGAAGGTGGATCGGGCCGGCATTATCGGCAGTTCAGGCCGGTACCGCCACCGCCTGTCGCGCCCAGCCCAGGGCGGTATCGAAATCCTCGGCAAAACCCAGCAGGTTGGCGGCATTGCCCAGGCCCTGGTCGAGCAGCAGGCGATGCGGCTGCGTTTGCACGCCAGACAGGATCACCACCGTTCCACTCTTGCCGCAGCGGGCAACGAACTGCTTGAGCGCGTGCGCGCCGGAGGCATCGATCATCGGCACCAGGCGCATCCGCAGGATGAACACCTTCGGTGGTACCGGGAACTGGTCGAGCACTTCATCGAGCCGATTGGCCACCGCGAAATACAGCGGCCCGGCGATCCGGAATGCGGCAACGCCCTTCGGCAACTGGTCGCGCTGGTCGGGCAGTTCCGGACCACTCAAATCGTCCACTTCGTCTTCGAGCATCCCGCCGGCCGACTCCACTGATACCACTTCGCTCATCCGATGCATGAACACGAACGCCGCCAGCACCACACCGGCCTCGATCGCCACGGTCAGGTCGAACGCAACCGTCAGCAAGAACGTGACCAGCAACACCAGGCGATCGCCCCAATGGCCGTGCAGCAGGTGCTTGAACTGTTCGACCTCGCTCATGTTCCAGGCCACGATCAGCAATACCGCTGCCAGCGCCGCCAGCGGCACGTAGGCCATCAATGGCGCCGCCGCCAGCATGAACAACAACAGGAACCCGGCGTGCGCCATACCGGCCACCGGGCTGCGCGCACCGGCGCGGACATTGGTGGCGGTGCGTGCGATCGCGCCCGTCGCAGGCAAACCACCGAACAACGCCGAAGCGCAATTGGCTATGCCCTGCGCCACCAGTTCGCAATTGGAGCGGTGCCGGCCGCCGGTCATGCCATCGGCAACCACGGCCGAAAGCAGCGACTCCACGCCCGCCAGAAACGCAATCGTGAACGACGCGGGCAACAGCTCGCGCGTGCGTTCGAATGGAATATGCGGGAAGTCGAACACCGGCAAGGCCGAGGGAATTCCGCCAAAGGCACTGCCGATGGTCGGCACCGGCAAATGCAACAGCAGCGCCGCTGCGGCTCCAGCCAGCACCGCGATCAGAAAGCCCGGCCACAACGGCCGGTAACGCCGCAGCAACACAATCACCGCGATGCAGCCCAGCGCCAGAGCGAAACTGGCGGCGTTGAAGGTCTGCCAGCGACTGAAATACGCCAGCCACTTGCCAAGGAAATCACCCGGCAGGTGTTCGATGCGCAGTCCAAACAAATCTTTCACCTGGCTGGAAAAAATACTCACCGCAATGCCAGCGGTGAAGCCGGTGATCACCGGCTGCGGCATGTAGCGCATCAACGCGCCCAAGCGCATCAGCCCGGCGGCGATCAGCATCAGCCCGGCCAGCAGCGTGCACAGCACCAGGCCGCCAAAACCGAATTTCTCGATGACGACATAAACCACAGGAATGAAAGCCGCTGTCGGCCCGCCTACCTGCACCCGGGACCCGCCCAGCGCCGAGATCAGGAAACCGGCGATGATCGCCGTATGCAGGCCTTTCTCTGGCGTGGTGCCAGAAGCGATCGCCAAGGCCATCGCCAGCGGCAACGCAACCACCGCGACAGTAAAACCGGCGAGCAGATCCTGGCGAAAATCGGCACTGCGGTAACCACGGCGCAGTACCGTGAACAGTTTCGGGACGTACAAGTGCCAGTGCACGGGGCCATGCGTGGAACGATCGGGCGGCATGGGTCGACTCAATCGCGGGCAGTGATATCCGGCAAGCCGCTGACCAACCAGAACCGTTTCGCCTTGCCATCCCAGCGCCAACGCTGATGATCGGTGAGGGTCCGCTCAACCTGCGTGAACTTGCTGACCAGCTGGATTTCGACGACCTGTTCGGTAAGCCCGTCCGGCGCCACCCCGCGACTCTTCACCGTCACCACGGTTATCTGCACCTGCTCAAAGCGCTTGCGCTCCAGCTCGGTCAGCGGGTTTTCCTGCTGGACCAGCGGATCCACGAACGTCCAGGCCAGGTCGAACTCGTTCCAGCGCAGAGCGTTGTTGTAGTCGTCGAAGATCTGCTGGTTATTCCTGCGCTTGGCCTCACCGGTGCCAGGGAAAGCCACCAGCAACAGGACCACAAGGAGGCTGAGGACACGCGTCATGACCACATCATGCCACGCGTGGATCGGCGGTGGGAGCGGCAATCAGGGCGAATCGTGCCGACAAGGTCGCAACCACCGCGCCGCGGCCATCAAAGGTCTGTGCCTGCAGCGCCGCGCGCGCCCGTTGCCGTTCGCGCAGGCAGCGCAGGATCGTCGGCCAGTCCTGGTCCGGCGCCAGCCGTGCATCGCCGATCAGATCGTCGTAAAGCGGCGCGAGATAACGGATCTGGCTGTCGGCAACATAGATCTCCGCCACCAGGCCGGCTTCGCGCAGATTCAGCATCAACCAACCCCAGCCGGCCAGCGTCATCAGACTGGCCAGGCTGCCGCCAAAGGCACAGCCCTTGTCGTTGACGTTGGCAGCCAGCGGTGCGAACAGGCGCAGCGTTTCGCCGTCGAAATCGCGGGCGCGGATGCCGGTTGCGGCCACCGGCGGCATCGCCTGGAAATAGCCATTGAGAGTGTTGAGCGTGTCGAAGTCGGTCATTGCGTGGTCTTGCGTGGGGGCTTATGCCAAGCTCGCACCATGCCACGCGCGATCCCTGCACTTTCGTTGGCCGAATGGTACGTCATCTCGCTGCGCCCACTGGGACTGCACGCTGGCGTACGGCGCGTGGCCGCAAAATTCGGCGCCCGAACCTTCGCCCTATCAACGCTGGCGATCGAGCCGCTGGCGACGGGCGCAACCTTGAAGAAAGCGCTGGCCTGCCCGATCGTGATCGTGACCAGCCCGAACGCGGCACGCCTTGCTTCAACGCAGCAGCCACTCACCTGTCGTCGCAGTCAGAACTGGTTCGCGGTCGGCCCGGGTACCGCTGCCGTCTTGCGCCGTCATGGCATCGATCGGGTTACGACACCGGATCAGGGCATGGATTCCGATGCCCTGCTCGCACTTCCGGCCCTGGCCGAAATGGCCGGCCAGAAGGTCGGGTTGATCACCGCGCCGGGAGGACGCGGGCAATTGGCCAAGATACTGGTCAAGCGCGGCGCCCAGGTGCATCTCGCGGAAGTCTACCGCCGCGTTGCGCTGACGCCGACATCGCATCGCCTGCGCGCCATGGCGGCCCTGCCCGAGAAAACCGCGCTCCTGGTCAGCAGCGGCGAAGCCCTGGCGAATCTCTGGCGCTCATTGTCGAAGTCCGAGCGTGCGGGTTTGATCGCACGCCCTTGCGTGGCCAGCAGCCGACGCCTGGACGCGCAACTGCATGTGCTCGGATTCCGCCGGCGGGCACTCGCGGCCGATGCCCGCCCGGACAGCCTGCTTGCCGCGCTTGCCGAGCACCCGGCCAAGCGGCGCTTCCAGTAGCATTTGCCTGCCGTTGCAACCTTTGCGCTTTCGCTTTCGTGGATATCCCCTTGCCCGACACTCCCCTGACCGCCCCACGCCGCCGACTGCCAGGCGCGCTGTGGTTTCTGTTGGCCCTGTCCGTGCTGCTCGGCACGCTGCTGGTGTGGAGGGCTGTCCGGCAGGCACCGGCACCCGTGGGTGATGCCAGTGACCCGGCCACATTCGACGCCCGTTTGCTGCAGGTGGAGTCGGACCTGGGCGCGATTCGCCGCAGTCAGGAAGCCGCCAACCAGGGCCTGACCGACACCCGCGCTCGAACCAGCCTGTTGCGCGACGAAGTGCTCGGCGTTACCCAACGCTCGGCGCTGATCGAGGACAGCGTGCGCGAGCTTGCTGGGTCCCGGCACGAGGGCGAAATGTCGCTACGGGTGGACGAGGCGGAATTGCTGCTGGTGTTTGCCCAGCAGCGCCTGCGCATCGCCGGCGACCTGCCGGGCGCCGTGCGCGCGACTGAGCTGGCCGAGAGCGTCCTCGCGCGACAACGCGACCCCGCCCTGCTCAATCTGCGCCAGGCGCTGGCGCAAGAACTGATCGCCTTGCGTGGCGCACCGCCACTGCCGCGGGCATTGGCCGCGAGCGAGCTCGATGCCTTCGAAGCCGCGCTGCCCGGTCTCGAGGCAGCCAGTCCATCGGCACCATCGGTGACGGCGCCAGGCGTCTCGGGCTTGCAGCGCCTCATGCAAGCCTTCGTGCAGGTCCGCTCCAGCGGCGAACAGGATCTGTTGGCGCCCGAGGATCGTTCCACCGGCGAAGCTGCCCTGGGTCTAGAACTCGCCTTGGCGCGATCAGCGCTTGATCAGCGTGATCCCAGTGCATTCCATGGCAGCCTGGCGCGAATTGATCGCTGGTTGCAGCGCCTCTACGCCGCCGGGCCACGACTGGCCGGCCAGCGTTTGCGGCTCGCCCGCCTAGGCAAGCTCGACCTGACCGCGACGGTACCCGAAGCCGGTAGCACGCTCGAGGAATTGCATGCCTGGCAGCAACGTCACGCGGGATTGCCATGAAGGTATTTCGAACCTTGCTTTGGTGGCTGGCGCTGGCCGCACTCGGCGCGCTGGCTTGGGAGTTGCTCGCACCGGACCTGGGGACGATCCTGGTGCGCTGGCATGGCCTGACCATCACCACCACGGTGGCTTTCTTTCTTCTGGCGTGGGGGCTGCTTTGGACCTTGCTATGGACACTCTGGTGGCTGTTGCGCCTGCCGTTTGCCGGCTGGCAGCGGCTGGCGAAGCGCGAAGCGCGGCTGCGTCTGATCAATGGCCTGAGCGCCTTGTACGAAGGCCACTTCGCTCGCGCCGAAACCCTGCTGGCGAAAGCGGCCGAAGACCCGGGCAACCGCTTCGTCGCGCTTAGTGCCGCGCTCAAGGCGGCTGAACAACGTGGCGACACCGATGCCGTTGCACGTTGGCAGCGAGCGCTCGCCGACACCGGAGCGTTGTCGCCACAAGACCCGAACAGAATGCGGTAACAACGCGGCGGCGGCAGGCTCCTGCGCTTGTATTTAACGCAAGATTAATCCTACTATCGCAACGACGTTTCATGCCGGCTCATTGCGGGTTGGCATTCGTGCGCATGGCGCACGGCCTGCTGTTGGAGAGCCATGAACCTAGCGTCCTCGGCCACCGGATCGCTCGACGTTGCGCTGGCGCAGGCGAATCGCTTGTTGTCGCGAGATCCCGCCCTGGCCCGCGAGCAGGCTGAAGAAATCCTCAAGGTCGTGCCACGCCATCCCATGGCATGGCTGCTGCTCGGGCTTTCCCAGGGTCGTTTGGGCAAGGGCGATGCGGCGCTTGCGGCACTGCAACGCGCGGTTGCCTTGCAGCCGGACCTGCCGCAGGCCTGGCGCGCCATTGGCGATCACCTGAACGCAACTGGCGACAACGCCGGCGCCGATGCCGCCTATGCCCGGCACGTGCGTTATTCGATCCGCGACTCGAAACTGCTCGCCGCCGGGGCGGCCCTCAGCGAGGGGCGTGTGCCCGAGGCCGAGAGCCTGCTGCGCGCGCATCTCATGCACTACCCCACCGATGTCTCGGCGATCCGCATGATGGCCGAAATCGCCACCCGGCTGGGCCGCTATGACGACGCCGAACATCTGCTCGCACGCTGCCTGGAACTCGCGCCCAGCTTCAGGGAGGCCCGGCAGAACTACGCCCTCGTCTTGCAGCGGCACAACAAGCCAGTGCAAGCGTTGGCCGAGCTGGAAATCCTGCTCAAGGACGATCCGCGAAACCCGAGCTGCCGCATCCTCAAGGCAGCCGTGTTCTCTCGATTGGGCGACTACGAATCGGCGATCGAACTCTACCAGGGCATCCTCGGCGAATACGCAAACAACGCCAAGATCTGGATGAGTTACGGCCATGCCTTGAAAACCGCCGGCCACCAGGACCGCGCCATCCAGGCGTACCGCAAGAGCCTCGAGATCGATCCCGGATTCGGCGACGCCTACTGGAGCCTGGCCAACCTCAAGACGTTCCGCTTCAGTGCTGATGAGATCGGAGCGATGCGCAACTTCTTGCAACGCCCCGACCTGCCGATCGAGCATCGTTTTCATTTCGAATTTGCCCTAGCCAAAGCCTTGGAGGACGCTGGCGAATATTCCGGGTCGTTCGAGCACTACTTGCAGGGCAATGCTCTGCGGCGGTCGGTCGTGCCCTATAGCGCCGACGACATGTCGAGCCGGGTGGCACGCGCCAAGCGAATCTACAGTTGCGAATTCTTCGAACAGCGCAAGGATTCTGGCAGTGCGGCACGTGATCCCATTTTCATCGTTGGCCTGCCGCGTTCCGGTTCGACGCTGATCGAACAGATCCTATCCAGCCATTCCGCCGTCGAGGGGACGATGGAGCTGCCGGAAATCATCTCGATGACCCGAGCACTGCGCGCGGATAGCGACGCCGGTGCGCTACCCGGCTATCACCAGACGCTGGCCCGGCTGGATCAGCGCGAGCTTTGCGAGCTGGGCGAGCAATATCTCGAGCGGACCCGGATTCAGCGCAAATCCAGCGCCCCATTGTTCATCGACAAGATGCCGAACAATTTCGCGCACATCGGCCTGATCCACCTGGTCTTGCCCAATGCCAGGATCATCGATGCCCGCCGGCATCCGCTGGCATGCTGCCTGTCCGGATTCAAGCAGCATTTCGCCCAGGGCCAGAACTTCACCTACAGCCTGGATGACATCGGTCGCTACTACCGCGATTATGTTGACCTGATGGCGCATTTCGATGCCGTCCTGCCAGGACGCGTCCATCGCGTCATCTACGAGCAGATGGTGGACAACACCGAGGTCGAGGTTCGTCGTTTGCTGGACTATTGCGGCCTGCCTTTCGAGGCCGGCTGCCTGCGTTTTTTCGAAAACGATCGCCCGGTGCGCACCGCCAGCTCCGAACAGGTGCGCAAGCCCATTTACCGCGACGGCGTCGAGCACTGGCGCCATTACGAACCTTGGCTGGATCCACTGAAGGCCGCACTGGGCCCGGTGCTCGACGCCTATCCAGCGGCACCTGATTTCGATGTCGTCTGATCCAGATAAGAACGATCAGACAAGAGTAAGCAACCGCAGCACCTACAGCCCGGGGAGGGTAGATATGCAACCGTCAAGTCGAGTTACCCAGATACGCAATCACCGGCCGGGCCTGACCAAGCTGCCTTTGGCAGCCGCCATCTGCTTCGCCATCAGCTCGGCTGCGTTTGCGCAGAGTACCGAAACGCCCGCGCCCGCTACACCGGCCGCCAAGCCGGCGCCCGCCGGCACTCGGCCGGCGCACGAACTTGGCACCGTTACGGTGACCGCGCAAAAGCGCGAGGAAAACCTGCAGGCAGTACCGATCAGCATCGAGGCCCTGGGCCAGGTCAAGCTCGATCAGATGAACGTCACCAATTTCAGCCAGGCGGTGGCCTTGCTGCCTTCTCTGTCTTTCGACAAAGGCGAAGGTGGCTCGACGACTCCGTACATTCGCGGCGTGGCCAGTGGCGAGAACGGCAATCACTCCGGGCCGCAGCCCAGCGTCGGCGTCTATCTTGATGAACAACCGATCACTACGATCGGTGGCTTGCTGGACGTGCATGCCTACGACATTGACCGGGTCGAATCTCTTTCCGGGCCGCAAGGAACTTTGTATGGCGCCAGCTCGCAGGCCGGCACACTGCGCATCATCACCAAGAAGCCAGACCCGAGCGGCTTTGCCGCCGGCTACTCGTTTGAGCTGAACTCCATCAGTCACGGCGGTAATGGCCATATCGCCGAAGGCTACCTCAACGCTCCGATCTCCGACCACGCCGCAATCCGCATTGTCGCCTGGGACCAGTACGACGCCGGCTACATCGACAATGTCTTTGGAACCCGGACTTTCCCGGGTTGGGATGCCGACTCCGGCGGTCATGGCACGATCGACAATGCTGCGGTCGCCAAGAATAATTACAACGACGTCACCACTCGTGGCGCCCGCGCCGCGCTGAAACTGGACTTCGGCGAAAACTGGACGGTCACGCCAACGATCATGACCCAGAGCCAGTTGACCCATGGCAATTTCTCGACGGACCCTGTGCTCGGCGATCTGAAGATCCAGAAGTGGTATCCCGAGAAATATGACGACAAGTTCACCCAGGCCGCACTGACGGTACAGGGCAAGATCGGCAATTTCGACCTCACCTACGCCTACACCCACCTCAAGCGCGATATCGACAGCGATTCCGACTACAGCGACTACGCGTTCTGGTACGACGCCTATTACCACGCCTACGGTTACACCAATTATTTTACCGATGACAATGGCAATTTCATCAACCCCTCGCAGCTAATCCATGGCGTGGACAATTTCCGTAATTCCAGCCACGAACTGCGTATCTCGTCACCGCAGGACAATCGCTTTCGCGTTCTTTTTGGTTACTTCTGGCAACAGCAGGAACACAAGATCCTTCAGCGGTATTCCACTGCCGGCGATCTGAATTCAAATCTGGAGGTTACCGGCTGGCCCGATACGATTTGGCTGACCAATCAACTGCGCAAGGATCACGACGAAGCGTTTTTTGGCGAGATGTCGTTCGACTTTACCGACAAGCTCACCGCCACCGCCGGCATGCGTTTCTACAAATACGACAACAGTTTGAAGGGCTTCTTCGGGTTCAACGCGAACGCGCCACTGGGCTACAAGTATGGCGAGGCCCTGTGCTTTTCGCCTGAACAATTCCAAGGCTCGCCTTGCGTCAATCTCGACGATTCGGTCAAGAAGAGCGACCACATCGGCCGCTTCAACCTGACCTACAAGATCAACGATACCAAGTTGATCTACTTGACCTGGTCGGAAGGCTTCCGTCCCGGTGGCGTCAATCGCAGCAACCCGAGCGGCCAGTCGCCGGCTTATCTGCCCGATATCCTGACCAACTATGAGTTCGGCTGGAAAACCAGCTGGTTCGACAACCAGCTCACCTTCAATGGTTCGGTCTTCCAGGAAAACTGGCAAGACGTGCAGTTCGGCTTCATTCCCCCGGGCGGCGCCGGCCTGACCATCATCCGCAACGCCGGCACCGCCCGGATTCGCGGTTTCGAGGCCGACCTGAACTGGGCGGTAAGCTACAACTTCACTCTCTCAGGCGGCATTTCCCTTTACGACGCCAAACTGACCTCGGACTATTGCGGATTCAACGACATCCACGGCAATCCGGTAACGAGCTGCCCGGCAGGAACCATCGATCCCGGCGATCCGAACGATCCTACCGACGACGAGGCGGTCGATGGTCCGGCTGCTGCGGCCGGATCGCGGCTGCCCATTACCGCCAAGTTCAAGGGCAACCTGACCGGGCGCTACACCTTCGATGTTGGTGAATCGGAGGTTTACGTGCAGGGCTCCCTGTTCCATGAAGGCAATCGCCTGGGCTATCTGGTGACGGCCGACAACGCGACCTACGGGACCTTGGCCGCCTACAACTTGTTCGATCTGTCTGCCGGCATCCACAAGAACAGCTGGTCGTTGGATTTCTACGTCAAGAATGTGTTCGACGAGCGCAACCAGCAGGGCAAGTTCGCTGGCTGCGTGGGTCCGTGCGCGACCGGTGTCCCCGGTTACGTTCCGGAATACCCGAATGGCCAGCAGTATTTGATCGCTGGTCAGCCGCGCACCTTCGGCATCCGCTTCTCGCAGGAATTCTAAGTCGCCTTGCGTCACGCCAAGGCCCGCTCTCAGGGGCGGGCCTTGTTTTTGTGCAGCAAGTGATCAGCGTTCGATGATCGCCGCAACGCCCATGCCGCCGGCGGTGCAGATCGACACCAGCACCCGGCCCGAGCCTTTTTCTTTTAGCAATTTCGCGGCGGTGGCAACGATGCGCGCACCGGTTGCGGCGAACGGATGCCCGATCGCCAGCGATGAACCGACGACATTGAGTTTGTTGCGATCGATTTTGCCCAAGGCTTTTTCGAGGCCAAGCCGGTTCTTGCAGAATTCATCCGATTCCCAGGCCTTGAGCGTGCACAGCACCTGCGCGGCGAAAGCTTCGTGGATCTCGTAGAAATCGAAATCCTGCAAGCCAAGATTGTTTCGCTTGAGCAACTCGGCTACGGCGCCCGTCGGCGACATCAGCAAACCCTCACCGGCGACGAAATCCACTGCCGCGACTTGCGCATCAACGAGATACGCCAAAACTTCCTTGCCATTCGCCTTCGCCCACTCTTCAGACGACAACAATGCCGCCGAGGCGCCGTCGCTCAGATTGGTGGAATTACCAGCGGTCAGCGTGCCCTGGCCGGAAGTCTTGTCGAACGCGGGCTTCAGCGTGGCGAGTTTTTCCAGCGTGGTGTCGGCACGCAGGATGTTGTCACGGCTCAAGCCACGGAACGGCGCGATGAGGTCGGCGTAGAAGCCGCGCTCGTAGGCAGCAGCGGCTTTCTTGTGCGATTCGTAAGCGAGCAGATCCTGCGCTTCGCGCGGGATTTGCCATTGCTTGGCCATCAACTCGCAATGCTCGCCCATGCTCTTGCCGGTGCGCGGTTCGCCAACGCCGGGAAACTCGGGCTTGAGTTCGGCAAGCGAAAAGCCCTTGAGCAGCGCGCCCAGGCGCTGCCCGAAACTCTTCGCCATGTTGGCGTTGAGCAGGCGCCGTCGCAGTCGTTTGTTCACCGCAATCGGCACGTCCGACGTGGTATCGGAACCCCCGCCGATGCCGACCTCGATCTGGCCGAGCGCGATCTTGTTGGCAATGGTGATCACAGTGTCCAAGCCTGTGCCGCATGCGCGCTGCAAGGTGATCCCGGGCGTCAACGGCGACAGGCCCGAAGACAACAAGGCCTCGCGGGCGAGGTTCCAGTCGGACGAGTGCTTGAGCACCGCGCCCATCGCCACTTCGCCCAACTGCTGCCCCTGCAAGCCGAACTTTTCCACCAGCGCGCCGAGCGTGGTGATCGACAGGCCGAGATTACCGACATCGAAATAAACGGTGTTGTTTTTGCAGAACGGAAGGCGGACGCCGCCCAGGATGGCGACACGACGGGTGGCTTGCATGGACGAATCCTCGGGCGAGCCGGCGCGGACGCTGGCGTAAAGAACTGGTGTTATTGAATGCGTGCCCGCAAGCTTAAACGGCTTGACCGGGGATTCCAAACGTAGGCGTATGGATGCAATGATCAAGACTCAATCCTGCCTGGGCGCACTGGCGCTGGAATTGCGCCCCGGCGCGCAGGCCAGCGTGTCCGTGCTCGATCAAACAGCCGCCGGCACATTGGCCGATGGTGTGGCGCGCGATCTCGCCCGTTTTGCGCCAGGCGTCGTCGCACTCGATCTTGGGCTCGCGGTAGCGCTGTTCGATCCGGTCGAATTGTTGCGTCCCGCCTGGCCCGTACACCGCGAACTCGAACGGCTGATCGCGCTAGCGCCGAGCCGTGCCGAGGCGCGAGTCATCGCGTTCGGCGCGCACAAGGGCGAACTGCCCGGATCGCTGCGCCCAAGCCCTGATTTCGCAGAAGGCGCCTTGCGCTTGCTGCCCTTTGTGGTGCGCGGCGAACGTGAACTCGTGGCGGAAGTTGGCCAGCAGTTCGAGGAAACGTTGCTGGAAACCGGCATGGCCAGTGCGGCCACCGCGCTATTCGCACAGGAAAATTTTGGCGCGGCGATTGAGCATGCCCGTTACCTGACTATCCACGATCTTGCCGCGATGATGGCCCTGCAATACGGACACGCCGGCCTGGCGCCGGCCTGGCCGCTGATCGAAACCGCGTTGCTCGCACCGGAATGCGAGGTGTGGCTCGATGCGCCCCCCGAACCGCTGATCCGGCTGAGCACCGGGCATGCGCGCATCGCCTTGTTCGACGACGAAGCCTGGAACGCGCAAGGCTATGCTCCGCACGGTACCGATGCTGCGAAACTCGAACGCGCCTTCGATCGTTTCCAGATGCGCCAGCGGCAAATCGCCGCGTTGCTTGCAGCGCACGGCATCGAAGTGACGTTTGATCATTGCCCGGCCTGGCAGGACGCCCGCGCGATCCTGCGCTACTAACGCTGCGGGAATTCGCTTTCGAACATCCAGTAACCGGCGTCGTTCATTCCCAACGATTCGTAAGTGCGCTGCGCGCGAATGTTGCCGCGTTCCACGTACAGGCGCAGGCCGCAGACGTCCGGCGCTTGTTGCGCCAGCGTCTGGACGTGTTCGTACATTGCCCGATACACGCCCTTGCGGCGGTGCTCCGGCGGCACATAGACGCTTTGCAGCCACCACCACCAGGCGCAGCGCCAATCGCTCCATTCGAAAGTGAACATCAAGGTGCCGGCCGGTTCGCCGCCAATCTCGGCGATGAAATAGCGCGAGCGCGCCGGGTCGGCGACACCTTCGGTGATGCCGCGCGTGATGGTGTCGGGATCGAGGCGCTTATGTTCGGTTTCAAAGGCCATGGCCTGCGCCCATTCCGCCAGCAGAGCGACATCGCCGCCATGCGCCGATCGAATCTCGATAGCTTGCTGGAGAGTTTGCAGCATCAGATTTTCCTCCGGCCTCGCGTCGGGCCCAGTTTACGCGTCAGGGTGTTGCGGCCCAAGCCCAGCCGTTCGGCAGCTTCGCTACGATGGCCGCCGGTGTGTTCCAGCGCGGTTTCCAACAAGACTTGATCAAACTGCGCGCGCAACGACGCATGCACGTTGCTGTCGCCGCGTTCGAGTGCAGAGGTTGCCTCGGCAGTGAGCGCCTGCATCCAGCCGCGCACCGAATCGTGGGCTGCGCTGGCATCGAGCGTGCCGTGCAGATCACCGGCAGTGATGGTTTCGCCCGGCGCCAACGCGGCCAGGCGCCAACAGAGATTTTCCAGCTCGCGTACGTTGCCCGGCCAATCGTGCTTGTCGAGTCGGCGTAACGTTTCGGCATGAAAGCGCTTGGCCGGTGCACCCAACCGGTGCGCGGCTTCGGCAAGGAAGCGCTGCGCCAACGCCGGCACGTCGGCCTTGCGCTCGCGCAGCGGCGGCAGCCGCAGGCGCACCACATCCAGGCGATGCAACAGATCAGCACGAAAGCGGCCTTCGCGGACAAGATTTTCCAGTGGCTGGTGGGTTGCCGCGATTACCCGCACATCCACGCGGATCAGTTCGCGACCGCCGACGCGGAAGAACTCGCCTTCGGCCAACACCCGCAATAGACGCGTCTGCAAGGACGCCGGCATGTCGCCGATTTCATCGAGGAACAGCGTGCCGCCATCGGCTTGTTCGAAGCGGCCGATGTGGCGCTTGCTCGCGCCAGTAAAGGCGCCCGCTTCATGGCCAAACAATTCCGACTCCAGCAGATCGGCCGGAATCGCGGCGGCGTTGAGTGCCACGAACGGCCGCGCGGCTCGCGGCGATTCGCCATGCAACGCACGCGCGACCAGCTCCTTGCCGGTGCCAGTTTCGCCAGTGATCAAGACGTTCAACGGTGCTTGCGCGAGCCGGCCAATCGCGCGGAACAATTCGCGCATCGCCGGCGTGCTGCCCACCAGTTCACGCGCGCTCTTGGCTTCGATGATGAGTTCCGGTTCCGGTGTGACATGCGGCAAGGCGCGCCCGGCCAGCGCCACGGCATCATCGAGATCGAACGGCTTGGACAGGAATTCATGCGCGCCGCCACGGAACGCACCAGCGGTGCTGGCGATATCGGTGTAGGCGCTCATCACGATCACCGGCAATGCGGGCCGTTGCAACTTGAGCGCGTCGAGAAATGCGAGGCCGTCAACACCGGGCATGCGCACATCGGTGAACACCAGCGCCGGTGCGGGTTCGCTCTCGATGGCATCGAGTGCATGCCGCGCGCTCTCGAAGGCGTGCACACGGTAGCCGGCATCACGCAAGGCTTGCGCCAGCACGATGCGGATGGTGCGATCGTCATCAACCACCCAGACACGCTGGCCGGCGGTTTCATTCATCGTCATCGACCTCGTCGCCGAGCGGCACCGGCAGGCGCAGAGTGAACACGGTGTGGCCGGAGCGCGAGCGATAACTGAGCGAGCCGCCGTGTTCGCGCGCGACTTGCTGCGTCAAAGGCAGGCCCAGGCCGGTGCCTTCGGCGCGACCGGACACCAGTGGCAGGAAGATGCGCTCGGCCAGATCCTCGGGGACGCCGCGACCGTCATCGACGATTTCGATACGCACCGCCAACCGGTGCGGCGTATCGCCGATCATCACGTGATGTTCGGCGCGCGTGCGCAAGCTCACCGTGCCGGCGCCGGACTCGAGCGCGTTGCGTACCAGGTTCCACAATGCTTGCGTGAGCCGATCACCATCGCCTTCGATATCGGGCAGGCTCGGATCGTAATCGCGCACGAGTTTCACCGACCACGCGGCTTCGGCATCGGCCAATTGCCGCACGCGTTCGAGCACGCTATGGATATTGGTCGGTGCAAATGCGCGCGGTGGCGAGGGATGCAAGAGCTGATCGACCAGGCCGGCGAGGCGATCGACTTCCGACGCAATCAAGCCAACGAGTTCGCGGGCATCGTCGTTGTCTACGCGACGACCGAGTAATTGCGCGGCGCCTTTCATGCCCGCCAGGGGATTGCGGATTTCGTGCGCCAGGCCCTTGAGCGCGGCCGACAACGCCGCCGGCAAGGTCGCGGCCGGATCTTCGCCGGGGAATTCTTCGCGCGGGTGCGCTTCCAGGCGGGTCGCGCCGGAGTCCTCGCGGGCCAGCCACAGATCGGCGAAGTGTTCGGCGCCACCGGGAAAGGCCAGCCGCGCCCGATGCACCCGCAGCGGTTCGCCGCTCATCGTCAACCGGGACAAGAGTGCCGTCAGACGGCCGGATTCGGCATCGAGTTCGTCCAGCCGAAAACCCAGCAACCGCCGTTGCCCGACGCCCAGCCAGCGGGCGAAAGCCGCGTTGCAGTGGATCAGGCGCGACTCAGCCCCGAGCCAGGCCACCGGCGTCGCCAATGTATCGAGTTCAGGGGTGACCAAATCCGACATTGCACCATTGTAGTGCATGACGATCGGGGCGACACTATTACCGGTCTGTCATCTTCCGGCCAGACTGGAGTCAGCAGCCGCCAGCCACACTGGCCCAAGATTGTTGTCGGAGAGCGTCATGCACGTGCTGCTGGTCGAGGACGATCCGCTGATCGCCGATTACATCACCAAGGGCCTGCGCGAGTCCGGCCACGCGGTCGAGCACGCGGCCAACGGCATTGATGGCCTGCATCTGGCGACGCATGAAAAATACGACGCACTGATCCTCGACCGCATGCTGCCGGGAATGGATGGCCTGCAATTGCTCAGACAGTTGCGCGTCACCGGGCATTCCACGCCGACCTTGGTGTTGTCGTCGCTCGGCGATGTCGAACAGCGCGTTGAAGGATTGCGGGGCGGCGCCGACGACTACCTCGCCAAACCGTTTTCCTTCGTGGAACTGGTCGCGCGCCTGGAAGGCCTGCTGCGCCGGCAAAGCCAGCAGTCGGGCGCGCTGACCAAATTGCGGGTCGGCGATCTGGAGATGGACCTGCTCAAGCGCAGCGTCCGTCGTGGCGACACGGTCATCGACCTGCAACCGCGTGAATTCCGCCTGCTCGAATACCTGATGCGCCACGCCGACCAGGTGGTGACGCGGACGATGCTGCTTGAGGCCGTTTGGGATTACCACTTCGATCCACAGACCAATGTGATCGATGTGCATGTCTCCCGGCTGCGCCAGAAGATCGATCGCGACCGCGAAAAGCCACTGCTGCATACCGTGCGCGGCGCTGGCTACCTGCTTGGGCTGCGTGCCTGAGAATGCTCAACCATCGGCGCATGCGCGTGTTCCTGTCGTCCACCCTCAACCGGCTGGTGCTGGCCTACGCGATCGGCTTGTTGTTCGCGTTCGTGGTGATCGGCGGGCTCAGTCTCGCGGCCTTCGACCAATTGGTCGAACGCGATACTCGCCAGACCGTTCTCACCGATCACAAGGGACTTCTTGAAGAATTGCGCGTTTCCGGGCGGGCCGGCCTGGCCAAGGCAATCGATAATCGTGTACAGGAAGACACCCATCGCGAGGCGGTGTACCTGCTGGTGGACCCGGGGGGCAGTGTGCGTTCAGGCCACCTGAGTGACCTGCCAGCCTCCTTGCTGCATCGCCAGGGCTGGGTCCGGTTTCCGTGGAACGACGAGGGCGATTACGTCCTTGCCTATGTCGAAACCCTGCCCGGCGGCGGTCAATTGGTAACCGGACATAGCACCGGCGAGCAGCAACATTTGCGGGAATTATTCCTTCGGCTCGGGCTTGTGATCCTGTGCCTGTTGGCTCTGCTAACCCTGGGCCTCGGCTGGTTGCTTCGGCGCGCCGTGGATCGCGCACTGAAAGCGCCGCTCGATACCGTTGATCGGGTCACCGCCGGGCATCTGGATGAGCGAGCGCCAGAGCGCGCCGGCGACGATGCCTTCGCGCGGCTGGGCCGCACACTCAACCGCATGCTCGATCGCATCCGCGATCTGGTCGGCGGCATCCAGGCGTCCACCGATGCAATCGCCCACGATTTACGAACGCCGCTGATGCGGCTCAAGACCCGGCTCGAACAAGCCCGCCTGGCCGCTCCGGATGAGCACGTCTCCCGCGAGATCGACGGTGCGCTGAACGAAGCCGACCAGTTGATCACTACGTTCAACAGCCTGCTGCGCCTGGCGCGTATCGAAGGCACGACCTCGGCTCCGATGGCCGCCGTGGATCTTGCCGATGTCGCCACCGATGCCTTGGAGTTGTGGCAAGCGGTGGCAGAAGCTTCTGGTCGCATGATCCAAGCTCACGTCGAGCCGGCGCGGATTGCCGGCGACCGCGACCTGTTGTTCCAGTTGATCTCGAACCTGCTCGACAACGCGATCAAGTACACAGAAGCCGGCGGTCGCATCACCTTGAGCGTGCGTGAAGAAAAAGATGCAGCACTGCTGTCGGTCTACGACGATGGTCCCGGCATCGCCACCGAACAGCACGAACGGGTATTCGATCGCTTCGTGCGGCTGGAAAGCCATCGCGGCACACCGGGCACCGGCCTGGGGCTGAGCGTGGTGCGCGCCATCGCCATTCGCCATGGCGCCGAAGTCCGGCTGTCTTCAGCGGCGCCAGGGCTCCGGGTCGAGGTACGTTTCCCGGCCAAGCACTGACGTGGACGATTTGTAATCCAGCGGCAAGGCGCGGGAAAAGTCAGCGCAGGCAGAGTGCGATCACCGGTGAATCCACACCGGCTTCACTCCCCCACCCCCTGCAGAGGATTCCACCATGAACATTCGCATGCCCATCACCGCTCTCGCCCTGTGCCTAGCCAGCAGCATGGCCTTCGCCGCCGACAATGCCACGCCGGCCGCCAAGCCGGCGGCTACTCCGGCCGCGGCTGCCGCCCCGGCCGCCGCCCCG
>JANXRY010000079.1 GCA_025356635.1 Gammaproteobacteria bacterium
CGGCAACGGCGACGGCAGTACCCGCGCCGACGCGCTGCTCCATCGAAGCGATCTGGCTGCGCTGGTCGTTGATCTGCTGTTCCTGCGCGAGCAACTGGTTCTCCAGCAACTTGGTCAGGCCGGCATCTTGCGACTGCTTGGCCTGCGCCAGCTTGCTCTGGGTATCGCGCAACTGTGTCTGGGAACTCTCCAGCGCGCGCCGGCGTTCCTGCAACTGCTGCTGCAACTGCTTGACCTGCTCGCGCAACTCGGCCGAGTTTGCCTGCTCACTCTGCACCTGGCCCTGCAACTGGGAAATCTGCTGGTCACGGGCCTTGAACTGCACCTCGACATTCGAGGCGTAGAGCAATTCGTCCTTGATGCCCGAAGCCTCGCGATAGAGGTTCAAGGCCAGCGCGGTGTCCTGGGTAACGCCCAGGCCCTGTTCGTAGAGATAGCCGAGATTGATCTTGGCGCGACCATAACCCTGGTCGGCCGCCTTCTTGAACCACTGGAAAGCCATACCGTAGTCAGGCTCGGTGCCCAGGCCCTTGGAATAGATCTCGCCGACATTGTTTTGGGCTTCGGCGCTGCCGGCCATGGCCTGATCCATCCAGACCTTCAGTGCAGTCTGGTAGTTGGCGCGGTCGAAGGACACGTACTCGCCACCACGGATCTGACAATCGCCCTGGCTGGTGCGGATCGGCCGTCGGGCACTCAGATAGGTGGCCATGGACCCGAGTGAACGGATCTGCCCCGGCAGCAGGCAGTCGACGATCATCAGGTCTTCGGCATTGCGCACGGCAGCCCGCGGCGCCCGATCGGGCAGGCCGGCACCGATGACCATCAGCGCGATCAAGCAGGTAACGGGAAAACGCGGGGAAAGCGGACGGGCAACAGGTGCGTTCATACAGCGCGGCTCCATTGGGCTACGCGGCTCGCGCCCGGCCTTCGCAGCGGCGCGACTGCCGCTATACTCAGTCGGGAGATTTATACCGCATTTCAGGGGAAAAGCGATGAACACCAATGGATCAGCCTTGCCGATGACCCTGTTCGCCGGCGCGCGCGCTTATCTCCTCAATGCACTGCTGCTGGTATCTGCTTTATCAGGGCTGGGCTGGAGCTCGAATGCACTGGCGATCATCGGTTGCGAGATCCAGCCCAATGGCGCAACCACCCAGTCCGGTCCGACCGGAAGTACGCTGACCTTCAAGTTCGACATCGTCGATCTCTCTGGCGGCTGCGCGGCCACCGTGTCCGGCACCATCAGCCAAACCTTTGACTCCACCGGCGGTGCGTCGGCACAGACAACGTGGTCGGGCGCGCCGGGCGCGACCATCAGCGTCGTGGTTACGCTGGGCCCGACCTCAGGTGGAAATGCCAACTACTCGGTGGATTGCCCGGTCAGCGATTGCACCGGTGGCAATTCAAATATCGGCTGGACCGCGCAAACCGACGATTCCTATTCGCTCACCGCAGATGCCCCGTCGTCCCGGACGATCCTCACCGGGCAATACACGACCATCAATGCCCACTACCTGAAGAACGGCACCGACGCCAACAACAGCACCAACTGGAACGTTTCGCCTGCCGGCCCATTCTTCAGCTTCAGCAACCCGGTTTTCACCGACGACTCCACCGGCCTGGTGACTAACGACTTGGTCAGCTACTCGCCGGGCACGTTCACTGTTACCGTCGACCCTGAACCCACCGAATGCGGCGCGCTGTGCCCAGCGCAGGTCAGCTATTCAGTGACGGTGGAAGCCCCCCTCCTGAGTACGCAATCCCCGGCAACCGGCGCTGCCACGATTTCGACGAACAGCAGTACGACACTGAGCGTCAAATTCTCCGGTGCGACCCTGCCAGTGGCGGACGGCACCAATATCGATTGGAGCATCACTTCAGAACCGTCGGTGGGTGCGGGCACATTCACCCCTGCGCTGGGTGGTCCGCCTTCGTTTGCACGCACCACCACCAGCGGTGGTATCGCCCAGGTTGACCTTGGCGTCACCGTGCCCGGCACTTACACAATCGATGCCGGGTACTGCCCGGATGGCTGCAACCAGACAGTGACGTTCACCATCACCGTACCGGTGCCAGTGCCAGCGCTGTCCGCGACCAAAGTCCTGACCAGCAACGCCGATGGCGACAACAGCGGCACCATTACCGTTGGCGATGTGCTGACCTACACCGTCACCGCAACCAACAGCGGCAACGTTGGGCTGAACAACGTGCAGGTGTTCGACCCGCTGACCGCGCCGACCGACACGACCTGCGCCACTCTTGCGGTCAACGCCACGTGCGTGCTTACCGGCACCTACGTGGTCACCAGCGCCGACGTGACGGCTGGAACCATCAGCAACACGGGCCGGGCCCAGTCCAATGAACTGCCGGTCGGTGTGTTTTCCAATACGGTCAATACCCCGGTGGCAGGCTCGCCGGTACTGACGGTGGCCAAGATTCTGGTTGGCTATGCCGACAACGACAACACCGACAGCATCAGCAAGGGTGACCTGCTGACTTTCAGCGTCACTGCGCACAATAGCGGCAGCGTTGCGCTTACCAATGTCCAGGTCAGTGATCCCATGACCAGCCCGGCCAGTGCCACCTGCGCGAATCTTGCGATCAACGGCAACTGCGTGCTCACTGGCACCTACACAGTCAGCGCGGCCGATGTTGAGGCCGGCTCGATCAGCAACACCGGCTCCGCTCATGCCGCCGAAGCCGCCACTCCCGTAGAGGCGACCTTGGTAACGGCGGTGGCGCCAACGGTGCGCACACTGGCCATCGTCAGTGGCAGTGGCCAGACCGGCACCCCGGGCTCGAGCCTGCCCCAGCCATTCGTTGTCCAGGCCTTCGACAATGGCCTGCCCGCGCCCGGGGTCGGTATCGACTGGACCATCGTCTCGGGCAACGGCTCCATGTCCCCGGCCAGCAGCAACACTGCCGGCAATGGCGTGTCCTCCTCCAGTTTGAAACTCAGCGCCAACCCGGGCACGGTCACGGTGATGGCCACGCGCCAGGACACCGGCAGCGTTACAGGGCCACTTGTGCCGACCTCCCCGGTCAGCGTTACGTTCACCGTCAACAGCGCCTTGCTCGGCAACCTGCCCGGGCTTGATCCCAAGGCGAAGGCGATCGCCGATGCGTTCGACAAGTTCTGCTCGAAAATGCCCGAAAGCTCCAGCAACAGCGATGTGACCGACTTGCACAACCGTTGCCAGGATCTGATCAACTCGATCTACAGCGACCCCGATGGCGTAGTCAACGCGCTTGACGAACTGTTCCCCGACCTGGGCCTGGTGCTTTCGGAAACCAGCCTGCTGGCCGCCGAAGCGCAGTTCGACAACATCAAGGCGCGCATCGCGGCGCTGCGCAGCGGCACGCAAGGCGTCAGCTTTGGCGGCCTGGCGCTGAGCACGGGGCGCGGCTCGCTGCCGATCGGCCTGGCTTTCCAGAGCCTGCTGGATGGCGACAATACGGGCGACAAACCGGGCACCGAAGTTGGCAGTGACTTCTCTCGCTGGGGATTCTTTGCCGCCGGCTCGATCGGCCGGGGCAAGACCGATCCGGGCCAGATCAGCCCGGGCTACGACCTCAACATCAATGGCCTGACCGTCGGCGCCGACTATCGCAAGTCGGACCGATTCATCCTCGGTGGCACGCTCGGCTACACGCACCAGAACAACGACCTGGTCAGCGGCCGTGGCAAGCTCGATACTCAGGGTTACAGCGTGTCGGCGTTCAGCACCTACTACAAGGACGACAGTTGGTATCTGGATGATGTGTTCAGCTACGGCCGTAACAGTTACGACATGATCCGCAGTGTCCGTTACACGATCATCCAGCCCGGCGGCGCCACGACCCTTGTTGACCAGACCAGTCACGGCAGTTCGAATGGCAACAGCCTGACCTTCGCCACCAGCGTCGGCCGCGACTTCAACCGGAATGGGCTGAACTTCGGGCCGTACCTGCGGGCGATCTATTCGCGCCAGAGCTTCGATCCGCTGACCGAGCATTTCGAGGCGGGCAAGGTCGGCAGTGGTCTGGGCATGGTGATCGACACTCATGACGTGACGTCGGTGACCAGCACGCTTGGCGCCAAGCTCACCTACACGCATAGCACCAGCTGGGGCGTGCTGATTCCGCATCTGCAGGCGGAATGGCAGCATGAGTTCAAAAGCGATCCGTCATCGCTGACCGCTTACTTCCTCAACGACCCGACCGCGACCCCGTTCACGGTGATCGGCGATCCGATCGACACCGACTTCTACCGTCTCGGTGTCGGCCTCTCATTCGTCCTGACCCATGGCCGCTCCGGCTTCTTCTACTACGAGAAATTGATTGGCCGGGACCGGGTGGCACGGGATAGCCTGGCGTTCGGCCTGCGTCTGGAGTTCTGAGATGATCGAATCCGGCAACTCCAGCCACGTTGGCCTGCGTCGCGAACTGAACGAGGACACCTATTACGGTGATTCCAGCCTCGGCCTGTGGCTGGTCGCCGACGGCATGGGTGGCCACGAGTTCGGTGAAGTCGCCAGCGCGCTGGCGCGGGATGCCGTGGTCCGCGAAATCCGCGAGGGCAAGAGCCTCGCCGACGCGATCCGCAGCGCCGACGAGGACATCATCCGGCACTCCCGGCGCCGTACCGACAGCCTGCCGATGGGCACGACCATGGTGGCCTTGCGGATCATCGAAAATCGCTTCGAACTGGCCTGGGTGGGCGACAGTCGCGCATACCTGTGGAATGGGCAATTACGGCAATTGTCCTCGGACCATAGCTACGTGCAGGAACTGATCGACCAGGGCGCGATCACCGCCGAACAGGCGCGCAACCATCCGCATCGCAACGTCGTGACCCAGGCACTGGGCGTGACTGATCCGGAAAGCCTGAAAGTCGAAACGCTGTCTGGTGAATTGCGGCCCGGCTTCCAGATCCTGCTCTGCAGCGACGGCCTGACCGAAGAGGTGGATGATGCCAGCATCGCCACGCTACTCGGCAATACGCTGTTCTCGGCCCAGGAATGCGTGGATCACCTGATCGCTGCCGCGCTCGATGGCGGCGGTTCCGACAACGTCACCGCGATCCTGCTTCGGCGGGTGTAAGCAACCGGTTTTATTGCGTTTACGGGTAGCTATCAGCTGGATGGCATTGCGGACATGTCCATCCACATCGCGCCCCAGACGTGGCCGTCAGGATCAGTGAAGTCGCGACCATACATGAACCCATGTTCTTCAATGGGATTTATGTCGGCGGTGCCACCGTTCTCGAAGGCCGCCTTGTTCATTGCATCGACGTCTTCGCGTGATTCGCACGAAACATTGAGCGCGACCTCGCTCGATGTTTTTGGCGGAATTGGACGGGTAGTAAATGTGCGCCATTTTGCGTGGGTCAAAAGCATTACGTTGATTGACTCACTCCATACCATGAACGCAGCGGTATCGTCGGTGAACTGCGGATTGTTTACGAAGCCAAGGGCGGTATAAAAAGCCTTGGATGTCTCCAGATCGGCTACAGGCAGGCTGACGGTAATCGTTCGGGACATTGATGTTCTCCAGTTGCTTGCTTTGACGGCTAACGCCAGAATTAAGCCGCGCCGCGAAGCGGCGTCAGCTGGAATGAATTGTTAGGCCAAGGCGCTGATATGGCCAAGATGCCCGTTTTCATCAACAATGCTTGTGGATGCCGGGATTAAGTTTTTCGAACGCGGCGAACAGATCCGTGACCAGTATGTCGTCGATCTTCATGCCCTCCATCGCAGCGTATTTGATCGAAGCGTTGGTTAGGTTGATGCCGGTAAATTGTGCCGACGAGAGATTAATGTTGTTGAAGATACTGTTGGCTAGGCAGACGTCGTCGAAACCAGACGCGCGCAAATTTACATCTTTGAATTGTGCGCCCGCTAAAGACAGGTGCTCAAAAGTTTTTGACTGTGTCGACATGTTTGAACCTTTCTCTTTCTGGCCTAACGCCTATTGAGCCCCGGAACTGGGCTGTGGCTGGGTATGTTCGTTGAGGCTTGGACGAGTGCTCACGGCGAGATCGCAGGCAACGCTGGCGACTCGCCGCGATCGCCCGCCGCCGCCGCAGCATCGAGCTTGATCAGGGTCTCGTCGGAGGCATCGATCTTCAGGCCCTGCCGGGCGATGTAACCGCAGTTGCCCCACTGCCCCCGCTCGCACAGCAAGTGCGCACTCTTGCGGTAGTAATTCAATATCGCAGCGATGCCCGCCTTGGCGCGGGCATTTTCCGGCTGCGTGGTGAGCACACGTCGGTAGAGATAAACGGCGCTGTCGTCGTCCGGATACGCCAAGTGCCTGCCACCACCATTTTCGGCGATGCCGTCACGAAGATAGACGTCCGCCTGCGTAAGTGCGTTTTCGATTTCCTCGGGTGCCAGCGCCGGAACCGTTGCAGCGCCAGGAAAGTTCGTCGCCAACGGCGCACTGGTTCCCGCCAGTGGCGCCGACGGCACGACCGTTGCCGGTGACTCGACGACCGGCTCGTCCGAATGCGGCCAGAATTTCCAGCCAAGGACAGCGACTACCAGGACACCGCCGATGCCGGCAACCGGAACGATCCAGGCAGGTCGTTCACCGGGTTTGGACAGGCTGACGCGCGTGCGTTGCTGGGTCGCGGAACCGCTACCGATGCGCTGGCTGGCGCCGAGCTTGCGGCCCGAGGACAAATGCAGGTTGGCCGACGCCGGCGCGTCGGCCACCAGTTTCTGGATCGCAGCGGCAACGGCAGCGCCATTGTTGTAGCGCTCGCCAGCCTGCTTGGCCATCAATCCGCTAATCAAGGGCTGCAGCCAGGCGAGATCAGCGGGCAGTTCCGGCACCGGGTGGGTGACATGCATCAACGCCACCGTGAACGGATCGCCAGCCTGGTAAGGTGGGTGCCCGGTGAGCATTTCGAACAACATCGTGCCGAGGCTGTAGAGGTCGGAGCGACCATCCACTGGTTCGCCGCGCGCCTGTTCCGGGCTCATGTAGTCGGGCGTGCCGACCGAGGTTCCCGCGACCGTGGAGCTGTTGCTTCCGTCCATCGCCTTGGCGATGCCGAAATCCGCGAGCACTACCCGGCCATCGTCGCGGAACAGCACATTGCCCGGCTTGACGTCGCGATGCACGAAACCTTTCTGGTGGGCGAAATCCAGGCCATTGGCGACGTCGGTGGCGATATCAAGGCAATCGGCAATGCTCATGCCGCCTTCGTGGATGCGTTCCTTGAGCGTGCCGCCGGGAATGTATTCGGCGGCAAGGTAATACACGCCCTTGTGGCAACCGATGTCATGCACGGTCACCAGGTTCGGATGCTGCAACTTGGCGGTGATCTTGCCTTCGATCAGGAAGCGGCTGGCGAATTCGGTGTTGGCCGCCAGGATCGGTGACATCACCTTCAGCGCGACCTCGCGGTCGAGCGATTGCTGCACCGCCAGGAATACCGAAGCCATGCCGCCTTCGCCGATCGGACGCAGGATGCGGTAACCGGGAATGTCGATATCTACAGCGGTGAGCAGGACGGTCGCGTTCATGGCCGGGTTACTGTATCCCTTCGTCAGACCAGAGAATCTTGCCGGCCTTGGCGGCAATTATCGCCAATCGGGCCTGGTGCACAGCTTCTTCTTCGGGATTGGCGCGCAGCAAGCGTGGCCGTTGTGCAGGCAGCACCGTTGTTGCAAAACGCCCGCTACCAGCTGCCGGCGTAGCTTCGGCCAAGTTCAGCCCGAGCGCGCCCTGGCCTGCGGTGAGTGCCAGATAGACCTCGGTCAGCAATTCCGCGTCGAGCAGCGCGCCATGCAGCTTGCGATGGGCATTGTCCACGCCCAAGCGACGGCACAGCGCATCGAGCGAATTGCGTTGGCCCGGAAAGCGTTCGCGGGCCAAGGCAAGTGTGTCGAGCACCTGCGCGTGGTCGCTCATCCTGCCGTGTTGTGGGCCGGCCAGGGATAACTCGTGGTTGAGAAACCCGATATCGAAACTGGCGTTATGGATGATCAACTCTGCGCCGCGAATGAACTCCAGGAATTCGTCGACCACCTGCCCGAAGCGCGACTTGTCGGCGAGGAAAGTCCAGCTCAGGCCGGTGATTTCCTGTGCGCCAGGTTCCATCTCGCGATCGGGATTCAGGTAGCGCTGGAAGCGCCGGCCGGTCGGCCGTCGCTCGATGATCTCGATCGCACCGATTTCAACCACGCGATTGCCCTTCTCCCAGGACAATCCGGTGGTTTCGGTGTCGAGCACGACCTGGCGAATCACGCGGCGCTCCGGTCACGCATGCGTTCGGCCGCAGTGCGCGCCAGCACATCGACGCGCTCGTTTTCGACGTGCCCGGCATGGCCTTTCACCCAATGCCACTTCACCTGGTGCCGACCGGAGGCAGCTTGCAGGCGCAGCCACAGGTCCTGGTTCTTGACTGGATCGCCACCAGCGGTATTCCAGCCGCGACGGATCCAGTTCGGCAACCATTCGCCGATGCCTTTCTGCACGTACTGCGAATCCGTATGCAATTCAACTGCGCAGGGGCGATCGAGCGCTTCCAACGCCATGATCGCCGCCAGCAATTCCATCCGGTTGTTGGTGGTATCGGGATCGCCGCCGGACAACTCACGTTCGACCTTGCCATGACGCAGCAACGCGCCCCAGCCGCCCGGCCCCGGGTTGCCGATGCAAGCGCCATCGGTATGGATGTCCACATGTTTCACTTGCAACCCTCCATCCGCTTCCCTGCTTCGCGTCAGCCAAGACTGACTCCTGGTCGTAGACTCGCGGCCGCCGGTGATTTCCGCAAGGGGGTCAGGGTCGAATCACGGCGACGCAGCACGATGAGATAGGCGGGGCGCAGGCTGTCCCACAAGCTGTTGCCCATCTTGGTGGCACCTCCCAGGCGACAGGGCCCGAGGAACTGCCGGGACATGATCTCCAGCCCGGATTCGCGCGCCATTGCCTCGATCGTTCCGACCCCACGCAGGCGCGCGCCGCCGCGTAAATGTTGCAGCACGCAGGGACTCCATGGATTGAGCCCGAACAGCATCGCCACGCCCTCGGGCTTGAGCATCCGGCGCGTTTCCAGCAGCAGCGCTTGCGGCGTCAGCGAGGATTCGAGCACGAAGCAGGCATACACGAGGGATTGGCTATCCGAGGCGAACGGCAGTTCGTCGTCCTGGCAGCGCACCTGGCCGTCAAAACCGCCGCCATCCCGATACAGGCTGATTACCTGCGCCAGCATGTTGCCCGACAGTCCGGACGGGATGTCGGACAATGCCCGCAGATACAAGCCGCTATGCCCGAACACCCGGGTAAGTTCCGGAATCGCCATGTGCTGGATCTCGGCCAGCATCTTTCGGCCGGACTCGCGCGACAACCAGTCCAGCGCCGGGCCATGCGGTTGACGGAGGGGGCGAAGGGAGGGCATGGTCGGGATTCTGCGGCAATCCGCCAGTCCGGTCACGTTCCGAATGCTGAACTTGCGCCCCCTGCCCGCCTTCAACGACAACTACATCTGGACCTTGTCCGCGCCCGATGGTCGCGCAGTCATCGTTGACCCGGGCGAGGCCGCACCCGTGCTGGCTGCGGTGGATGCGGGCCTACTGCCGGTGGCGATCCTGCTCACCCATCACCATCCCGACCATGTCGGCGGTGCCGGCGAATTGCTCGAACGCTTCGCGATCCCCTGTTACGCGCCTGTGGACGAACGCATCCGGCATGCCACGCATCGGGTGTCGGAGGGCGATTGCATCCGCATCGAAGCTCTCGATCTGGATTTTTCGGTTACGGAAATCCCCGGCCACACGCTGAGCCACATCGCTTTCCACGGGGGTGGCTGGCTGTTCTGTGGCGATACCCTGTTCAGCCTGGGCTGCGGTCGGATGTTCGAAGGCACTGCAGCGCAGATGCTGGATTCGCTGGAACGGCTGTCGTCGTTGCCTGGTGCGACTCTGGTCTGTTGCGGCCACGAATACACTCAGGCGAACGGCCGCTTCGCCGCCGTCGCCGAGCCAGACAATCCGGCGCGTGACGAGCGCCTGGCCGAGGTCGCGCGACTACGTGAACGCGGCGAATCTTCCTTGCCGAGCACGCTGGCCAGCGAACGCGCCTGCAATCCTTTCCTGCGCGTGGCTCAGCCCGGCCTGCTGGCCACTTTGCGCGCACGCGGCGCTGATACCAGCGACCGCATTGCCGCATTCGCTGCACTGCGCGCCTGGAAGGACGGCTTCGCAGGATGAGCATGATCACGCGTGTACCTGCTTTGCTGGCGCTGCTCTTGCTTGCTGCCTGCCAACAGGCGGTACGACCCAACGTCGAGACGTCGCCATCGGCACCCTCTCCGGAGCCTGTTGCGGCGCCAGCAGTTGCGGCATCGGCACCCGAAATCTCGCCGCCACCCCCTGTCTCCGAACCCGTGGTTCCCGCGAACACCGAGCCCACGCCAGATCCTGTGTACGGACTGGGTGAAGAAGTGTTTGCGCGCCTGAGGACCGAACTCGAACCCGGTGCATGCGACGCCGGCGGTGCCATTGCCCGGCGCTGGCGGCAGCGCTTCGCGGCCAATCCGGTCTTGTTCGCCCGCGATCTAGAGAGCGCGTTGCCGCTGATGGATTACGTCAGCCGTGAAGTCCTGCACAAGCAATTACCGGCCGAGTTCGCCCTGATCCCGTTGATTGAAAGCGGCTATCGTCCGGCGGCGATCGGCCTTGGCGGTCCGACCGGCTTGTGGCAGATGATCGCCAGTACGGCGCGTAACCACGGCATCATCATCAAGCAAGGCTACGACGGCCGGCTGTCGCCAGTGGAGTCCACGCGCGCAGCGCTTTCCTACCTGGACACCCTGCAGGCGATGATGGGTCGTTGGCCCGCCACCGTGATGGCCTACAACGCCGGCGAAAACCGCGTCCGTGCCGCGCTGGCGCGTTCACCGGAGGGTGACCCTGCCGACGGCAATCATCATCCGCATGGCTTGAACAACGTCACCTACGACTATGTCGGCAAGCTCCAGGCGCTATCCTGCCTGATCGCCGAACCCGAGCGTGCCGGTATCGAGTTGCCGTTGCAGTCCAGGTTCGAACGGATGCTCGAACTCACACTTGACGAGGACGTGACCAGCATCGAGCAGTTCGCGAACCGCCAGGGCATCAGCGGCAAATCTTTGCGCACGCTCAACCCGGCTTACAAGAGCGGGCGCGTGGCCCAGGGCATGCCCCGGCAAATCCTGGTACCGGCCTCGGCAATGGCGACGATGATCGCGCCGGCACCAGCTCCGTCGATGCCGTGATGGCCATGCTTGGCGTTATGGTGCGGTGGAGTCCAAAATAGCGGCTTGAGCGGCTTCGATACTTGCTTCACTCATGGGGAGAACGAATATGGGATTCATGACCGGCAAGCGCGCCTTGATCACCGGCATCGCCAGCCAACGCTCGATTGCCAACGGCATCGCCGAGGCTATGCGTCGCGAGGGCGCGGAACTGGCATTCACCTACCAGAACGAAAAACTGAAATCACGGGTCGAGGAAGCCGCTGCCGAATACGGTTCCAACTTGGTCTTTCCGCTAGACGTGGCCGACGACGCGCAGATCGATGCCTGCTTCGCCGAATTGGGCAAGCATTGGGACAGTCTCGATATCCTGGTCCATTCGATCGGCTTCGCGCCGCGCGAGGCGATCGACGGCGAATACCTGCAGGGCTTGACCCGCGAGAACTTCCGCATCGCCCACGATATTTCCGCTTACTCGCTGTCGGCGCTGGCCAAGGCCGCGCGGCCGATGATGCAAGGTCGCCACGGCAGCATCCTGACGCTCAGCTATCTTGGCGCCGAGCGTGCGCTGGCGAACTACAACGTGATGGGCGTGGCCAAGGCTGCGCTTGAGGCGAGTGTCCGTTATCTGGCATTGAACCTCGGCCCGGAAGGAACCCGCGTCAATGCAATTTCGGCCGGCCCGATCAAGACGCTGGCGGCCGCGGGTATCGCCAATTTTCGCAAGATGCTCGGCCATGTCGAGCAGTACGCTCCGTTGCGCCGCAGCGTGACCATCGAGGATGTCGGCAACGTCGCAGCTTTCCTGTGCTCGGACCTGGCCGCCGGCGTGACCGGCGAAATCACCTACGTCGACGCCGGTTACAACATCCTCGGCATGACCGGCATCGAGGGCGTCTGAGCCCTACAGCCGGTCTTCCGCAACCTTGATGGTGTACTGCTTGCGCAGCGCACGAGTGAATGACTCGGCGTCGATCGCGCCACGCGCCTGGGCAAGTTGTTCCTTGAGCCGTGCCCGAACCTCTGCCGTCGCAGCGCTGATGTCGCCCTCGGTCACACCGGTCACCACAACCAGGACGTAGTGATCCGGCGCCAACTTAGCCAGGCTGGCATCGGTCTTGCCGGCGACCGGCGCTGGCACGCTGAACGCGGCGTCGGACAAGGGCTTGAGCTGTGGACTGGGCGGGACCCGGGTCACGCCCGGAACCTCGGCGACCGTACGCGACACTTCACTGGCCAGCGCATCGAGGCTTTCGCCCTTGCGTGCGCGTACAAGCAGGGCATCGGCGCGGGCCTTGCTGGCCTTGGCCAGACGATCCGCGGCAAAGTCGGCCAAGACGCGATCGTGCACCTGCGCCAACGGCTGTGCAGCGGCGGCCTGATAATCGATGACGTGGATCGCGATGACATGGTTCTGATCGAGGTCGATCGGATCGCTGACCTGGCGCTCGATCTTCTGAGGATCGCTGAATGCCGCTTTACGAACAGGCTCAAGCGCGGCAATGCCTTCGCCATGGCCACGAGTAAACAAGCCGGTGCGCTGGATCGGGAGTTTCAATTCACTGGCAGCGGCAGCCAGTGAGCTTGGGTCCGAGTAAATCCGGTCGACCAGCTTGGTGGAAAGGTCATTGAAACGCTGCTCGCGTTCGCCATCCTGGTACTCGGCCTCGAGCTGGCCACGCACTTCTTCAAAGGTCTTGGCATTGCCGGGCTGCAGTTCGCGAAACCAGATGACGTGCCAGCCGTCAGGCAGGCGAACCGGATCGCTGATCTGGCCTGGCTGGAGCGCGAAGAACGTCTTGTCGAACGCATCGCCGAACACGCCCTTCTCGATCGCACCGAGATCGCCGCCTGCAGCCTTGGACCCAAGGTCATCGGAATTCATGCGGGCCAGTGCAGCGAAGTCAGCGCCCGGAGCGCGGGCACGAGCGGCGAGTCCCTGCGCCTTGGCCAAGGCTGCGGCCACGACGGCGGCAGAAGCCTTCTCGTCAACCTTCACCAGGATATGCGATGCCAAACGCTGCTCGGAAGTGCCGAAACGGCTCTTTTCCGACTCGTAACGCGTGCGCAGCGTCTGCTCGTCAGCAGGAGGTGCCGGCGGCAGGCTGGCGGCGTCGAGTTCGACGTACTCCAGCGCGACCTGCTCGGGCGTGCGATAGACACCGGCATGGTTGTCGTACCAGGTTTTGATCTCGGCTTCAGTGGGCGGTGTCGCCGCCATCGTCGGCGGTGGAATATCCAGTACGCGCAGGTTGCGCGCCTGCCGGGTCATGCGGATGAAGGCGTCAACTTCGACGTCGCTGGCGATCGCCGATGCAGTCAGCTGTATCGGCAGCAACTGGTGGCTCAAATCGGCGCGAACGATCTGCTCGAACTGTGCCGAGGTCATGTTCTGCGTCTGCAAGACCAACCGGTACTGGTTGGGATCGAACTTGCCGGCGACCTGGAACGACTCGACCCCCATGATCGCTTTCTTCACCGCGGCATCCGGCAGCACCAGGCCCGCACGCTCGGAAGCGAGCGCAATCAGTGCTTCGTCGATCAGCTGATCCAGCACCGCACGTTTGTTCTCGACTTTCTCGAACTCGGCGGCATCGAAGGCTTCGCCCTGGGTCTGGCGCTGCTGCTGGCGGGCCTGGTCGAAGCGCTTGCGAAATTCTTCGACCGACACATCCTTCGTCGTCCAGAACATATTGGCCGGCCAGGAATTCGGCGCCGACTTCCACCAGGTGGGCGGGGACAGGATTTCCGCAGCGAAGCGATCGACTTTCGGAGTCAGGTAGGACTCGATGCCGAAGAACGCCATCGTCAGGATGATCAAGCCCAGGAGGATGCTGGCGAACCAGCCGGAAGTCTTGTCGCGGATATTCTGGAGCATGGTCAGGTCGCCGATGTGGGCGGGCCGAGTGTCGGACCCGGAAAAAACGAGGGCGCCGTCAAGGCGCCCTCTTGGTCTGGCGGAGTGGACGGGACTCGAACCCGCGACCTCCGGCGTGACAGGCCAGCATTCTAACCGACTGAACTACCACTCCGCGTTTCGTTGCCCGGATGCGTTGGTGGGTGCTGAGGGTTTCGAACCCCCGACCCTCTCCGTGTAAAGGAGACGCTCTACCGCTGAGCTAAGCACCCAGGCTGAACGCTTAGTTTACGGCATCCTTGAGGGCTTTGCCAGCCTTGAAAGCGGGATTCTTCGAAGCCTTGATCTTGATAGTGGCGCCCGTCTGCGGATTGCGGCCCTGGCGGGCAGCGCGCTTGCGAACCGAGAAAGTACCAAAGCCAACGAGAGTGACGGTATCGCCCTTCTTGAGGGCCTTCTTGATCACGTCGATGGCCGCATCGACAGCGCGACCGGCATCGGCCTTGGACAGTTCGGCGGCGTCGGAGACGGCACCAACAAAATCGGCTTTGTTCATTATTGACTCCCTGGGCGGGATGCTCCCGCAGTTTTCAAAAAACGGACCCGCATCCCCTTGCGGCTTGCCGGCCCGATCCAATGGTTCCGTTGCTCGGAACAAAATCCATCAACGGTGGAAAGATTTATACCAGCGCCATTTTCGCGGCGCAAGCGATCACAGCTACTCATTCGCGGGCCGCAGCCGACAACGTAATTGCAGGCTCAGTGCGGCCGCACGGTCTCGGTTTTTACTTCAACGATGACATCGGTCGGTTCCGGGTGTGCCGACGGATCCGGCAGCCTGCCCTGTACCGGACGCTCCAACGCGATATCCAGCACCTGGTCAATCCACTTCACTGGAACAATCTCAATGCCTTGCGTGACGTTCTTCGGAATATCGACAAGATCCTTGCGGTTGTCTTCCGGGATGAGAACGGTCTTTATTCCACCCCTGAGCGCAGCGAGCAATTTCTCCTTGAGGCCACCAATCGGCAATACCCGGCCACGCAAGGTGATCTCACCGGTCATGGCCACTTCCGATCGCACCGGGATGCCGGTGAGCGCCGAAACCAGCGCGACTACCATGGCAGTGCCCGCACTCGGCCCATCCTTGGGAGTTGCGCCCTCCGGCACGTGCACGTGGGTATCGAATTTCTGGTGGAACTCGGGATCCACGCCTAGTATCTGGCTACGTGCCCGCACGACCGTATAGGCAGCCTTGACTGATTCCTGCATCACGTCGCCGAGTTGCCCGGTCAGGATCAACTGACCTTTGCCAGGCATCAAGGTCGCTTCGATTTGCAGCAGATCGCCACCGACTTCTGTCCAAGCCAGACCGGTCACCAGGCCAACTTCGTTCGCGGCCTCGGCGCGGCCAAAATCGAAGCGGCGAACGCCCAGGTACTTGTCGAGGTTTTTCGCAGTGATCTGGACCGGCGCCCGCGACTTGGCCTTCTTCCCTGTGGGCTTCGGCCCGGCCAGGGCGATTTCCTTGACTACCTTGCGCGAGATCTTGGCGATTTCGCGCTCCAGATTGCGGACCCCGGACTCACGCGTGTAGTAACGAACGATATCGCGCAGCGCCGATTCCTGGATCTTCAGCTCGGTTTCCTTCAGTCCATTGGCCTTCATCTGCTTGGCCAGCAGGTAACGCTCGGCGATATGGAGTTTCTCGTCTTCGGTGTAACCGGGAATGCGGATGACTTCCATGCGGTCGAGCAATGGGCCAGGAATATTCAACGAATTCGCGGTCGCGACAAACATGATTTCCGACAAGTCGAGGTCGACTTCCAGGTAATGGTCGTTGAAGCTGTGGTTCTGCTCGGGGTCGAGCACTTCGAGCAGCGCTGACGACGGATCGCCGCGGAAATCCATGCTCATCTTGTCGATCTCGTCGAGCATGAACAATGCGTTCTTGCTACCGATCTTGCTAAGGTTCTGCACGATCCGGCCAGGCATTGAACCAATATACGTGCGTCGGTGACCGCGAATCTCGGCCTCGTCGCGCACGCCGCCGAGCGACATCCGGATGAACTTTCGGTTGGTCGCCTTGGCGATGCTCTGGCCAAGCGAAGTCTTGCCCACGCCTGGCGGACCGACCAGGCACAGGATCGCGCCTTTGATCTGCTTGACCCGCGATTGCACCGCAAGGTATTCGAGGATCCGGTCCTTGACCTTCTCCAGGCCGTAATGGTCGGCATCGAGTACCTGTTGCGCCGCCTTGAGATCCTTGCGGATCTTGGTGCGTTTTTTCCAAGGCACACCGATCAGCCAATCGAGGTAGTTGCGCACGACCGTAGCTTCGGCCGACATCGGCGACATCTGCTTGAGCTTGGCCAGTTCGGAACGTGCCTTGGTCTCGACCGCCTTGGGCATGCCGGCTAGTGCAATCTTCTTCGCAAGTTCCTCGAGCTCGTTGGGCGCGTCCTCTACGTCGCCGAGTTCTTTCTGGATCGCCTTCATCTGCTCGTTCAGGTAGTACTCGCGCTGGCTCTTCTCCATCTGCGACTTGACCCGACCGCGGATGCGCTTCTCGATCTGCTGGACATCAAGTTCGCCATCCACCAGTCCAATCAGCGTTTCCATGCGTGCGCCGATGTCGAGCGTTTCCAGCAAGTTCTGTTTGTCAGCCAGACGCGAACCAAGGTGGGCAGCGATGGTATCGGCGACTCGCCCGGGCTCGTCGATTCCCGAGACGGTAGTGAGCAATTCCGGCGGAAGCTTGCGGTTGCTCTTTACGTATTGCTCGAACAGGCCCATCAGCGACGCCAGGGTTACGCCGAGTTCGCGCTCGTCGCGACCTGCGACCGACTCGAGCACTACGCCCGAACCGATCAGAGCGCCGTCACGGTCGCCATAGGATTCGACCGCCACGCGCGCGAGGCCCTCGACCAGTACCTTGATGGTGCCGTCGGGGAGCTTGAGCAGCTGCAATACCGTGGCCCGGGTACCGACCGGATACAGGTCTTCGGCGCCCGGGTCGTCTATGTCCGGGCTGCGCTGCGCCACCAGCAGGATCTGCTTGTCGGCGGCCATCGCCTGGTCAAGCGCCTTGATCGAACGATCGCGGCCAACGAACAGCGGCAGCACCATGTGCGGATACACGACCACGTCGCGCAGGGGCAGCACGGGCAGGTCGGTGAGGCGCTCGGGGTGGGTTTCCATGGATGCTCCTCGGTCAATTCGCTAGAACTCAGGCGCGGCGGTTGCCGTGGCCATGGCCGGTACATGGGGGCAGGCGGGGCCGTTGCAAGCACAATACGACGCCAACCCCGAAAACAAAACGGGCCGGAAGGCCGGCCCGTCGTGCGTCAGTTCAGGCATTGGCGCTCAGTCGCCCGACGCGGCTCGCGCGGGAGCCGCCTGGGCATTGCTGTAGATCAGGTACGGCTCGGTCTGATGATTGATCACTGATTCGTCAACCACGACCTTGCTGACATTTTCCAGCGACGGCAATTCGTACATGGTGTCGAGCAGGACTGACTCGATGATCGTGCGCAAGCCACGGGCACCGGTCTTGCGCTTCATCGCCTTGCGGGCGATAGCCATCAAGGCTTCGGGACGGATTTCCAGCTCGACGCCTTCCATCTCGAACAGTTTCTTGAACTGCTTGGTGATGGCGTTCTTGGGCTCGGTGAGGATCTTCATCAACGCCTGTTCGTCGAGTTCTTCGAGCGTGGCGACGACGGGCAATCGACCGACGAACTCGGGGATCAGGCCGAACTTGATCAAGTCCTCCGGCTCGACTTCGAACAGCAACTTGCTCATGTCGGCCTTGCGCTCGGAACTCTTGACCTTGGCGCCAAAGCCAATGCCACCGGATTCAGTGCTGCGCTGCTGCACGATCTTGTCCAGTCCGGCGAACGCGCCACCGCAGATGAACAGCATGTTGCGGGTGTCCACTTGCAGGAATTCCTGCTGCGGATGCTTGCGCCCACCTTGTGGCGGCACGCTGGCGACGGTGCCTTCGATCAGCTTCAGCAAGGCCTGCTGCACGCCTTCGCCGGAGACATCACGAGTAATCGACGGGTTCTCGGATTTGCGCGAGATCTTGTCGATTTCGTCGATATAGACGATGCCGGACTGCGCTTTCTCGACGTCGTAGTCGCACTTCTGCAGCAACTTCTGGATGATGTTCTCGACGTCTTCGCCGACGTAGCCGGCTTCGGTCAATGTCGTCGCATCGGCGATGGTGAATGGCACGTTGAGCAGCCGCGCCAGGGTCTCGGCCAGCAGCGTCTTGCCGGAACCGGTCGGGCCGATCAGCAGGATGTTCGATTTCGACAGCTCGACGTCGTCGTTCTTGAGCCGCGATTCGATCCGCTTGTAGTGGTTGTAAACCGCTACCGATAGCGTCTTTTTCGCGCGCGGCTGGCCGATCACGTATTGATCGAGAACATCGAGGATTTCGCGCGGCTTCGGCAGGTGGCTGCGCGCGGCGTGCGCCTTCTCCTCGAGTTCCTCGCGGATGATGTCGTTGCAGAGCTCGACGCATTCATCGCAGATGAACACGCTCGGGCCGGCGATCAGCTTGCGGACCTCGTGCTGGCTCTTCCCGCAGAAAGAGCAGTACAGGATCTTGCTGCTGTCGCCGGAACGGCTCAGTCGG
>JANXRY010000102.1 GCA_025356635.1 Gammaproteobacteria bacterium
GGCTCGGTTCCATCGCAGCAGGGCTATTGCTATATGTGGTTTGTGATCCGCAGCATAATGACTCCAACTTTATTGGAGTCGGATTGACTGCAGTAATTTTTAGCTCTGCATTTTTTTGTTATCAGATTCTCATGTCAGCCGTGCGAAAAAGAGCTGCCGAGTAAGAGTCTGTCAAACCAACTGTGAGAGGGAAAGGTGCCAGGGACACTTCCTGCCCGCTCATGACGCCCAAGGCCCGCCGCGATGCGGGTTTTTGGCGGTGCCGGCAGGGTTAGAACAACCCGCCTTGCTTATCGAGTTCGGTCGGATCGATGCCCGAGCGCAGAATGCCGATGGCGATGAAGGTCTGCGGGTGGGCCTTCATGGTGCCCATGATGAAATGCGGGTTGCTCGTGCCATCGCTTCTGCCAAGTCCTCGCCACGCGCTGGTCGGCAGGACAGGAGTGAGGGCTTCATCCGACGCCCGGAGCGAAGCGGGCCATCCATGGCCCCGTCACCGGCAGGGCTGCGCCCCGCCACCCCGCAGAGGCATGCCTTGACCGCGCGTGCGTCGGCGCGAGAAAGTGCATCAAGGAATTTTTTAGGGGAACCGGAAACACGTGTCAGCCGCGTTCGCCCTAGCACAGCCGCATCGCATCAAGGCGAGCCATCGTCGGCGCTGGAAAGGCGCGGCAGGTCGCTTTGTTCAGCGCTATTACGATCCGCAGGTGGGGAGGTTCTTGTCGGTCGATCCGATGGGGGTCGACACGACCACGGCATGGAACTTCAACCGGTTCAACTATGCCAACAACAACCCCTACAAGTTCACGGATCCAGATGGAAGATTCGCTACGCTCGCTGGAGTTGCTGCTGGTGGCCTCGTGGCGGGAGAGTTAGAAGCTGTCAAGCAAATGCAAAGTTCTAGAATTGGGCAATTACCAAGCCTATCCGCTATTCGATCAATAGCGGTGGCTACATATCGAGGAGCGGCCATTGGTGGCGCAACCGTTGCAGCAGGTGGCGCTTCCACGACGGCAACCAGAGCTGCCGGTTATAGTGAATTGGGAACAAAAGTGATTGCAACAGTCGTAGAAGCCTATACAGCTTTGAAATCCACATTGCTGACGGGGCCCGCATCGGATATCGCTAGCGGCCAGCAGGCGCCAAGTTTATCGGCACATGAGGCTGAAGCCGCTGGAGCTTTCTATGGTTCGCTCGCTGGTTCCGATGTCACATCACTCATGTCAAGTACAACTGCACGGGCGGGCACGGAGGCCGCCACTACAGTGCTTGCGAAGTCGGTCACTGCCGAAGCAGTTGGTACCGCGACTTCGAATAAGGCTGTAGAACTTAAGAAGCAAAAGCCATGAGAAAGAAAAACGCCTTGATGCGAAATCTGATACTGGGCTTTGCAGGAACGTGTGTGGCATATTTTGGCGCCCTTTTTGTCGCTGCCCGCGGTAATCGGATTTCCTGGGACGCAATCCATAGCACTTGGTATATGTTCGCCACTGGCTATGCTGTCCTTGCCTGTGTATATGTCTACGATTATCTCCACGGTGATTCATCGAATGATAAGTAGAGATGAATCGAGAGGCACACTGGGATGCCCACGATCTAGCACACACACACTGGGACACCCACGATTTGAGAGAAAGGTGCCAGGGACACTTCCTGCGCACGAAAAAAGCCCGCTCATAACAAAGGGGTCAGCTCCCTTTTCAAGCAGGAAGAAAGGTGCGAAGAAAGGTGCCAGGGACACTTCCTGACCGCCCATGACACCCAAGGCCCGCATTTGCGGGCCTTGTTATTTGTGTGTCATTGCAATGCGACGTCCCCCCGGTTTTGAGTAGCACGGCGATTTGGAGTCCAATCCCACCTGACCAGGAGATTGGACGTGAAGAAGCGATTCGGGCGTTGTGCCCAAACGCGACCCACCCAGCGACCGCGAAAAGCTCAGTCAGGCCCTATTAAATTAAGCGGCATGTTAGTGCTGTTTATATATCAAAACTCCTAAAACAGGCGGTAAAGTGCCGAATATGGAAAGTGGTTGAATTTTAAATAGAAGGCATTAAACTACCGGTTAATTGCCTATTTTCTATTTATTCGGCAAGGAACCGCCAAATGAACACTTCCATTTTCAGAACGCCGCAGGAAATCCAGAGGCTGTTGGGTGAGCGGGTTCGACGACTGCGCCTGAATCGCAACCAGGACCAAGCGCAGGTCGCAGCCAAGGCAGGGGTGTCCGAACGGGCTTTACGTGGCCTGGAGGCTGGTGAAGGTTCCAAATTGATCACGTTGATTCGGGTGCTAAAGGCACTGGAGGCGTTGGGCAGTCTCGACGCCCTGGCGCCGGAACCTTCGGTCAGCCCGATGGCCATGCTCGGCCGTGGTAAAGCACCGCAGCGTGCCAGCCGTCCTCGACGGACCACGAAGCCGGAAGCAGATCGCTGATGGCCACCGCGCTGATTGAGGTACGCATCTGGGGGCACCGAGTCGGTGCGGTGGCGCGGGACGACACGGTGGGTGCCTACGTCTTCGAGTACGCGCCAGCTTGGCGCCACCAGGGAATCGAACTGGCGCCACTTTTGCTGCCGGTCACCAGCACACAGACGAAATTCGTGTTTCCAACCCTGTCTGAACCCGCCTTCAAGCGTTTGCCTGGGATGTTGGCGGATGCCTTGCCCGATGATTTCGGCAACGCGCTGATCGATGCCTGGATGGCGCGACAAGGTGTGGACAAAAACCAGATCACCACTCTGGATCGGTTGGCCTACATGGGCAAGCGCGGCATGGGTGCATTGGAGTTCAAGCCTGCCAAGGGTGCGCACCGCGAATCCCACGAACCATTGCAAATGAAGCAGTTGGTCGAGACCGCACGCCAGTTGATCCATGGTGATCTGTCCGACGACGCGCAAGCACAAGCCGCGCTGGCAAACATCATTCGGGTCGGCACCTCCGCAGGTGGCGCGCGCGCCAAGGCCGTCGTTGCCTGGAACCCTGAGACCGGCGAATTGCGCAGCGGCCAATTTGACGTGGCGGACGGATTCGAGCACTGGCTACTCAAGTTCGATGGAGTGGGCAAGGACCTTGAGCTCGGCACAGGTGCGAATTACGGACGCATCGAGTACGCCTATCACCGGATGGCGTTGGCCGCCGGCATCGAGATGAACGCTTGTCGTCTATTGGAGGAAAATGGTCGTGCACATTTCATGACCAAGCGCTTCGATCGTGACGGCAACAAGAAACACCACGTGCAATCGCTGTGCGCTATGCAGCATCTCGACTACAAACAGCGTGGCACGCACGCCTACGAGTCCCTTTTCCTGGTCGCCGAGCGGCTAGGTCTGGACGATCGCGCACGCGCGCAGCTATTCCTGCGGATGGCCTTCAATGTCATGGCGCGCAATTGCGACGACCACACCAAGAACTTCGCGTTCCTGTTGCGAGAGGGTCATCCCTGGGAGCTGACACCGGCATTCGATGTCACTCATGCGTACAACCCTGCCGGCGAGTGGACTTATCAGCATTTGATGAGTATCAATGGAAAGTTCGACGACATGGGTCGTGCTGACCTGACGGCGGTCGGGGATCGATTTAGCGTTCCCCTAATACCCATGCTGCTAGATCAGGTGAAGTATGCGGTAGCTCGCTGGCCTGAATTCGCCGCTGAGGCTGCGCTGCCTGCAGGGGAGGCAGACAAGGTGGCAGCCGATCACCGGCTCTTGCGCGTGTAAGCCATAAACAAAGGGTCAACCCCTTTTCCTGATGCGCAGGCTTCGCCTAGATCGACTTGCCGCGAATCAGGTCGGCGGCGCGTTCGGCGATCATGATGGTCGGGGCGTTGGTGTTGCCGCCGATCAGTTTCGGCATCACCGAGGCATCGACCACGCGCAGGCCGCTGACGCCGCGTACACGCAATTGCGGATCGAGTACGGCGCTGCGGTCGTCGTCCGCGCCCATCCGGCAGGTGCCAACCGGGTGGTAGATCGATTCGGCCTTGCGCCGAATGAACTCGACGATCGCCGCTTCGTCCTGCACTTGTTCGCCCGGGAACAACTCCTTGCCGCGAAACGGTGCAAAGGCCGGTTGCGCGAAGATCTCGCGTGACAGCCGCACGCATTCCACCAGCATCTTCAAATCGCGGCCTTCGGGATCGCCGAGATAGCCCGCCTCGATGCGCACCTTGTCGGCGGGATTGGCGCTGGTCAGCCAGATCCGTCCGCGGCTGCGTGGCCGCAGGTAACAGGCGTGCAGGGTGTAGCCATCGCCAGGCAAGCGATGGCGGCCGTGATCATCGAGCTGCGCCGGTACGAAATGGAACTGGATGTCCGGGCGATCATCCTCGGCGTAGCGCGAGCGCAGGAAGCCGCCGGTCTCGGCGATATTGCTGGTGCCCGGACCCTTGTGCAGCAGGTAGTACTCGAGCGCGACCCGGACATCGCTGATGCGATCGTAGGTGACGCGCTGGGTGCAGGCCTGCATCGCGCAGATGTCGAGATGGTCCTGAAGGTTGCCGCCGACGCCGGGGGCATCCACCAGCACCTCGATGCCGTGTTGGCGCAGGTGCGTGGCCGGGCCGATGCCGGAAAGCATCAGCAATTGCGGCGAATTGATCGCGCCGCCGCACAGGATGACTTCGCGCGACGCGCCTTCCCAGAAGTCCTTGCCGCGCACCGAATAGGCCACGCCGGTGGCGCGGCCGTCTTCGAAGCTCACGCGCTGCACGAGTGCCCTGGTGATCACTTTGAGATTTTTCCGCCCGCGCGCCGGTTTCAGGTAAGCAGTCGCGGCAGAACTGCGCGCACCCTTGCGCGTGGTGGTCTGGTACCAGCCGAAGCCGTCCTGGTTCTCGCCGTTGAAATCATCGGTCAGCGGATGACCGGCCTGGTGCGCGGCTTCGATGAATACCGGCGACAGCGGATTCTGGAAGCTCGGGTCGGAGACGCCGAGCAGGCCATCGCCGCCGTGCAGTTTGCTGCCGCCGCGGGTATTGCCTTCGGCGCGCTTGAAGTAGGGCAGGACGTTGTCCCAGTACCAGCCGCGCGCGCCGAGGTCGTCCCACTCGTCGTAATCGCGGGCGTTGCCGCGGATGTAGCACATGGCATTGATCGAACTCGATCCGCCAAGTACCTTGCCGCGCGGCCACCACAGACTGCGGTTGCCGAGGCCGGCTTGCTGTGCGGTGTTGTAATCCCAATTGACGCCTTTCTGCCCGACCAGCTTGGACAGCCCGGCCGGCATATGCACGAACGGATTCCAGTCGCTGGGCCCGGCTTCGAGCAGAACAACGCGAACATTCGGATCTTCGCTCAGCCGATTGGCCAGCACGCATCCGGCCGATCCGGCACCCACGATGATGTAGTCGTACACAGGATTGTCTTCGTTCGGTAACTTGGCGAGGCTAGGCGCCCAGTCTAGAGCAAATACTCCATGCGGCTGTCCGCCGCCGTGCGCTGCGCTAAGCTGTGGCGAAAGCGTGACGGACACAGCACGAATGAAGTCAGCGACAGGGATGCAGCAGTCACTCCCGGCCCGATGGACTGGGGTTCAAGCGAACGAGGGCGCGGCGCTGGCGGTGTCGTTCCTGCAGTTCTTCTGCATTCTCGCCGCCTATTACGTGATACGGCCGGTGCGCGACCAGTTCAGCGCGGCAGTCGGCTCGGGCAAGCTGCTGATCTACTGGACCGCCACCTTGGTCGTGATGCTGTTGTTGACGCCGGTATTTGGCGCGATGGTTGCGCGCTGGCGGCGCGAGCAGTTCATTCCCGCGATCTATGGTTTTTTCGTGCTGTGCCTGTTGGGATTCATGCCCTTGTTCTCGGGCCGGACGCCGCTGGATCCACGCGTGTTCGGGACGGTGTTCTATGTCTGGGTGAGCGTTTTCAACCTGTTCGTGGTGTCGGTGTTCTGGAGTTTCATGGCCGACTTGTTTGATAGCGGCCAGGCCAAGCGCCTGTTCCCGGTGATTGCCCTAGGCGGCACGGTGGGCGCGATTGCCGGGCCACTGGCCACCGGCTTGCTGGTCGAACAAATCGGCATCGAACCCTTGCTGGCGGTGTCGGCGACTTTGCTGGCGATCGCCATCGGCTGCACGTTCTGGTTATCGGCCTGGGCAAGAAAATCGGGAAGCACTGAGGCGGCATCCCAAAGCGAGGCGATTGGTGGCAGCTGGCTGGCGGGAGCGAAGCAGATTATCGCCACTCCATTCCTGCGCAAGATGGCCGTACTGATGTTGCTCGGCGATGCCGTCGGCACCGTGGCCTACGCACTGGTCGCTGACTACGTGCAGCAGGCGACACCGGACCGCGACGCACGCACTGCGGTGTACGCGCACCTTGATCTGGTGACCAATACCCTGCAGGTGTTGCTGCAACTACTCGTGACCCGCTGGCTGCTGCAGCGCAAGGGCACCGGCGCGACATTGGTGTTCGCGAGTGCGATCAATGGCGTGGTGCTCGTTGCAGCGGCGCTGGTCGGTGGCCCAGCGATTCTTGCGGTATTGGTGCTGACCCGCAGCATGGCTTACGGCGTGGTCAAACCAGCGCAGGATGCGCTCTACACTTATGCCTCGCGCGAGCATCGCTACAAGGGCAAGAATTTCATCGAAACCACTGTCTGGCGTTTTGGTGATGTCAGCGTGGCCGTGCTGATGAAAGCATTCACGGCGCTGGGCATCGGCATGGCCGGACTGTCGCTGATGTCGGCCGGCGCAGCGGGTCTGGCGGGTCTGTTTGGCTGGCGTGCAGCAAAGATGGTGGAACCTTCTGCGCAACCGGAACCCTAACTAATGTCTTTGACCACGGTGAAACACATGCGCGCTGCCTTGCTCCTGCTTTGCTCCCTGCTGTTCACCGGCTTGGCCGCCGCCGCGCCGGCCAGCGAATCGCAGAAGATCGAATTCCTGCTGTCGTCGATCGGCCATCTGCAGGGCGCGGTGTTTATCCGCAACGGCAGCGAATACACCGCCGCGCAAGCGGTCGAGCACCTGCGCTACAAATGGCAGCACGCCGGCAAACAGGTCGAGACTGCCGAGGACTTCATCGTGCTGTGCGCGACCAAATCCTCGATGAGCGGGCTGGTTTATCGAATCCGCTTTGCCGACGGGACGACCCTGGACTCGGCAGTGTTCCTCGAGCAGCAGCTCAAGCGGCTCGATGCAGGCCGGCACTCCGGTGTAGCGATGCCGCTTCCAAATCAGCCGGATCGAAGTCGTCCACGCTGATCGCGTCCCAGGTCAGCACACGCAGTTCTTCGAGCTGGGTTTTCTCTTCAGCGGTGATCCAGCCTTCGCGCACGCCTTCGTTGAGCTGTTCGGGGAAAGTCAGCGCCTCGATGTCGCTGTTCTTCAGCGCCTTGAGGAATTTGCGCTCGACCGGCTCGGCCAGGATCACCTTGGCCAGGCCGGCGTTGATGCGGCCGGCCGGATTGTTGGCGCAGGGCGTCAGGAACACGCCATTGGCGAGGCGATCGCGCGCGTCCGACGGCGACATCAGCAGCGCCGCAGCGCGTCGGCCCAAGCGATCACTCGGCTCCTGTGCGCGCCGGCCCCACGGAAATACCAGCAACCACAGCAGCCATGCCGCCGGGCGGATCGGGAAATTGCGCAGCGCACCCGACATCGCCAGTTCGATCTTGTGACAGCTCTGGTGGAAGGCATAGGCCAGCAAAGGCTGTTCGGTGGCCGGACGACCTTCATCTTCGTAGCGCTTGAGCATTGCGCTTGCAAGGTAGAGCTGGCTGAGTACGTCGCCGAGCCGGCCGCTCAGTTTTTCCTTGAACTTGAGCTTGCCGCCGAGCAACAACATCGAGGTGTCGGCGAGCAAGGCGAGGTTGGCCGAATAGCGATTGAGCCGGCGATAGTAGCGACGGGTATAGGCATCACCCGGAGCGACGCCAATCTTGGCGAAGGTCAGGCCGAACCACCAACTACGCACAGCGTTGGAAATCGCGAACCCGATGTGCCCGAACAGGTTGGTATCGAATTCACGCAGTCCGGCGGCGCGGTCGGGATTCTGCGCCGCCTTCATTTCCTTCAGTACCCAGGGATGGCAGCGTATCGCGCCCTGGCCGAAGATCATCAGCGAGCGCGTCATGATGTTGGCGCCCTCGACGGTGATCGAGATCGGTGCCGCCTGCCAACCGCGGCCAAGGTAATTCCTCGGGCCGAGGATCACACCCTTGCCGCCATGGATGTCCATGGCGTCGCGCGCGACTTCACGGGCCATCTCGGTGCAGTGGTACTTGGCGATCGCCGAAGGCACGGCGGGCTTCTCGCCGCGGTCCACGGCTGCAGCAGTGGCCTGCGACAGTGCGCTCGAGGCATAGGCATTGCCAGCGATACGCGCCAGCGCTTCTTCCACGCCTTCGAAGCGGCCGATCGACAATCCGAATTGCTTGCGCGTGCGCGCGTAGGCGCCGGTGACGACGGCGGCAAGCTTGGCTGCGCCACTGGACGTGGACGGCAAGGTGATCGAACGGCCGATCGACAGGCACTCGACCAGCATGCGCCAGCCTTCGCCCGCATATTCTTCGCCGCCGATCAGCTGGCTGAGCGGCACGAACACATCCTTGCCGTGAATGGGTCCATTTTGGAACACGCAGTTGAGCGGGAAATGCCGGCGTCCGATATCCATGCCCGGCGTACCGCGCGGCACCAGCGCCAGGGTGATGCCGATGTCTTTCTTGTCGCCGAGCATGCCGTCCGGATCGTACATGCGGAAGGCGATGCCGATGATCGTCGCCACCGGCGCCAGGGTGATGTAGCGTTTGTCAAAATTGAGGCGCACGCCGAGCACGCGGGCGCCGTTCCAGTCGCCCATGGTGACGATGCCGTAGTCGGGGATCGAGGTGGCGTCGGAGCCCGCGGTCGGGCCGGTCAGGCCAAAGCAGGGAATCTCGCGGCCATCGGCCAGGCGCGGCAGGTAGTGGCTCTTTTGTTCGTCGGTGCCGTAGTGCGCGAGCAGTTCGCCCGGGCCGAGCGAATTGGGCACACCGACGGTGGAGCTGAGCGTGGCCGAGACCGAGGCCAGCTTCATGATCACGCGCGAGTGCGCGTAGGCCGAAAAACCCAGGCCGCCGTATTCCTTGGCGATGATCATGCCGAAGAACTTGTTCTTCTTGAGGAACTCCCACACTTCCGGCGCCAGGTCGGCGCGCACGTGCGTGGTCTCCCAGTCATTGGTCATCTTGCAGGCTTCTTCGACCGGGCCATCGAGGAAGGCTTGCTCGTCAGCGGTGAGTTCCGGTGCCGGCTGGTCGAGCAGGACTTTCCAGTTCGGCCGGCCTGAGAACAATTCGCCTTCGAAACCGACCGTGCCGGCTTCCAGCGCCACTTTTTCGGTGTCGGAAAGCGGCGGCAGGATTTTCGAATAGAACGAGAGCAGGGGCGCGGTGATCCAGCGCTGGCGGATCGGAGTCAGCAGCAAGGGCAAGACCACAACCGCGAGCAGCGCCGCCGCGATAATTGTGGCGACCTTGTCCGCGCCCAACAGCCCGCAGGCTAGCAGGGCGGAGCCAGCGATGGCGGCGAAAATCGCGAGCGACCAGCGGTGGTAGGCAGCGATAGCCGTGACCAGCACCAGGATCAGAAAGGGAATGAACGGGTTCATCATAGTTACTCCAGAAGCGAGGTCGTCGCTGCATTTCCATACGGAATGGTATGGAAAGAGCGTCTCCCTGTCAATACTAGTGCGTATGGTTCATGATGCAGGAGCGGTCTCCTTTCCGTCGCCAAGCTCCAATCGTTAAACTATGGACCGTATGGTCATGATCACCCAAAAATCGGAAAAATCCCGACTCAGCGCCGAAGTCTGGGCCCTGGCTGCTCTGGATGTCATCGCCGAACAGGGCCTCGCGGCCGTGGCGGTCGAGCCGCTGGCGCGCCGGCTCGGCGTGACCAAGGGCAGCTTCTACTGGCATTTCCCCTCGCGCGAGGCACTGCTGGTGGCCGCCCTCGAGCGTTGGGAGAAGACCGAACAGGAGCAGGTATTCGGCAAGATGGAGGCGGTTCCAGATCCCCGCGCCCGCTTGCGGGCCCTGTTCCAGGTCGTTGCCCATGAAATCAAGCCGCACATTATCTATAGCGAGCTGCTGAAGGCGCTCGATCATCCGGTGGTGAAGCCGGTCCTGGGGCGGGTCTCGAAGCGTCGCCTCGATTACCTCACCGCCAGCTTCCGGCAGGCCGGCCTGACCCGACTGGACGCGCAAAACCGGGCCCGACTCGCTTACGCTGCCTACGTTGGATTCCTGCAATTGAGTCTGCAACTGGGCCAGCCCCGACTTCATCATGATGAATTCGAGGCTTACGTCAGTCATGTGACGACGACGCTTATTCCCGAATAGCGAATGGTATTTCCAGGCCACGAATTCCACCGCCCCTTGGCGCGAACACCTTTCCAACTTAAGCAGAGCCTCCCATGTCCAGCCAACTCGCCGCACTCAACGACTGGGTGCAATCCGTCGCCAAGCTTACCCAGCCTGAAAGAATCCACTGGTGCGATGGCGGCGATGCCGAAAACACGCAACTCACCGAGTTGATGCTCGCCACCGGCGATCTGATCAAGCTCAACGCGCAGACCCACCCCAATTGCTACCTGCACCGTTCCAGCCCGAGTGACGTGGCCCGCGTCGAACATCTGACCTTCGTTTGTACTTCGGAGGAAGTCGATGCCGGCCCAAACAACCACTGGATGGCCCCCGTAGATGCGCACGCCAAGATGGATGCGCTCTACGCCGGCTGCATGCGTGGCCGCACCCTGTACGTGGTTCCGTATTGCATGGGTCCGATCGATTCGCCGCTGGCGCGTTGCGGCGTCGAGATCACCGACTCGCCGTACGTGGTGGCCAACATGCGCATCATGACCCGCATGGGCGTTGCCGCGCAGGCGCGGATTGAGCGCGAGGCGACGTTCATCAAAGGCCTGCATTCGATCGGCGACCTGAATCCCGAGCGCCGCTTCATCATGCATTTCCCGGAAGAATTGAGCATCAAGAGCTTCGGTTCCGGTTACGGCGGCAACGCCTTGCTCGGCAAGAAATGCCACGCCCTGCGCATCGCCAGCTATCAAGCGCGTAGTGAGGGCTGGCTGGCCGAGCACATGCTGATCGTCGGCATCGAAACGCCGAAAGGCGAAACGCATTATGTCGCCGCGGCTTTCCCGAGCGCCTGCGGAAAAACCAATCTGGCCATGCTGATTCCACCGGAAGGCTATCGCCAGGATGGCTGGAAAGTGTGGACGGTCGGCGACGATATCTGCTGGATGCGTCCGGGCGCCGATGGCCGTTTGTACGCGATCAATCCGGAGTCGGGTTTCTTCGGGGTCGCCCCGGGCACCAGCGTCAAGACCAATGCCAACGCGATGGCGATGCTGTACAAGGACGCCATCTTCACCAATGTCGCGGTCACTGCTGACAACCAGCCGTGGTGGGAAGGTCTGTCCGAAGGCGTACCGGTGATCGACTGGCAGGGCCGCACTTACGACAAGGCGAACGGCCCGGCCGCGCATCCCAATTCGCGCTTCACCGTGTCTGCGAAGATGTGCCCCAGCTACACCGCCCATGCCGAAGATGCTCAGGGCGTGCCCTTGTCGGCGATTGTATTCGGTGGCCGACGCGAATCACTGGTGCCGTTGGTGTTCGAAGCGCGTGATTGGACCCATGGCGTGCTGGTTGGCGCCGCGATGGCGTCCGAGACTACGGCCGCCGCTACCGGAGCAGTCGGCGTGGTGCGCCGCGATTCGATGGCGATGAAGCCGTTCTGCGGCTACAACTTCGGTGATTATTTCAATCACTGGCTGTCGTTCGACCAGCCCGCCGCGAAGCTGCCGAAGATTTTCCATGTCAACTGGTTCCGCAAGGGCGCGGACGGCAAGTTCCTATGGCCGGGTTTCGGCGATAACCTGCGCGTACTCGAATGGATGCTCAAGCGGGTCGAAGGCAGTGCCGGCGCCAATGAAACGCCGATCGGCAACCTGCCCAACGCCAGCGATCTCAATATCGATGGCCTCGCACTGGACGGAGCGGTTATCGAACAACTGCTCCGCGTCGACCGCGACGGCTGGTACGAGGAAATGGAAGCGATCGGCGATTATCTCGCCGGCTATGGCGACCAGGCCCCGGCCGCGCTCGAGGCCGAGCAGAGGAAGATCGTCGCCACGCTGGCCTGAAGACCTGAAAGCCTTCTACTGCCATCACTTTGTCCTGCCGCTGCCGGAAGGCCATGCCTTCCCGATGCCGAAGTACCAGCTACTGTACGAGCGCGTTCGCGAGCACGCCCAGGCCTGGGGCATTGAACTGATCGAGCCGCCTGCGGCCAGCGACGAAGACTTGCTGCGCGTGCACGACGCCGACTACGTGCAGCGCATGAGTTCCGGCATCGGCGTGGAAACGGACATGCGCCGCATTGGATTTCCGTGGTCGGCCGCGATGGTGGAGCGGTCCCGGCGTTCTTCGGGCGGCACCATGATGGCCCTGCGCTCCGCGCTCGAAGGCGACGGCATCGCCGTCAACCTGGCCGGCGGCACCCATCACGCGGCCTACGATCGCGGTGGCGGGTATTGCGTGTTCAACGACGCGGTGATCGCCGCGCGTTACGTCCAGCAACGGGGCTTGGCCAAGCGAGTACTGCTGGTGGATCTGGATGTGCACCAAGGCAATGGCAGCGCCGAACTGTGCGCCGATGACGACAGCGTGTTCACTTTTTCAATGCATTCGGCTGGGATCTACCCGGCGATCAAGCCCGTTTCCGACCTTGACGTGGCACTGTCAGCCGGTTGTGGTGATGCCGAGTATCTGGATCTGCTCGCAGAACACTTGCCGGCAGCGATCCAGCGCGCCCGCGCCGATGCCGTGGTCTATCTTGCCGGCGCGGACCCGTTCATCAGGGACCGCTTGGGCCGTCTGGCCTTAACAAAAGCCGGTTTGGCCCAGCGCGACCAACAGGTTCTGGAGGCCTGCCGGGGGCAGGGTCTGGCGGTCGCCGTCTGCATGGCCGGGGGCTACGCCGAGGCGGTTGAGGACATTGTAGACATCCATGCCAACACGGTGAAGCTGGCGGCTAGAAATTCGGCAACTAATTGAATTAATGTGTTTTTAGTGGGAAGCCACGCGGTTCTCGTAGATGCCGCAGCGGGGCAAGTTCTTGACCTGAATCTATGTTGTTAAGGAATTGTTTCGTGCTATATTCGACCCGTCATGCCGTGAGCGTTGACGTCTCTTTCCGTTTCCTTGTCCCTATTATGAGGGTTAACAAATGGCTTCCAAGATCAATAAAGGTCTGAAGCGAACTGCACTGAGCGTCGCGCTCGGCATGTGCTTCGCATCGTCCCTGGTTCTCGCCCAGAGTTCCGTGGGTTCCGTGTTCGGTTCCGCCAAGGGCGGCGCCACCGTCACCATCGAGAACCCTTCCACTGGCGCCAAGCGCGAAATGACTGCCGATGCCGGTGGCCGTTTCAGCTTTTCGCAGCTGGCTCCGGGTAATTACAAGATCACCAGCGATGGCGTCACCCGCAATGTTAACGTGCGCGTCGGCACCGGTTCGCAGGTCGACCTGTCGGTCGGCCAAGCAGCCAACATCGGTGAAGTGACTGTTGTCGGCGGCGGCGCGATCAACCCGATCGACGTTTCCTCGGTCGAATCGTCGACCGTGTTCTCCGCGGCCCAGATTCAGGTGCTCCCGGTTGGACGTGATCCGAGCGCCGTGGCCCTGCTGGCTCCCGGCACGGTGAAAGGCGACAGCGGATTGGGCGGCGGCAAGCTGGCCTCGTTCGGCGGCGCGTCGGTGGCCGAGAATGGTTATTACATCAACGGTTTCGACGTCACCAATCTCCATACCCTGCTGTCCTATGCCACGCTGCCCTTCGATGCGATTTCAGAAGAGCAGATCAAGACCGGCGGCTACGGCGCCGAATATGGTCGTTCGTTGGGTGGCGTGATCAGCCTGGTCACCAAGAGCGGCACCAACGATTGGCATGCGGGCGCGTCAATCTACGTGACTCCGGGCAGATACGGCCGCGATCCTTCTGTAGGTAATTATGATTCTACTGGGGCATTCCTTGGTAACTCAGTGCCCGGTCAGAACAGCAGCAAAGAGTTTGATATCTGGATGAGTGGTCCGATCATTCAGGATCGCCTGTTCATCTTTGCCGAGATCTCCGGCCAGGACAACTCCGGTGATAGCTATGGCCAAGCAATCAGCACCAAGAGCAGTAACACTACCCCGCACGGCATCATCAAGCTGAACTGGAATATCAACGACAGCAATGTCCTCGAGTTCACGGCGATCTCGAACAAGGAAAAGACAACCTCCTACCTGTATCAAAGTGCCTCGGACTACTCCAGCACTCACGATGGCGTTGGCGCGCGCAGCACGTTTGAGAGTGGTGGTGAAGTCTATATCGGCAAGTACACCGGCTATCTGACCGACAACCTGACTCTCTCGGTACAGTATGGTCAAGTCAAGAACCTGACTGGCCGGACGAGTTCGGCCGATACTGCCGCGGCACTCTGCCCAGCGGTCTATACCACTCCCGGCCTGACCTATGCCGGCTGCTGGGACCAGAACCACTTCACCGTGCTCGATCCGTTTGCGCCTGATAATACGGATAAGCGCAAGGCCGGCCGTATCGATCTGGAATGGGTGCTCGGAGACCACACCATCCGGGCCGGTTATGACACTGCCAAGGTCGTCTCCACCAATGCCGGCGTGACCTATTCGGGTGGCGCCTATTATCGCTACCGCATCTCGACCGGCACAGTGAACGGCGTCGCCGTTGCGGCCGGTACGCACTACGTGCGCAAGCGCTTCTTCAGCAGCCCGTCCGGTTCCTATTCCACCGAGGACACCGCGTTCTACCTGGAAGACAGTTGGCATGTTAGTGACAACTGGACTCTGTACGGCGGCCTGCGTCGCGAGGCCTTCGACAACAAGAATGCCGCCGGCGCCAGCTTCATCAAGGCCACCGACCTGTGGGCCCCGCGGCTTGGCTTCTCCTGGGACGTGAACGGTGACTCCACCCTGAAAGTGTTCGGCAATGCCGGCCGTTACTACATTCCGGTTGCCAACAACACCAATATCCGTGCCAGCGGCGCGGAAACGTTCTGGCAGGAGTTCTACCTCTACACGGCAGTGGATCCGACCACCGCAGCTCCGACCTTGGGTACCCAGATCGGTACTCGCGACACGGTTACGGCCGGCACTACGCCGGATCCGAGCACGGTGGCCGATGCCAACCTCAGCCCGATGTATCAGGATGAGTTCATCGCCGGCTTCCAGAAGGACTTCGGTAATGGCTGGACGGGTGGCATGCGCGCCATCTATCGCTCGGTCGGTAGCGGCATGGACGATTACTGCGATTGGCATGCCTTCTACAACTACGCCCACGCCACCGGCCATCTCAACTATGACCCGGCAACGGCTGCAGGATGCTTCATCCTGAATCCGGGCAAGGACGTGACCGCCTCGCTGGATCTGGACAATACCGGCGTGTACACGCTCAACCATGTGGCTGCGAGCTATTTCAACCTGCCCAAGTACAAGCGTGACTACAAGGCGTTGGAGTTCTTCTGGGAGAAGCAGTCCGACAAGTGGGCCATGCAGGGTTCCTACACTTGGTCGCGCAGCACCGGCAACGTTGAGGGTTACGTCAATTCCACGCTGAATCAGGAAGATGCTGGCCTGACCCAGGACTTCGACTTCGCCTCGTTCGAGAACGGCTCGCAGGGTTACCTGCCCAACGACCGTACCCACGTGATCAAGGCGTTCGGCACCTACAGCATTAACGATCAGTGGCGTATCGGCGGCAATCTCGTGGTTGAGTCGGGCCGGCCGCGCAGCTGCCAAGGCTTCGTCCCCACCACCGTACCCGATTATGGTCATGATCCTAACGGTGTTGGTGGCTCGGGTTCCTACACCTCGGCGTCTTCGTTCTATTGCTTGGGTGTCTTGACGCAACGCGGTTCTTTGGGCCGGACTCCCTGGGTCAAGAACCTGAATGCACAGATCGCCTACATGCCTCAGATTACGGACGGAAAGTTGACCCTTGAGGTGGATGTGTACAACGTGTTCAACAGCCATACCGTGACTGAATACAACGAAGTGAAAGATGCAGTGAAGGGCGATTTGACCACTGTCAACCCGAATTACGGATTGCCGTCTTCCTACCAGGCCCCACGCTCGGTGCAGTTCGTGGTGCGCTTCGAGTACTGATCCAGTTCCAGCAACCAACGCTTCGATTCGCGGCCACCTTCGGGTGGCCGCTTTTTTTGAGCAGGGGCAAACGCTCCGGAGGAATTGCCATGGACAGGAAACGCGAACGGGCCGAACGCTACTTCGCCAGCGGCAACCTGCCCGCGGCCCGGGCTGCCTGTGAAGCCCTGCTGCGCGATCCCGCCAGCCTGGCCTTCGCGCATTGGCTGTTGTCCGAGATCGCGCTGCGCGAAGGGCGCGTCCAGGCCAGCCTCCAGCACGCACTGCAAGCAGCACAAAGCGCGGCGGGCGCTGCGTTGAATCAACGACTGCTGGTGGCGAGGAGCCTGATCAACCTCGGCGCAGACGAAGCGGCCCGGCGCTTGCTGGTCGGGGATGCGATTGGCAACGATAGCGATCCAGGTGCCTGCATCGCCGCCGCCGAACAGATGCTGCGGATTGATGGCATCGCCGAAGCGCAGCAGTTCTTGCTGGCGGCTGGTGGCTTGGCGCAGGAAATGCCGATGGCCAGCGTCATGTCCGGCGATCTGTACAAATACCAGGGCAATGTTGCGGCGGCGAAAGCAGGCTACGAACGTGCCTTGCACCGGGCACCCGGTTACGCGCCAGCCTTGCTGGCCTTGGCTGGTTTGCGCCTGCCCGACGATTCGCCATTGCGCATAGACCAGATCCGCCGGGCGCAGCGGGAAGTGCAATCGACGGCCGGGGATGCATCGGTCAGGAATCGCCAGCGGGTGATGTTGGGCTACGCCCTGTTCAAGGAACTGGATCGGACCGACGACACGGCGGGCGCGTGGGCGGCCCTGGCCGAAGCCATGCAGCTCCAGCGAGCGTCCCGGCGTTACGACGCCGCCGCCGAGTCCGCGATAGTGGCCGAGCTGATACGGCAGTTTCCCGTGCCGGGCAATGCCGCCGAGCCGGCCACAGGCGATGAGCCGGCGCCGATCTTCATCGTCGGCTTGCCTCGTTCGGGCACGACTCTGGTGGAGCGAATCCTCGGCAAGCATCCCGAGGTCAGCGCCGGCGGCGAGCTGACGATGCTACCCAGTTCGCTGCAGATTGAACTGGATACTTACAGCGCGGGCGAGGTCAGCCCTGCGCTGCTGAAAAAGTTCGACTCGTTGTCGCGCCCCGGGTTGGCGCGGCGTTATCTGGACGGAATCCGCTGGCGCCGGCAGGGCCGTGCTTACGTCACCGACAAGAACCAACGCAACTTCTGGCTGGTCGGCTTGATCCTGCAGGCGTTTCCGGCGGCGCGGATCATCCATGTCCGCAAGAGCGCGATGGATAGCTGCTTTTCCAACCTGAAGGAATTTTTTTCCGACGGCAGCTACACCTACAGCTACGCGCTGGAAGATGTTGCGGCCCACTACCGTAACTATTCCAGACTGATGCAGCATTACCAGACATTGGCTGCGGGCAGGCTGCTTACGATCGAATACCAGGACCTGGTCGAAGCGCCGGAGGCGGTGACACAGCGATTGCTGGCGCACTGCGGTTTGGCTTTGCTCCCCGGGTTGTCCGATGTCGCGACCAATCCGCTGCCGGTGACTACAGCCAGCAGCATGCAGGTGCGCGAGCCGATCCACCGCCGCAGCATCGATGCTTGGCAACGTTACGCCGCGCAATTGGCACCGCTGCGGGCATTACTAGGGGAATAGCCGAAAGCCTTAAACCCTGGCGCCCGGGCTGGCATCACAGACCGTATGCTCACCCATGCCATGACCCTGGACGCGCCGTTGCACGACGAACCGGCTCTGGCCGCGCCCGATGATGACCAAGCTCTGGTCCGGGCGGCGGGCAGCGGTGATGCGCGCGCGTTCGAGGCGCTTTACCGCAAGCACTCCCGCCGGGTCTATGCCCTGGTCTGGCGCCTGGCCGGCGGCAACGCTGCACGCGCCGAGGATCTGGTCCAGGAGGCCTTCATCCGGGCCTGGCAGGCACTGCCGGGATTCCGTTTCCAGAGTGCCTTCGCAACTTGGCTACATCGGCTGGCGGTGAATACGGCATTGATGGAACTGCGCAGTCGCCGGGGCGGGCAGGATCTGGAAGTCGACGATGCGGCGCTCGAATGGCAGGCATCGGCTGATACCGCCGGCCAGCGGACCCGCGAACGCCTGGATCTGGAGCGCGTGATCGCAACGCTGCCTGAGCGCGCCCGCGCCGTGCTCGTGCTCTACGACATCGAAGGCTGGAAGCACGAGGAAATCGCCGGCGAACTGGGCATGGCGGTAGGTAGTTCAAAAGCACAACTACATCGCGCGCGCGGCTTGCTGCGGGCGCGGCTGGGAGAAGACCATGACCGAGACTGACCTGCGCTGGCAGCTGCGGCAATTGCCGCGCGAGCTCGAGCTGCCGCATGACCTGTGGCCGAAAATTGCCGCGGGTATTGGCCCGCAGCGCACGCGGACGCCGCGCCGCTGGCTGGCGGAGTTAGCCATCGCTGCCTCGCTGTTGCTGGCGGCGGGCCTGCTCTGGCGGGCACCACCAGCCAATTCGGTTGCCGCCGATCCGGACGCCGCCATCGTCAAGGCGCAAACGCGTGCGATCAGTGACGAATACCAGGCCGCCTTGCGGCAGTTCGATGGAGCTCCACTTTCTCCGGTCTACCGTCCGAGCCTGCAGTCGCTCGATCGCAGCCTGGTCGAGATCCATCGTGCCATCGCCGCCGATCCCCGCTCGGTATTCCTGCTCGAACAATTGCAGAAGACGTATTCCCGCCGGTTGGCGCTGACCCAGCGCGCGGTTACCGGCTGATCATTCCCCAGGAGTTCGCCATGTTGTCACTTTCGTTTCCCCGTTCCATTTTTCAGCTGGGCTTGCTCGGCCTGTTGGCCAGCGCTTCTGCCTGGGCCGGCACGCCGATCAACCAGACGCATTCCTTGAATGCCGATGGCCAGGTCAGCATCGACAACCTCAAGGGTCGTATCGTCGTTCGTACCTGGGCGCAGCCGCAGGTGCGTATCACCGGCACGCTGGGCGCTGGCGTCGAGAAGTTGCTGGTCGAGGGCGATGCCACCTCGCTGCGCATCGAAGTCAAATATCCCGAGAGCCATGGCTGGAATCTCTGGGGCAAGAGCAACCAGGCCGAACCCAGTGTGATTGAAGTGACCGTGCCGCAACATGCGTCGCTGGCTCTGGATTCGG
>JANXRY010000118.1 GCA_025356635.1 Gammaproteobacteria bacterium
GCGCAACTAGCGGGCCTATAGCTCAATTGGTTAGAGCAGGGGACTCATAATCCCTTGGTTCCAGGTTCGAGTCCTGGTGGGCCCACCAAACAGTCCGGCGATTCTCCAGACCAAGGAGAAATCGCTCCCACCACGCCGCCGCTCACCCTGGTGACGCAGACAGGATTGCGCCGTAGCGTGAGTAGCATCTGCTTTGGCCGTGCAAACAAGATCCTGCTCCAACAGGTTTCTCGTGCCAGGACCTCGTTGGCGGCCTAACTGCTATTACGCTGTACGCGTTTACGGTACTCACTCACGTTGTCGCCGGCAATGCGCTTTTCCCGCGTTCCCTTCACCTCGTCAACCTTCTCGTCCGAGCCGGTCACCGGCTTGGCCACGACAGCGGTTTCGTGTTCGAAGTCGTGCGACTTGTCGGTGTTGCGGTAGTACCGGTACAAGAACCAATACAGCCCGGTTGCACCGGCCGGGCCGAGCAGGAGGATCGACAGTCCGCCATCGTCGCTCATGACATGTTCCCCACGATCCAGATGGCAATGCCTTCGAGGAAGGTGCCAACGGTAAGCGCGGCCATGAGCAGCTTCCACTGCTGCACCGGCACGCTGCCCATGGTCTCGCCGGTGCGACCGTTGACGGCGATGTAGTGCAGCATGCCGCCGTTCGGACCCGGCTGGTGGTACGAATAGAGCCATACCGGCAGGTACATCGACACCCAGCGCGTGCCATGTACGCTGAGGTGTTCCTGTTCCCAGCGAACGCCCCGGTCGTACTTGGCCACCGATTTCTGGACCTGTGCGCGGGCGATCGAAAGTAACTCGTCCTCCAGGCGCGGCCGTAGTTTTTCCACGTCCAGGTCGCGCTTCTCCGAGCTCACGCTCACCAGGTAGGACGCGTTCCACTTGACCGCATTCTTGGTGTCGAAGGGCAGGATCGTGTTGATGATGTTGTTGGTGTTGGTCTTCGTGTCCAGGTTGCCGCGTGCTTTGGAAGATTCCAGCGGCAGATCATCCACGGTGAAGTCCACGTGCCGCTCCACCTTGTACACATCGGCATCGTAGTAGGTCTTCTTGTCGTTGCCGGAACCCGTTGTGTATTCGCGCGTCTCGATCTCGCCCTGGCCGACGACATCGGCGCTCGTGTTGCCGTCGACGATCATGTACGGCAGGTAGACGGCGCCGACGTTCTCGGGCGTGAACTGTTCCTTGAATGCCTTCAGCGCGAACAGGCGTCGTTTGTCCACGAACTGGCGGATGCGCGCGACCGCATCCTCCTTCTTGATGTGGAAAGGCAACACCGCGTCGGGCACCGCGCCATTCGCCACCTGCTCGTTGACGCCGAAAACGTGGCGGCACCAGTGGCAACGCGCCGTCATGGCGGTTTCGGTATTGACCATCACCTCGGCGCCGCAGCCGGTGCACTTGAAGGTCATCAGGCTGGCGGTGTCGGCCGCGATGTCCTGCGCACCGGACGCGATGACCGTGCCCTGGAGCTTGTCGATGCCCTCGCCGAGCCCGAATTCCTCCTCAACCCGCTCGCCGTGCCATTCGTGGCGGCAGTACTGGCAAACCAACAGGTCGCTGCCGGGCTTTTGCCGGATATCGGTCGCGCCGCACTTCGGGCAGCGGTTGAGGCCGTCCTTAAGTTCGTCGGCGGACGTGTCGATGGCGACCGGGTCGGGTGCCAACACTTCGTCGCGTATCGGACCGGGCAGCGTGGCCGGGTCGATCGGCGAACTGCCAGGAGCTGGCGGCACGTCCTGCGGCGAGCCGGGGCCGGTGTATGGCGGCACCGGCGGCGGACCATTTGAGTTCGACATGGTGGTTGTCCCGCTAGCGGCCTACAGACCCAGCACCTTGGCCTTGAGCGAGTCAAAGTCGGCCTGCGTAATCAGGCCGAGATCGAGCATCTCCTTGGCCTTCTTCAGCTTGGCGACGGGGTCCTCGGCCGTCGGCGCGGCCGGCTGCTGCAAACTGCCGAGGCCGCCGACCATGCCCGAGGCCATGCCCAGGCCCACGAGTCCCGCTGCACCGCCGTGTTCGCCCGCCGCTTGCATGCCCGCAGCGACGCTGGCCTGCAGATTGGCATTGCCGCGCGCACCGGTCAGCGCGTCGGCACGTTGCACGGTCTTGAGCAATTCCCGCGTGTTCGCGTCGTATTCGATGGAAACGATGGCGGTCTTGGCGATGACGAGGCCGCGATCGGACTTCCACTGGTAGGCATTCTCCACCGCATCGGACAGGCTCTTGGCGAAACCCACCGAATCCTGCTGCAGTTTGGTGATGCGATTGCCCTTGGCGGGGTCGTTCGAGTACAGGCTGAAGGCCGGCGCCAGGGAGCCAACCACTTCGTTGAATAGTTGGCTGGCGGCGGCGTTGTCCATGTCGGTGAAATCGAAGACCTGGCCGGGCTGGAGATACGTGGCCGGCACGAAGTTCTTCACGAACAGGATCGGATCGGCGATCTTCAACGTGTAGGAGCCGCGCGTCACCGCGCCGACCTGCGTGTTCAGGAAGGCGTCGTCCCAGTAGATTTCGGATTGCGTGCCGAAGCGGTTGTCCGGCAGTTCTTTCAGCGAAACGAAAAAGGCCGCTTGCTGGGAACCGGGCTGACCACCGAACTTGAAACGCTCCCAGCTTTGCCTGATGAGCGAATCGACGAGACCATCACCGACGAAGATCGACTTCGAGTTGATGTCGTCCGATTTCCATTCGTACCCGCCCGCCTCCGCGGCGAAGCCGGTGATCTTGCCGTCCTGGAACAGGAGCAGCCCATAACCTTCGGGAACGACGATCTTCGAACCGTTGGTGATGATGTTCGAGGAACCCTTGGTATTCGAACCGCGCCCGGCGTTGGTGCCGTGAGGTACTGCGGCGAACAGCGCCGCGGTCGGCGGCAAATTGTCCGGAACCGTGTAGAAGTCTTTCCACTGGTCGGCGAGCATGCCGCCAACTGCACCCGCCACTGCTTGAATAAGTCCCATCACATCTCTCCGCGATTCGTGGCCGGGCACCGGCCTGTGCCCGACAAACTATACCTTCCCGGACGGCCGGATGGGTTGATCGGGCCTGGAGCAGGAAATCACTGTAGAGGCTGCGCTTGGCGCCACTGAGCGGACCGGTTAAGGACAGCTGCCTGGAACGGGATCGGCGCTTCGTGGGAAACTTCGCGGTAATAGTGGACTGCTTCAATCCGCAACCCCGGCATAAACGCGCAGGCACAAGGTGCGGCCGAGTGCCTGCAATATCTGGATCGCCGCGTTGGGATGCTCACGGCCGAGCAGATCGAAGGCCGCCGGTGCCAGCACCAGTAGTTGCGTCGGCACGATCGCGGTGATGTCGGCGCTGCGCGGCGTCCTTGCGAAAAACCCGCCTTCGCCGAAAATCTGCCCGGCGCCGAGCGTGGCCAGCACTTCCCGACGGTTTCGAATGGAATCGGACACTTCCACTGCGCCGTCCAGGATCAGGTACAGATCCCGGTCATTATCGTTTTTGCGCAGCAAAGTCTGCCCGGGCGGGGCGGTGACTGCCTGTGCGAACGAATGTAGAAAACCGAGGTTTTCGCCGGCAAGGTCTTCGAGCAACGGGGCAGTGGAAAGTTGCCACGCCGTCGCCAGGTTGTGCAGGAAAACATCCGCGCGTTGGGCGCGAATGCCGGCCGGCCGATGGTATTCATACAGGCGATGGTCGAACCAGTCGGGTAGTTCGAAATTCGGCGGATACTTTTGTGCGGCGGGCAATAGCGGTGAGCGCACCCGCGTGAGGTGCGCCCAGTCGCCGATGACCAGGGCCATCGGTAAGCGCGGACCGTCGTCGTCGTGGAAAATTTCACCCAGGCGACGAAAGCCGAGGATCTCGGCATGGCTGGCCAGGTGCGCAGGGGTCGCCAACAGCGCGATCTCGATTCCTGCGCTGCGCAGCGCGTCAATCAGGTGATCGAACAGCAACTGCGCCGCATCGCCCGGGCAGGCCACCGCATCGAACCAGAGCGAGTGGATCACCGCCAGCGTTTCCGGTGCTGATGGAATGTCGAGCGCGCCGATACAGCGACGCCACGGTGAATCTTCCGCCAGCGAGGAAAATCTCGCCCAACCCAGCGAGGCGATGGTCCGTTTGCCTTCGTGGACAGCGATAGCCTTGCCGGTGTCGGAAGCGGAGCGGCGTGCGATCAGGGCCATGGCGCATTCTAGGCGACGCCAGCGAACCGGCGCCAGTCGCCGTGAAACCGTTGCTACACTGCGCGCCCAACTCCCATCGGATGCCTTCGGCAATGCTCCCGACCATCGAACACGAAACCCGCGCCAAGCCTGCCTGGAGCATCGTCTGGCTGCATGGCCTGGGCGCCGACGGCAACGATTTCGCACCGATCGTGCCCGAGCTGGTGCGCCGCGACTGGCCGGGCATTCGGTTTGTATTTCCGCATGCGCCGGTGCGGCCGGTGACGATCAACGGCGGCGTGCCGATGCGCGCCTGGTACGACATCGTCAGCCAGTCGATCGATCAGCGCGCCGACGAAACCGGCGTGCGCGAATCGATTCGGGAAATCGAAGCGCTGATTGCACGCGAACGCGACCGCGGCGTGCCGGCCGCGCGCACGATCCTGATCGGGTTTTCGCAAGGCGGCGCGATCGCGCTGGCCGCGGGGCTGCGTCGCGAGGCCGGCCTGGCGGGCGTCGTCGCGCTTTCAACCTACTTGCCCTTGCTGGCGCAGACCGCCTCCGAAAGCACCGTTGCCGGGCGGGCCACGCCGGTCTTCATGGGCCATGGCGCTCAGGACCCGGTGGTGCCGCTGGGGCTGGGCGAGCGCAGCCGCGACGCCTTGCTGGCGCTCGGCGTGCCAATGGCCTGGCACCGCTATCCCATGGGTCACAGCGTCTGCGCCGAGGAAGTGCGCGATCTGGGTGACTGGCTGGCGCTGCGTTTCGCCGGCGACTGACCGATACTGGGGCCATGGCCGCCCCCCGCCAGCCCTGGTTCCCCGATTTCTGCCGCATGCCGCGGATCGCTGCCGTGCTCGGGATCACCGAGCTGGTGGTGGTGATCATCGCGCTTGCGCCGACCCATGCGCAGCGCTGGAGCGCGCAGGAATTCATCGCTGCGAGCGTATTCGCTTTATGGCTGGCCCTGACCCTGGCGGTGATCTACTGCAAAGCCAAGCCAATGATCGATCGGCTACCGGCCGCGCTCGCCTTCGGCGCTGCCACCTTGCTTCCGCTCGTGGTCGCCGCGTTCGGCGCCTGGTGCGTGCAACAGATCGATATGGGGCTCGGCCTCGGTTACACCCTGCCTGCCGCTGATCAGTGGCGCTTCGCTGCCAGCGTGGCCGCGTTGGCGGTGCTGATCGCGGCACTGGCGCTGCGTTATTTTTACGTGCGCGAGCAGTGGCAGGCGCAGGTGCAGGCGCAGGCCAAGGCCCAGGTCGATGCCTTGCAGGCGCGAATCCGTCCGCATTTTCTCTTCAATTCGATGAACACCATCGCCAGCCTGGTGCGTCGCGATCCCGACACCGCCGAGCGCGTGGTCGAGGATTTGTCGGAACTGTTCCGCGCCGCCCTGGGTAGCGAGCGTGACGCTTCGACGCTCGCCGAGGAGCTGCACCTGGCCGAGCGCTATCTCGCCATCGAAGCCCTGCGCTTCGGCGACCGATTGCAACAACGCTGGGAGATCGGAGACGACATCCCGAAGTCACTGCCATTGCCGCGCCTGATCCTGCAGCCGCTGGTCGAGAACGCCGTGGTGCATGGCGTCGCCCGACTGCCCGCTGGCGGCGAGATCGGCGTCAGTGTCGCCATCGAAGGCAATGTGCTGTGCATGTCAGTGGTGAATCCGGCGCTGCCGCCGCGAGAGCGCGATGCCGGCAATGGTCACGCGCAGGAATCGATCGCGCAGCGCCTGGCCTATCAGTTTGGCTGCGCCGCGAAGATGACGGGCGAATATCGCGACGGCTACTATCGTTGCGAAGTGCGCTTGCCCTTGCCATGAAGATACTGCCATGAAGTCATTGCCTTGAAGCTGCTGATCGCCGATGACGAACCGCTGGCTCGTGCCCGCCTGGCGACGATGCTGGCCGACCTGCCGGACATCGAAATTGCCGGTGAGGCCGAGAACGGCCGCGATGCAGTTGAAAAAGCGCAGGCACTGGCCGTGGACGCAGTGTTGATGGACATTGCCATGCCGGTGATGGATGGCCTGGAAGCCGCGCGGCATTTGGCCCAGATTGAATCGCCGCCGGCGATCGTGTTCTGCACCGCCTACGACGAACACGCGCTGGCAGCCTTCGAAGCGGCCGCCGTCGATTACCTGGTCAAGCCGGTGCGGCGCGAGCGCCTGATCGAAGCGCTCGATCGCGCCCGTCGCCATCGTGCCGGGACATCGCCGATACGGTCACTACCGCCGGCAGACCGCCAGCGCAGCCATCTGTCGGCGCGCCTGCGCGGCAACCTGCGACTGATTCCGATCGAGGACGTGCATTACCTGCTGGCCGAGGAAAAGTACGTCATGGTCCAGCATGCGCGCGGCGAAGACCTGATCGAGGAATCGCTGAAATCACTTGAGCTGGAATTCGCCGACCGCTTCTTGCGCATCCACCGCAATTGCCTGGTGGCGATCGAGGAGTTCCAGGAACTGCAACGGCAGCCGGACGGCCGCGTGCTGGTGTCGCTGCGCCACGGCAAAGCGCGGCTGGAAGTGAGCCGGCGCTGCCTGCCGGGCCTGCGCGAAAAATTGAAGCACCTGTGAACGCGACTGTCTTGCGGGCGGTATCCGCTCCGACTTAGCGCCGCCAACGACGTCGGAGCGGATACCGTCCGCGACGGTCGCAATTCCGGCGATAATGACCGCATGACGAAACTACGCCTCGCCACCCGCAAAAGCGCGCTCGCGCTCTGGCAAACCGAACATGTGGCGGCTCGCCTGCGTGCCGCGCATCCCGGCCTGGCCGTCGAACTCGTGCCGATGAGCACGCGCGGCGACAAAATCCTCGATCGGCCATTGTCCGACATCGGCGGCAAGGGACTCTTCCTGAAGGAGCTGGAAGTGGCGATTCTCGAGGGCGTGGCCGATGCCGCCGTGCATTCTCTCAAAGACGTGCCGATGGTGCTCGACGGTCCATTCGATCTTGCAGCGATCCTGGAGCGCGCCGACCCGTTCGATGCGTTCATCTCCAAACGCTATACCGATCTGGATGACTTGCCTGTCGGCGCAACCGTCGGCACCTCATCCTTGCGCCGGCAAGCGCAACTACGCGCGCGCCGCCCGGACCTGAAGTTGCTCGACCTGCGCGGCAACGTCAACTCGCGCCTGGCGAAGATGGAAGCCGGCGAATACGACGCAATCATTCTCGCCTGCGCCGGGCTCGATCGACTCGACCTGTCCCACCACATTCGCCATCGGTTGGAAGCGCCGGGTTGGTTGCCGGCGGTAGCGCAGGGCGCCATCGCGGTGGAATGTCGCGACGGCGATACCGCCACGATGGCCTTGATGTCGGTGCTCGATCATGCCGCCACCCGCACCTGCGTGGAAGCCGAGCGGGCGATGAATCGGCAGTTGCACGGCAGTTGCCACGTGCCGATCGCCGCCTACGCCACGCTCGCTGGCGGCATTCTATCGCTCGAAGGCCTGGTCGGTTCGGCCGAGACCGGCCGCTGCGTGCGTGCCAATGAAGTCGGCCGCGCCCGTGATCCGGAAGGCCTCGGTCGGTTGGTCGCGGCGGAACTGATGGTGCGCGGCGCCGGCGAGTTGCTGGGTCTGGCTCAGTAGTACAGCGTCACCACGTGCTTCGCTTCGGCAAAAAATAGCCAACGCTCGACGAAAGCGCCGAGCAAGGCCGACACGGCCGCGATCACCAGCCAGGGTGCGGCATTGAGATGCGGTAGCAGCCAGACAAGCGATGCGCACAGCCCTGGCACGCCGGCAAACATGACAACCGCGATCAAGCGCAGCTTGCGCGAATGTTTGCGCGCCAGCACGAAACCCATTTCCTTGGTGAGATAGTTGGCTTCGGTGTGCGGATGTTCGAAAACCCGCACGGTGCGATTCGCAGGCAGGCCCAGTGCCGAGGCGCGGGTCGCGGGAAGCGCGCCATGATCGATGTCTTGCCAGTAGCGTCGCTTCATCCGCCACAGGCCGAAGCAACCGGCCATGGCTACCACGCCGACATCGTTATCGATTGCCATGCCGGCCCAGGCGCGTGCTGCGGCGTAGGCCAGGCCGCCGCCGAGTAGCGCAAACAGCAAGTATCCGGGCAGCACCAACGCGTGCCGCCAAGCCGGGATCGGTTTGAGCGAGACATAGATCATCGCGGTGCAGGCCACGGTCGCAAGCGAGAATGCCCAGAGCATTACGCCGAACAGTCGCGCATCCTGTCCGCGCCATATCACTACTGCGAATCCCAGCGCCGGCAGCAGGCAGACCATCGACGCCACGCCTTCGCGCGACAACCACGACGTACGCCACTGCGAAAACGCGCGCCACGCCCGCAACGGTTGGCCCAAGTGCAGGGTCGAACTGAGCAGGCCGAGGCTGGTAAAGATGAAACCGAGCGCCAGCACGACCAGTGCGGGCAAGCGTGGCAGCGGCGATCCGAGCATCCCGCCGATGCCGAGCCAGAACCACAGCCCGTAACCGGCGCCGGACATCGTGGTGAAGAAAATGACCGAGAAGGCAGGATGCATGTCAGCGGCTCAGGGAGCGGTCGAGCCAGCGCAGGAGGGACGGCAGTTGCTGCGTGTCGAGTTTATCTTCAGCAACCGTTGCCGCGGGGGGCGGTGCTGCGCGTCGTGCTCGTGGCGGCAGGTAGCGATTGACCGGTGCGTAACCGAGTTCCGGCATCAGCGCGACGCCACTGCGCTCGGCCACCAGTTTCGACACCGCCGAATTCTCATCGCCAAGATCGCCGAAATGCCGGGCGCGGGTTGGGCAGGCTTGCACGCAGGCCGGTTGCCGCGATTCTTCCGGGATGTGTTCGTTGTAGATCCGGTCCACGCACAGCGTGCATTTTTTCATCACGCCTTCGACTTCCGAATACTCGCGCGCGCCATACGGGCAAGCCCAACTGCACAGCTTGCAGCCGATGCACTTGTCCTCGTCGACCAGCACGATGCCGTCCTCGACGCGCTTGTAGCTGGCGCCGGTCGGGCAAACGCTGACGCAGGCCGGCGTTTCGCAATGCAGACAAGAGCGCGGGAAATGCAGGGTCATTTCCGGTTGCTCGTCAAGCGCGTCGAGCGTGTAGCTGTGCACGCGGTTGAACCACACGCCGGCGGGTTCTGCGCCGTATGGATTCTCGTCGGTCAGCGGGCCGGCGATGCCACCGGCGTTCCATTCCTTGCAGGCCACCGCGCAGGCGTGGCAGCCGACGCAGGTGTCGAGGTCGATGACCAGGCCGAGCTTCTTCGCTGACGGTGGCGGCAGCATGGTCATGGCGCGGCCCGGAACTTCGCGCCATAACGCAGCGGTGCATTCGACGGATCGGATGCGGTGAGCGATTCGAATTGCGGCGCGCAGACTTCGGCGGCCTCGGCCTTGCTGATGCGCACGCGCAGGTCGAACCACGCCGCCTGGCCGGTGACCGGATCGGCATTGGCGTAGTCACCGCGCGGGGTGATATCCGAGATCAAATGATTGAGCAGGAAACCCTGCTGCGATTCAGGGGCGTTGCGCGCCAGTTTCCAGGCACCTTTGCGCTTGCCGATCGCGTTCCAGGTCCAGACCGTGTCCGGCTGCACGTTGCCGGCGGTCTTGGCCTGCACCGTGATGCGGCCATGGTGCGAATCGACATGCACCCAGTCGAAATCGGCGACACCGTGGCGCTTGGCGGTGTCCGGATGCAGGTAGAGATAATTGCGCGCGGTGATCTGCCGCAGCCAGGCATTCTGCGATCCCCAGGCGTGATACATGAACGGCGGCCGCTGGCTGATCGCCGACAACGGAAACGCGTCGACCGCGACCTGCGTACCCTCGAAGGGCTCGTACCAGATCGGCAGCGGATCGAAATAGGTCGCCACGCGTTCGCGTTCTCCATCCGGTGGTTGTACCGGGCCGTGGCCCTGCGCGGCGAGGCGGAATTTCTGCAGGGTTTCCGAATACAGCTGCAACACGACGGCATCCGGCTTGGCGATAAAACCCAATTTCGCCGACCACTCGAGGTAATCGCGATTGGCCATTTTGTAATAGCGCGCCGATTCCGGAATGGCGATGTGCCAGAAGCCACCGTGCTCGATGTAGCGCTGCAACTGCTGCGGGTTCGGCGCGCCCTTGCCTTCGTGTTCGCCGTGTTCGCCACGCCAGCCGGCAAGCAGGCCGACGCCCGGCGCGCGTTCGTGGCGAACGATGTAGTCGGCGTAGTCGCGGAATTTCGCCGTGCCGTCCTCGTTCACCAGCGCCGGCAATTTCAGGCGAGCGCCGAGGTCGAGCAGCACCGACTGGAAGCCGCGCACGTCGCGGCCCTCGGATTGATCCGCCGCGTGCAGGACCGGATGACGGATGGCATCGGAGGCGCCATCGGCGTCGGAGATCGGCCGGTCGAGCAGGGAAATCGCATCGAAGCGTTCGAGGTAGGTCGTGTCGGGCAGCACGAGGTCGGCGTACGCGACCATCTCGCTGGAATAGGCGTCCGAATAGATTATCTTCGGAATCCGGTACGCGCCCTGTTCGTCCTTGTCGGTCAACCAGCGTATGGTCTCGGTGGTGTTCATCGCCGAGTTCCAGCTCATGTTGGCCATGAACAGGAACAGCACGTCGACCGGTTGCGGATCGCCGGCCCAGGCATTGCGGATCACCGTGTGCAGCATGCCGTGCACGGCCAGCGGATATTTCCACGAATAGGCGTGATCCAGTCGACGCGGCTGGCCCTGCGCATCCACCAGCAGGTCTTCCGGTCCGTGGATAAAGCCGAGTGGCGGCGAATCGAGTTTGCCGTCGGCGCCGCGGGTCTTGCCCGGGCGGTTGAAGGGTGGGATCGGTCGCGGGAACGGCGGCTGGTAGCGGAACGAGCCGGGCGTGTCGACCGCGCCGAGCAGCAATTGCAGCAAGTGCAGGGCGCGGCAGGTGTGGAAGCCATTGCTGTGCGCGCTGATACCGCGCATCGCGTGCATTGCCACCGGCCGGCCGCGCATGCTCTCGTGCCGGCGGCCGTGCGTGTCGGTCCAGGCGATCGGTAGCTCGATGACTTGCTCGAAGGCGACATCGGCCAGCTCGCGCGCGATGCGGCGAATGGTCTCGGCGGGGATTCCACAGCGTTCGGCCACGGCGTCGGGTGCGTACTGCGGATCGAAGTAGCGCTCGGCGACGAGGTGGAACACCGGAACGACCTTGCGGCCATCGGGCAGTGCGTATTCGCCAACCACGGCAGGCGAGACACCGGTGGCGCTGGCTGGCGCGAGTCCACCCTCACCCGCGCCTTCGGCGCGACCTCTCCCGCCAGTGGGAGAGGTGAACGGCTCTGCGCCATCAACGCCCGCCGGAGCGGTGGTGGGCTCTGCTCCCTCTCCCGCTGGCGGGAGAGGGTTGGGGTGAGGGTGGCGGTTCCAACAAAGCCCGCGACCCTCCGCATCGCGCGCGAACAAGCCATCGTCGGCGCCGCCGGGATTCCTGATCACCAGCCAATGCGCGTTGGTGTAGCGCACCAGGTAATCGAGGTCGATGCGATCGGCCTTCAATAACTCGTGAATCAGCGCAAAGGCGAACAGGCCATCCGTGCCGGGCCGGATGCCGATCCATTCGTCGGCGATCGCGCCGTAGCCGCTGCGTACCGGGTTGACCGCGACGATCTTGGCGCCGCGTGCTTTCAACTTGCCCAGGCCGAGTTTGATCGGATTGGAGTCGTGGTCTTCGGCCACGCCCCAGAGCATCAGGTACTTGGAATGCTCCCAGTCCGGCTCGCCGAATTCCCAGAAACTGCCGCCCAGCGTGTACAGGCCGCCGGCCGCCATGTTCACCGAGCAGAAACCGCCGTGGGCGGCGTAATTGATGGTGCCGTATTGTTGTGCCCACCAGCCGGTCAGCGCCTGCGACTGGTCGCGGCCGGTGAAGAAGGCGAGTCGGTCGGGGTTCTTTGCGCGCGTTTCCGAAAGCCACTGCGCGGCCAGCGCCAGGGCCTCGTCCCACTCGATTTCCTTGAATTCGTTGCGGCCGCGCTCGCCGACGCGCAGCAGCGGCTTGTTCAGTCGCGCCGGCGAATAGTGCTGCATGATCCCGGCCGAGCCTTTCGCGCAAAGCACGCCGCGATTCACCGGATGGTTCGGGTTGCCTTCGATATAGCGGATCGCGCCGTTCTTGAGGTGCACGTTGATCCCGCAGCGGCAGGCGCACATATAGCAGGTCGTCTGCTTGACCTCATCGCCGACGGGTTTTTGCAAATCGAGCGCGGGCTCCACCGTCATGGCTCAGTTCGGCGCGCTGATCTTGATCGAGGCATCGTTGTACTTGCTGTAGCGGATGGTCGTATTGATGGGCTTGCCCATCACGGTGTGGCTGGCTTGCACCTGCATCGGCAGCCCGTTCTTCATCGACACCCAGATCATGCTGGTACTCGGCTGCGGCTTTTCCACGGTGTAGCGGTACTTGTGCGTCGGCATGCCGCCGATACTGTCCAGGCCCAGGTCCTCGACGAGCATGCCGCGCTCGAGCTGGGCGAGGATGCTCGCGTCGCGATATTGCGTCATCGGATTGCCGGCCGGCATCGGCACTTTCATGGCATGACCGTTCATGTCCATGTACATGGTGTTGCCGATCATCACTACCGGTGGACGGCCGTCGGTGGTCACGCGTATGCGATCGGGGGCCTGGAACTCGATGGTCGAATGGGTAGACCGGCCGGCCATGTTGCCGGCGATGTCGCCCCGGAACGAAGTCTGCGCCAGGAACTTGCTCAAGGCTGCATGCAGGTCCTCCTTGGGGCTCGCGTGGGCACTGGCAGTGAAAACAAAGGCGGCAAGGATGGACAGGGCGCGTTTCGACATGGGGTTCCCCGGGCGTGACATGAAGGAGCGGACGGTGCCATTCTAGAGTCAATCCGATACGAGAACTTCGAAACTCCGCCCATGGACCGTTACGAGCGCATCCTCGCCCTGCATCGCTTGCTCAAGGCTGCCCGCTATCCGGTGCCGCTGACGCGGCT